>NZ_JBICSQ010000014.1:160727-166409 GCF_043197175.1 Amycolatopsis sp. NPDC049252
GGAGGGCTGGGAAGACTGATCCGGCGGGCGGGCCGGGAGCGCCGTCGGCGCTCCCGGCCGGTCCCCGTCGGTCAGTCCTCGTCTTCGACCCAGTCGAAGGTCTTGGTGACGGCCTTCTTCCAGTTGCGGTACTCGGATTCGCGGCGGGCGTCGTCCATCGACGGGTCCCACTGCTTGTCCTGGGCCCAGTTGGTGCGGATGTCGTCTTCGGACTTCCAGAACCCGACCGCCAGCCCGGCGGCGTACGCGGCACCCAGCGCGGTGGTCTCGTTGACCACCGGGCGGATCACCGGCACGCCGAGGATGTCGGCCTGGAACTGCATGAGCAGCTCGTTGACGACCATGCCGCCGTCCACCTTGAGCGACTTCAGCGGGACACCGGAGTCGGCGTTCATCGCGTCGATCACCTCGCGCGACTGGAAGGCGGTCGCCTCCAGCACCGCGCGGGCCAGGTGTCCCTTGTTGACGAACCGGGTGAGCCCGACGATCGCGCCGCGAGCGTCGGACCGCCAGTAAGGAGCGAACAGACCCGAGAACGCCGGGACGAAGTACGCACCGCCGTTGTCCTCGACGCTGCGCGCGTGCTCTTCGATCTCGGCCGCGGTCGAGATCATGCCGAGGTTGTCGCGCAGCCACTGCACCAGCGAACCGGTGACGGCGATGGAGCCTTCCAGCGCGTAGATCGTGTCGTTCGAGCCGATCTTGTAGCAGACCGTGGTGAGCAGCCCGTTCTGCGACATCACCTTTTCGGTACCGGTGTTGAGCAGCATGAAGTTGCCGGTGCCGTAGGTGTTCTTGGCCTCGCCGGGCGAGAGGCAGGCCTGGCCGAACGTCGCGGCCTGCTGGTCGCCCAGGATGCCCGCGATCGGCACGCCGGCCAGCGCGCCCTTCTCGCGGACCTTGCCGTACTCCTCGGAGGAGGAGCGGATCTCCGGCAGCATGGACAGCGGGATCGTCATCTCGGCGGCGATCTCGGGGTCCCACTGCAGCGTGTCGAGGTCCATCAGCATGGTGCGGGAGGCGTTGGTCGGGTCGGTGACGTGCACGCCGCCGTCGGGCCCGCCGGTCATGTTCCACAGCACCCAGGTGTCCATGTTGCCGAAGACCAGGTCACCGGCTTCGGCCTTCTCACGCGCGCCTTCGACGTTGTCGAGGATCCACTTGACCTTCGGCCCGGAGAAGTACGTCGCGAGCGGGAGGCCGACCTTGTCGCGGTAGCGCTCCTGGCCGCCGCCGAGGTTGCCGAGCTCGGTGACGATCCGGTCGGTGCGGGTGTCCTGCCAGACGATCGCGTTGTACACCGGCTTGCCGGTCGTCTTGTCCCAGACCAGCGCGGTCTCGCGCTGGTTGGTGATGCCGACGGCGACGATGTCCCTGGTGTGCAGGTCGGCCTTGGCGATGGCGCCCGCGGCGACCGCGCGGGTGTTCTCCCAGATCTCCTCGGCGTTGTGCTCGACCCAGCCCGCCTTCGGGAAGATCTGCTCGTGTTCCTTCTGGTCGACGGCGACGACCCGGCCCTCGTGGTTGAAGATCATGCACCGGGTCGAGGTCGTGCCCTGGTCGATCGCTGCTACGTACGAAGTCATGTGTGCTCCAGGAAATTCTCGGGCGGGCGATCAGGTCAGGTTGTGCACGAGGAGGTACAGGAGCGCGGCGAGGGCGCCACCGACGAGCGGGCCGACGACCGGGATCCAGGAGTAGCCCCAGTTGGCGTTCGCCTTGTTGCGGATCGGCATCAGGAACGCGTACGCGATCCGCGGGCCGAGGTCACGCGCCGGGTTGATGGCGTAGCCCGTCGGGCCACCGAGGGAGGTGCCGATCACGAGGACCACGAACGAGACGCCCGCGTAGCCGAGCGCTGAGTTGCCGAAGTTCGGGGTGCCGCCGTCGGTCGCCGCGAACGTGGGGCTGAGCAGGATCCAGGCCACCAGGACGAAGGTGCCGATGATCTCGGTGACGAGGTTCCACACCCGGTTCGGGATCTGTGGCGCGGTGGAGAAGATGCCGAGGGTGTTCTCGGGCTCGGGGTGGTCGTCGAACTGGAGCTTGTAGGTCGCCCAGCACAGCATGGCGCCGATGATGGCGCCGGCCATCTGCCCGATGAAGTAGAAGGGCACGTCGGCCCACTTGGTCTTGTCGGCGATGGCGAGCCCGAGGGTCACCGCCGGGTTGAGGTGCGCGCCACTCGGCGCGGCGATGCTGGCGCCGGTGAAGACGGCGAACGCCCAGCCGAAGTTGATGAACAGGATTCCGCCGTTGTTGCCGTTGGTCTTGCGCAGCACGTGGTTGGCCACCACGCCGTTGCCGAGCAGGATCAGCGCCGCTGTTCCCAGTAGTTCCCAGACGATTATTGCCCCAGCACTCACCGCTGCACCTCCACACTGGACACTCTGCGCAGGGTCGATCACGGCGTGCCACGGCACCGTTGCCGACCCACGTCCGGGCGACGTTACCCGGGCGTAGAACCCTGGTCCAAGGACCGGAGAGCGCAATCTTTTCAAGATCGCGGAGGGTTACGCCACAAGTGTCATCCGCGAACGGGCGGAGGATCACCGGGTCGTGCGATGCTGGAACCCTCGCCAGCTCGAGGAGGACTGTCACGTGGCAAGCGCACAGCACGCAGCGGAGACGAACCCGGCTCGGCTGGGACCGCGCAAGCGGGAGGAGACCTGGCAGCGGCTCGGCAAGGAGACCTTCGACGTCGTCGTGATCGGCGGCGGCGTGGTCGGCGCCGGCACGGCACTGGACGCCGCCACCCGCGGGCTGCGGGTCGCGCTCGTCGAGGCGCGGGATCTGGCGTCGGGGACGTCGAGCCGCTCGAGCAAGCTCTTCCACGGCGGCCTGCGCTACCTGGAGCAGCTCGAGTTCGGGCTGGTCCGGGAAGCGCTTCGCGAGCGCGAGCTGATGCTGACGACGATCGCACCCCATCTGGTGAAGCCGGTCAGCTTTCTCTACCCGCTGACGCACCGCGTGTGGGAACGGCCGTACACCGCGGCGGGCCTGCTGATGTACGACACGATGGGCGGCGCCAAGAGCGTCCCGGGGCAGAAACACCTGACCCGCGCGGGCGCGCTGCGGATGGTGCCGGCCCTCAAGCGGTCCGCGCTCATCGGCGGGATCCGCTACTACGACGCCCAGTCCGACGACGCCCGCCACACCATGACGGTGGCGCGGACCGCGGCGCACTACGGCGCGATCGTGCGGACGTCCACCCAGGTCGTCGGCTTCCTGCGCGAGGCCGACCGGGTGTCCGGCGTGCGCGTGCGCGACGTCGAAGACGGGCGCGAGACGGAGATCTCGGCGGCCGTCGTGATCAACTGCACCGGCGTCTGGACCGACGAGCTGCAGCGCCTGTCCGGTGGCCGCGGACGGTTCCGGGTGCGGGCGAGCAAGGGCGTGCACATCGTCGTCCCGCGCGACCGGATCGTGTCGGAGTCGGGGATGATCCTGCGCACCGAGAAGTCGGTGCTGTTCGTCATTCCGTGGCGCAATCACTGGATCGTGGGTACCACGGACACGGACTGGAACCTCGACCTCGCGCACCCGGCGGCGACCAAGCACGACATCGACTACCTGCTGGAGCACGTCAACAGCGTCCTGGCGACGCCGTTGACGCACGACGACATCGAAGGCGTGTACGCGGGGCTTCGCCCGTTGCTGGCGGGGGAGAGCGAAGAGACGTCGAAGCTTTCGCGCGAGCACGCGGTGGCGCGGGTGGCGCCGGGCCTGGTCGCGATCGCGGGCGGCAAGTACACGACGTACCGGGTGATGGCGGCGGACGCCGTCGACGCGGCGGCGGTCGACCTGCCGGGCCGCTCCCAGCCGTCGATCACGGACAAGGTTCCCCTGATCGGCGCGGACGGTTACCACGCGCTGGTCAACCAGGCCGACCACCTGGCCGCGGAACACGGCCTGCACCCCTATCGGGTGAGGCACCTGCTGGACCGCTACGGCTCGCTGGTGCACGAGGTGCTGGCGCTGGCCGAGGGCCGCCCGGAGCTGCTCAAGCCGATCGAGCACGCGCCGGACTACCTGGGCGTCGAGGTGGTGTACGCGGCCGCGCACGAGGGTGCGCTGCATCTGGAGGACGTCCTGGCCCGCCGCACCCGCATCTCGATCGAGTACGCCCACCGCGGCGTCGACTGCGCGGAACAGGTCGCGGACCTGGTGGGCGAGGTCCTCGGCTGGTCCCCCGAAACGGTGAAGCGCGAGGTGGAGGTCTACCGGGCACGGGTCGAGGCCGAACGCGAGTCCCAGTCCCAGCCGAGCGACGAAGCGGCGGACGCCCTGCGGATCGCGGCCCCGGAAGCTCGCTCGGGAATCGTGGCGCCGGTCAGCTGACGCCGGGGTTGTCCACAGGCCTCCGGACTTGTGGACAACCGGCGCTGACCAGGGGCTTCAGCGGGGTTTCCGTCCGGGGTCACCGATAGACTGGCCTCGGGGCCGCCCCCCAGGGAAGGGCGGGGGAGTTTCCGCCTGGGCTGGGGCATGGACCAGCACGCCGCCGGTGCGACGTGAGCGTGACGGCACCGCAGCCGCGGCTCGACAACCGTGGTTCAGGAAGTGCGGTGCCAGCGGATCAGGCGCTCGCCCGTCGGGGCGCGGTCGTTCTCCGGGCCGATCAACGTGAAGCCGCAGCGTTCCGCCACGATCGCCGATGCCGTGTTGCTCTCCTCGTAGCGGTAGCTGACCTCCGTCAGGCCCAGGCCGCCGAAACCGAAGCGCAGGGCCGCGTTCAACGACGTCGTCGCGATTCCCTTGCCTCGCTCGGCCGGGTGGACCCAGACCGTCGCCTCCCCGTACGCCGCGTCCAGGTCCAGCTCGCGCAGGCCCACTTCGCCCAGCAGCCTGCCCGACGTCGGCTCGGCGATCGCCCACGAGCAGCGCTCGTCGCCCGCCCACTGCGCCGCGCGCAGGGTCACGTACTCCGTCGCTTCGTCGAGGGTGCGCAGGCGGTAGTTCAGCACGTACTTGCGGTGCGTCGGGTCGGCGAACGCCTCCATCAGCGCCGGGCGGTCGTCGATGTGCCGGTCGGCGCGCAGCTGGCGCAGGTAGTAGGTGCCCGCGTTGATCTCCACCGGTTCCACTCCACCCAGCCTAGCCAGGCCGCGAGCACGCCGCCCTCGGTCCGTCGGTCAAGGCAGGATCCGTGCCCGGTCGCACCGCGCCAGACTTCCGAAAAGGGTGAAACCGCCTCAGAGCAGGCCGCGGCGGTAGGCCTCGCCGACCGCCGCCGCGCGGTCGTTCACCCCGAGCTTCGAGTACGCGCTCAGCAGGTGGGTCTTCACACTCGCCTCGCTGATGAACAGCTTCCCGGCCGCCGCGCGGTTCGTCGCCCCGGCCGCCACCAGGCGCAGGACCTCCAGCTCACGGCGGGTCAGCGGGCCGGCCCGGCGAAAACCGCTCAGCACCCGGCCCGCGACGCTCGGCGCCAGCACGGACTCGCCGCGCGCCGCCGCGCGGACCGCGGCCAGCAGCTCCGCGACCGGGGCGTCCTTCAGCAGGTAGCCCGTCGCGCCGGCTTCGATCGCCGGCAGGACGTCCGTCTCCGCGTCGTACGTCGTCAGCACGAGGACCCGGACCGTGGGGTGGGAAACGGCGAGACGGCGGATCGCGCCGACGCCGTCCAGCTCCGGCATGCGCAGGTCCATCAGCACGACGTCGGGGTGGTGCCGGGCCACC
>NZ_JBICSQ010000015.1:0-104348 GCF_043197175.1 Amycolatopsis sp. NPDC049252
TACCCCCCCCCCGACCTCCGCCGCCGGGGTTTGTGGGGGGGTGGGGGGGGTTTTGTTTTTTTTTACACTTTTTCAACACCCCCCCCCCCCCCCCCACGACCGGTGGGACGGGAGGACGCAGGCGACGTCGAGACCCAGGACGTGGTTGAGCCGCCCGAAGGCGAGCCACGAACCGAGGCTCATGCTCAGTTCGACGACCTCCTTCTGGCTGTAGTGCTCGGCCATCCGCTTCCAGAACTCGTCGTCGATGCTGTGGTGGTCGAGCGCGTACCGCTCGGCGTACTCGGCCGCCAGGCGCGTCCGCTCGTCGAAGAGATCCGTGGTGCGCCAGTCGGAAACCGCGTCGGCGAACTCTTCTTCGACCTTGACGCCGTCGCGTTCGGTGCGCCAGTCGAGGCAGAAGACGCAGCCGTTGATCTGCGCGATCCGCAGCCGCGCGGCCTCGAACTCCCGCAGCCCCAGCGTGGTGTGCGAGTAGACGGCCAGCGAGAACTGCGAGGCGGCGATCCCGATGCCGGGCACCATTTCGCCCCACACGTAGCCGATCGGGTCCTTGCCCTCGGGGATGTCGATGTTCACGAGCGCCTCCTTCCGAGCTTGCCGGCTGCCGGGCGCAGCGGGACGTCGAGTGCGTCGTAGAGGCCGGGGGCCGCGCCGGCCAGCCAGTCGATCGCGCCGACGAGGCGGCCGACGGCGGTGGCGTTGCCGCCCGCGGACCGGTTTTCGCCTTCGTCGCTCGCTTCGATGCTGACCTCGATCCGCGGCCGGCCTTCGATGATCACGCGGTGGGCGCCGTCGCCGCTCGGCGGGGTCGGCCAGTCCGGCGCGCACGCCGGGTGGATGCGCGTGACGTGCTCGATGACGATCCGCGGCTCGCCGTCGACGATGCCCTGCACCTCGAACCGCACCGCGCCCTGGGTGCCCTTGTCGAACTCGCCCATCGTCCGTGTGGTGACGGTTTCCTCCAGCGGACGCCGGTCCAGCGTCTCGCGGAGTTCGTCCACCTCGACGCCGAGACCGCGCGCGATCAGCCGGACCTGCCCGCCCCACACCATCGACGGCACGCCGGTCATCAGCATCGGCGGGTCGTAGTCCATCGGCTGGCCCATGCCGACCAGGTACCGCACGGAGTCGGGCTGCTCGTAGGTCGAGTAGTCGAAGATCTCCTGGCAGCGGATGACGTCGACGTCCGTGCCGAGCCCGCTGATCAGCAGCGGCAGCACGTCGTTGCCCCAGCCGGGGTCGACGCCGGAGACGAACAGCGAGCCGCCGCCGTCCTTGATCGCGGCCAGCACCGGGTCCCGCAGCTCCGGAGGTGCGTTGCGCTGGTCGTAGAGCGGGTAGAGCGCGGGTGTCACGACGATCGCGCCCGCGCCGACCGCGCGCACGATGTCGGCCAGCGCGTCGTCGAACCGGACGTCGCCCGAAGCGGCGTACACGACCGCCCGCGGGTTCGCCGCCAGCACCGCCTCGACGTCGTCGGTCGCGGTGACACCCAGGTCGCCGACACCGGCGAGCGCGCCCGCGTCCTTGCCGACCTTGTCCGGGTTGTGCACCAGCACCGCGGTCAGCTTCAACGCGGGATGGGCCTCCACGGCCCGGATGGCCGCACGGCCGACGTTGCCCGTGCCCCACACCACTGTGGCGATCATTTCGGGGAGTTTTCGCCGGTTCGCCCGGCTCCGGGAAGGGATTCGTTCCGGTGAGCGGACCGCGCGGACACGGGTAGCATGCAGTGCGTCCGAACGTCGTATCGGAAGGCGCGTCATGACGATCGACCCGAAGCCCCGCAGCCGCACCGTGACCGACGGGATCGAGGCCGCCCCCGCCCGGGGCATGCTCCGGGCCGTCGGGATGGGGGACGACGACTGGCGCAAGCCGATCATCGGCGTCGCCAGCTCGTGGAACGAGATCACGCCGTGCAACCTGTCCCTCGACCGGCTGGCGCAGGCGTCGAAGGAGGGCGTGCACGCCGCCGGCGGCTACCCGCTGCAGTTCGGCACGATCTCGGTGTCCGACGGCATCTCCATGGGCCACGACGGGATGCACTTCTCGCTCGTGTCGCGGGAGGTCATCGCCGACTCCGTCGAGACGGTGATGCAGGCCGAGCGGCTCGACGGCTCGATCCTGCTGGCCGGCTGCGACAAGTCGCTGCCCGGCATGCTGATGGCCGCCGCGCGCCTCGACCTCGCGTCGGTGTTCCTCTACGCGGGCTCGATCGCGCCCGGCTGGGTGAAGCTCACCGACGGCACCGAGAAGGACGTCACGCTGATCGACGCCTTCGAGGCGGTCGGCGCGTGCCGCGCGGGCCGGCTCAAGACTGCCGACCTCGACCGCATCGAACGCGCCATCTGCCCCGGTGAAGGCGCTTGCGGCGGGATGTACACGGCGAACACGATGGCGTCGGCGGCCGAGGCGATGGGGATGAGCATGCCGGGGTCGGCCGCGCCGCCGTCCGCGGACCGCCGCCGTGACAACTACGCGCACCTGTCCGGCGAGGCCGTGGTCGGGTTGCTCGAGAAGGGCATCACCGCCCGCGACATCCTGACGCGCGAGGCGTTCGAGAACGCCATCACCGTCGTCATGGCGCTCGGTGGCTCGACCAACGCCGTGCTGCACCTGCTGGCGATCGCGCACGAGGCGAAGGTCGCGCTGGACCTCGACGACTTCAACCGCGTCGGCGACCGCGTCCCGCACCTGGGCGACCTGAAGCCGTTCGGCAAGTACGTCATGAACGACATCGACCGCCACGGCGGCATCCCGGTGCTGATGAAGGCCCTGCTCGACGAAGGCCTGATCCACGGCGACGCGCTCACGGTGACCGGCAAGACCGTCGCCGAGAACCTGGCCGAGCTGGACCCGGAGCCGATCGACGGCGAGGTGCTGCGCAAGCTGGACAACCCGCTGCACCCGACCGGCGGCATCACCATCCTGCGCGGCTCGCTCGCGCCCGAAGGCGCCGTCGTGAAGTCCGCGGGCTTCGACACCTCGAACTTCGAAGGCCCGGCGCGGGTGTTCGAGCGCGAGCAGGAGGCGATGGCCGCGCTGAACGAGGGGCACATCGAGGCCGGCGACGTCGTGGTCATCCGCTACGAAGGCCCCAAGGGCGGGCCGGGGATGCGCGAGATGCTCGCGATCACCGCGGCGATCAAGGGCGCCGGGCTCGGGAAGGACGTCCTGCTGCTGACCGACGGCCGGTTCTCCGGCGGCACCACCGGCCTGTGCATCGGCCACGTCGCGCCCGAAGCCGTGGACGGCGGCCCGATCGCGTTCGTCCGCACCGGCGACCGGATCGCTGTCGACATCAAGGGCCGCAGCATCGACCTGCTGGTCGACGCGGCCGAGCTGGCCCGGCGCCGCGAGGGCTGGGAGCCGCTGCCGAACAAGTTCCCGGAAGGCGTGCTGGGCAAGTACGCCAAGCTGGTCCGGTCGTCGTCCTACGGCGCCGTCACGAGCTGAGCGAGAGCGCGCTTGTCGACCTTGCCGACCTCGGTGAGCGGCAGCGCGTCGGTGAAGGAAACGCTCGCCGGGACGTAGTGCTCCTGGCCGAACGCGCTGCGGGCGTGTTCTTTCAGGGCGTCCTCGGTCACTTCGCCGGACGCGACGACGACGGCGTGCAGCACCTGGCCGTCCACGGTGTGCCTGCCGAAGACGGCCGCCGCGCGGACCGCCGGGTGCGTCGCGAGGGCGTGTTCGACGACGGTCGAGGGCACCTTGGTGCCGTGCTCGCCGACCACGACGACGTCGTCCACGCGGTCGAGCAGGTAGAGGTAGCCCTCGTCGTCGAACCGGCCGAGGTCGCCGGTGCGCAGCCAGCCGGGGCCGACCTCCGGGCCGCCGAGGTAACCGTCCATCATGGACAGTCCGCGCACCTCGACCTCGCCGCCGGTGATCCGGGCCTCCATCCCGGGCACGATCCGGCCGACCGAGCCGAGCCGTTCCGGGTGGCCGACGAGTTCGGCGGCGGAGATGCTCGCGATCATCGGGGCCTCGGTGAGGCCGTACCCCTGGCCGACGACCGGGCCGAAGACGTCGAGGGCCTGCGCGAGCCGGTGCGGCGGCAACGGCGCGGCGCCGAGCGAGAGGGACCGGACGCTGCTGACGTCGGTTTCGTTGAGCGCGGGGTGGTCCAGCACGGCAGCCAGCCGGGGTGGCGTCAGGGAGAGCGTGTCGATCCGGTGCTCCTGGATCGCTTCGAGGACGGCGCCCGCGTCGAAGCCGTCGTGGAGCACCAGGGTGTCGTGGCGCAGCAGCGTGCCGAGCACGGTGGCGTGGCCGGTCATGTGCGTCATCGGCGCGACGAGCAGCGTGCGGCCGGGGCCGTCCGGCGACGGGGCGAAGATGTGGGCCATGCCGTCGTAGATGCCGCTGTGGCGGATGAGCTTGGGGGTGCCGGTGGTGCCACCGGTGGGGAAGAGGACACGGACTGCGTCGGGCGGTTGCGGTTCCTCAGGCTCGCCGTCGAGGTCGTCGAGGGAGCGGACGTCGCCGCCGGGCCACTCGTGCGGCCGGTCGGTGACGACGGTGGTGACACCCGCCGCGGCCGCCGCGGCCAGCCGGTCCTGGCGGGGAGCCGACGCGGCGACCAGCAGCACGCTCGCGCCGTGCAGGAGCGCCGCGAGCTGGACCAGCAGCGTCTCGGGCCGGTTCCGGACGTCCACCGCCACGACTTCGACCTCGCCCAGGCCGCCGTGCAGCCGCCGCAGGCGGTCCCGGGCCTGGTGGTAGGTCGTGACGCCGTCCTGGCGGAACAGGACACGGTCGCCGCCGTCGTCGAGGGCGGCCAGGACGGTCGTCAGGAAGAAGCTCACCCGGCGAAGGTACTCAGTCCTGGTAGGAAAGCTTCTCGAGTTCGGTGTCGAAGTCGAACCAGTCGCTCTCGCTGCCGGCCGGGATGACCTCGTACGTCGTGTCGAGGAAGGCGGCGATCTCCTTCGCGGGCGCCTCCAGCACGGCGGCGCCGTCCGGGGAGGTCAGCTCCACGGTGACCAGCTCGGGGTTGCCGGCGGGCCCGATGCGCACGTCACCGTCGCCGCAGCGGGCGAGCAGGCCGTCGGCGAGCAGGTCGCGCCCGAACAGCCAGCGGACGGCACTGACCCCGGCGTGGAGCACGACGGCGACCGCGTACGGGTCGCGGGTGTCGTACTCGAGCTCGGCCGGCACCGGCCTCGGCCCCGCCCCGAAAGTGCGGAGGGCGAAGTCGACGCTGGCGCTGGTCACGCTGTGCGGCTCGGCCATGGGGTGGCCCCTCACGTCTCGTCGGTACTGTCGATCTTGCTCTTGAGATAACCCATGGTGAGGGCGACTCCTTCTCAACGCGAAAGAGTTTCACTCCATAGGGGGACCAAGAAGTGCTAAAGGTCACCGTGCGCGCGAAAAAAAGGCAATCGGTCACGCTCTAACGTGAAGGATCGGTAGCGACTTTCACAAATCCGCCGGCGCGGACCCAGCAGGAGCCACCAGGCATTCGGAGCCGCGGGCCCCGCGGATGGGTCGCCGGCCCGGACTTGGCCCACCCGGGTGGGACAGCCCACGTCATCACCCCGCAAACCAGTCCGCCGCGGCCCCCGGCGGCGAATCCCCCGTACAAGCCGGAGGGCTTGGTGGGTGACGTGGAGGTTGCCGGGGATGGGTGAGCGTGGGCGGCTGCGGCTGCATGCGGAAGAGGCTCCGGTCGCCGCGGCCAGTGCCGAAGAACTGCTGCGCCGGGTCGGGGCCGGAGACGAGACGGCGTTCGCGTCGCTCTACGACCTGATCGCGGGTCCGGTGCTGGGGCTGGCCACGCGAGTGCTGCGCAACCACGCGCAGGCCGAAGAAGTGGCTCAGGAGGTTCTGGTGGAGGTGTGGCGCAAGGCCACGAGGTTCGTCCCGGAGCGCGGCAGCGCGCTGTCGTGGGTGCTGATGATCGCCCACCGCCGGGCCGTCGACCGCGTGCGCTCCCACCAGGCCGTGCTCGACCGCGAGGACAAGGTCGGCCGGATGGACGTGCACCGGCCGTTCGACGAGGTCACCGAGTCCACAATGGCCAGTCTCGACCAGGAACGCGTGCGGCAGTGCCTGTCCGCGCTGACCGAGCTGCAGCGCGAGTCCATCGTGCTGGCGTACTACAACGGCTACACCTATCCCGAGGTGGCCGAGGTGCTGAAGGTGGCACCGGGCACCGTCAAGACCCGGATCCGGGACGGGCTCATCCGGCTGCGCGACTGCTTGGGGGTGGATCGATGACTGCCGAGCTGCACACGCTGACCGGCGCCTACGCGCTCGACGCGGTGTCCGATGTGGAGCGTGCCGAGTTCGAACGGCACCTGGGGGAGTGCCCCGCGTGCCGCCAGGAGGTGGAGGAGCTGCGGGCGACCGGCGCCCGGCTCGCCGCCGCCGAGGCGGTCGAGCCGCCGGCCGAGCTGCGGGCCCGCGTGCTGGCCGAGGTGACCCGCACGCGCCAGCTGCCGCCCAGGGTGACGGCGGCCGTCGCGCCCGGACGGGCCCGGACCTGGCAGGTGCGCGCCGCGCTGTTCGGGGCCGCCGCGGCGGCCGTGGTCGCGGTCGTGCTCGGCGTGCACACCGCCGCCAGCGACCGGCAGCTCGACGCCGCCCAGCAGGAACAGACATCGCTCAACTCGGTGCTGACCGCGCCGGACGCCTCGACGCTCAAGGGATCCGGCCTGGCCGGCGCGACGCTCGTGGTGTCGCGGGAGCAGGGCAAGGCCGTCCTGCTCGCCTCCGGGTTCCCGGCGCTCGACAAGGGCCACACATACCAGGTGTGGTTCACCGGCGCCGACGGCACGCGGTCGGCGGGGCTGATGCAGCCGGAGTCGCCGCACCAGATGCGCCCGATGCTCGCCGCGATCCCGCCGGGCACCGACCACATCGGGATCACCGTCGAGCCCGCGGGCGGTTCCGCCGCCCCTTCGACGGCACCCGTCAGCACGATCTCCCTGACCTGATTTCCCTGAACCGACAACAAGATGGGGTACACCATGAGCACGTCAACGGCCGCCGAGGCGGCCCCGGCCCCCGGCCGGGCACCGGAACCCCGGCTGCCCCGGTGGCAGGCCGTCGTGCTGGGTGTCCTGGCGCTCGCGGCGGCCCTGGCGGCGGGACACCTCGTCGCCGGGCTCGTCGGGATCAACGCCTCGCCCTACCTCGCGGTCGGCAACGGCGCCATCGACCTGACCCCGATCCAGCTCAAGGACTTCGCCGTCCGCACGTTCGGCACGTACGACAAGCTCGTGCTGCTGTCCGGCATGGCGGTCGTGATGGTGGTCGTGTCGGCGGTCGCGGGATTCGTGTCGCGGCGCAAGCCGTGGCCGGGCCTCGTGATGATCACCGCGTTCGGCCTCGTCGGACTTTTCGCGGTCTACGAGCGGCCTGACCTCGGCACCGTCGCGTTGCTCGCGCCGCTGGCGAGCCTGGTCGCCGGGGTCGCGACGTTCGGCCTGCTGCACCGGCTGGCCCTGCGGGGCGCGGCCGCGACCGTGACCGAGGGCGGTTCCTCGCGGCGGACGGTGCTGCTCGCCGGCGCCGGGGTGGTCGTCGGCGCGGGGCTCGCCGGGGTCGGCGGGCAGCTGCTGGCCGGCAGCCGCGACGCCGCGTCGTCCCGGGCCGCGGTCGGCAAGCTCGTGCCGGTCCGGACCGCGCCGATGATCCCGGCGGACGCCGACTTCGCGAAGCTCGGGACGCCGGCGTTCCTCACCCGCAACTCCGACTTCTACCGCGTGGACACGGCGTTGTCGCTGCCACAGGTGCGGACCGAGGACTGGAGCCTGCGGCTGCACGGCATGGTCGACCGCGAAGTGAAGTACAGCTACGGCGACATCCGCAACCGGCCGCTCGTCGAACGCACCATCACCATGACGTGCGTGTCGAACGAGGTCGGCGGGACGTACGTGTCCACGTCGAACTTCATCGGCGTCGACCTGGCCGACCTGCTCGAAGAGGCCGGGGTGCGCCCCGGTGCCGAACAGCTCTACTCGACGAGCGTGGACGGCTGGACCTCGGGCAGCCCGGTCGCCGCCGCGATGGACCGCGGCCGCGGCGCCATGCTCGCGATCGGGATGAACGGCGAACCGCTGCCGATCGAACACGGTTTTCCGGCTCGCCTGGTGATTCCCGGGCTGTACGGTTACGTGTCGGCGACAAAATGGGTGACCGATCTCGAGGTGACCACCTGGGCCGCGCGTCAGGCCTATTGGCTGAAACGCGGGTGGAGCAAGGAAGCGCCGATCAAGACGGAATCGCGGATCGACACGCCGAAGGGTTTCGAAACCGTTCCTTCGGGGAAGGTCCGCGTCGCGGGCATCGCCTGGGCGCAGCACACCGGCGTCGACAAGGTCGAAGTCAGCATCGACAACGGGCCCTGGCGCGAAGCCACGCTGACCCAGCAGGTCAACCTCAACACGTGGCGCATGTGGTGGGCCGAGTTCGACGCCACGCCGGGCGGCCACCAGGTCGTCTGCCGGGCGACCGACAAATCCGGCTACACCCAGACCGACATGCGCGCCGGAACCGTTCCCGACGGCGCGACCGGATGGCACAGCATCGCTTTCACCGCACAGTGAGCCGTGTCACCCGATCGGACCCAATCCGTTTTCCACCCAGCCCCGAATGACTCACAACAAACAGTTCGGATGAACTGTCCAAGCCGCTTATTGGAGTGATTTTCGTGACCAAGCTTCGTGTCGCAGGAATTGGCGTCATCGCCGTCGCCGCGCTGTCGCTGACCGCGTGCAGCGGCAGCGACACCGCTTCCTCGGGCAGCTCCAGCAGTGCCCCGGCCCCGGCCCCGTCCTCCTCGATGGCCGCCCCGTCGTCCAGCGCCGACCAGGGCGCCTCGAACGGCATGACCACCAACGCCGACGTCTTCGGCCCGGCCTGCTCGCAGCTGCCGCAGGGCTCCGCGCCGGGTTCGCTGGACTCGATGGGCCCGCAGCCCGTCGCCTCCGCCGCGTCGACCAACCCGCTGCTGACCAAGCTGGTCGCGGCCGTCAAGGCCACCAACCTGGTGGACACGCTGAACAGCCAGCAGGCCATCACGGTGTTCGCGCCGGCCGACCCGGCCTTCGCGGCGCTGGGTGACGCCAAGTTCAACGAGCTGGCGGGCAAGCCGGCCGAGCTGGCGCCGATCCTGCAGTATCACGTCGTCGGCAAGCGTTACGACGCCAAGGGTCTCGCCGCCGCCGGTTCGCTGGAGTCGCTCAACACCGCCGGTGGCCCGCTGAAGATCGAGGGCACCGGTGACAACATGACCGTCAACGGCGCGAAGATCCTGTGCGGCAACATCCCCACCAAGAACGCCACCGTCTTCGTGATCGACAAGGTGCTGACCCCGGGCACCAACAAGTAAGCCCGCTTCCCGGAACAGTCCACAGTGGCCTCGCCGAGGCCACTGTGGACTTTCCTCGTCTCAGGGACGGCCCAGCTCCGGGCCGAGCTTCGTCGCGATGTCGGTGAGGATCTGGACGTAGTCCTCGTGCTCGAAGGTGAACGGTAGCGCGAAAGCCACCTCGTCGATCTCCCGGAACGCGGCGTGGGCGTGCAGCCGGTCGGCGATCTCGGCCGAGGTGCCGACGAAGTCGGGGGAGAACAGCATCCGCGCCGGACCCTGCGGCGCCCGGGTGCGCGGCAGCCGTTGCGCGGCGAACTCCTCGTACTTGGCGCGCTGCTCCGGTGTCGCGCTGTCGGTCGGGATGACGACGAGCCCCTGCGAGACCCGCGCGTTCTCGCCGTCGGGGTGGGCGGCGCGGAAGGCCCGGATGTGCGAGAGCTGGATCTCGGCGAAGTCGGTTCCCTCTTCGGCCTTGACCACGCTGCTGGTGAGGAAGTTCATCCGGTGCTCGCCGGCCCACTGGGCCGAGCGCAGGCTCGCGCCGCCGTACCAGAGCCGGTCGCCGAGCCCCGGCGCCTGCGGCTGGACGCGGTCGGAGAACACCTCGAACCCCTCGGTGCCGCTGAACCCGGTGGCCGGCTCACCGCGCACGAAGCCCAGCAGCCGCCGGACGCGCTCGTAGCTGAAGTCCTCGGCATCCGCGGTGTCCGGGTAGAGCGCGGGCTTGACCTCGTCCCAGCGCATCGGCGGCCCGACGCTCAGGCCCGGGTTGAGCCGCCCGCCCGAGAGCAGGTCGACGGTGGCCAGGTCCTCGGCGAGCCGCAGCGGGTTCTCCCAGCCGAGCGGGATCACGGCGGTGCCGAGGTGGATCCGGCTGGTGCGCTGGGACGCGGCGGCCAGCACCGCGACCGGCGACGAGATGCCGTACTGCAGGTGCCGGTGCCGCACCCAGGCGCTGTCGAAGCCGAGCTGCTCGCCGAGTTCGATGATCTCGAGGGTCGACTCGTGGCCCCGGCGCGGGTCGGCCGCGTCGAACAGGCCGATGGTCAGGAAGCCGAGCTTCCGCAGTGGTCGCGACACCGGTTTCCTCCACGATCCGGAACGGGTTGACGCTCTCGATTCTGCCCCTGGGACGCGATCGTCCCACCTGGTGAGCGACGCCTCAGCGCAGCCGGTCCAGGCCGTCGAGGATGATGTCCAGGCCGAACTCGAACTCCTCCTGGTCGTCGCACCAGCCCAGGGTCGAGTCCGGGTCGTCGTGGGCGATCTCGCTCAGCATGCCCACCAGGTTCGGCAGCTGCCCGGCCAGCTCCGCCAGCGCGTCCGGCGACGCGTCCGCGCTTTCGGACGGGTCGAACAGCTCCTGCGAGAACCCCAGCGCGCGGCTGCCCAGCGCGTGCAGCGAGTGGTGGACCAGGTCGTACGAGAAACCGCCGTCGCGCATCAGGCCGACCAGTGCGTCGTAGTAGCGCAGGACCGCCACGCTCGTCGACGAGCGCGTCTCGAACAGCCCCGGCGCCCAGCGGTGGCGGAGGAACACTTCGCGCGCCGTCAGGATCCGCTGCCGCACCGCGGCTTTCCAGTCCCCGGCGGCGGAAACGCCGGCGACGGCCTCGTTGATCTCCTGGGCCACCGCGTCGACGATGCCGTCGAGCACGTCTTCCTTCTTGGCCACGTGGTAGTAGAGCGACATCGCCTCGGCGCCGAGCTCCTCCGCGAGCCGGCGCATCGTCAGCGCGCGCAGGCCGTGCTCGTCCGCCAGCGCGACCGCCGCGCGCAGCACGCGCTCGCGGCTGAGCGGGGTCCGCGGGCGCGGGTCGGCTTCGGTGGCCACCGCAAGATCGTACAAGGTAAGGCTGGCGATCACCGGCCTTACCGCGTACGGTCGCCTTACAGCGTACGACTTACGCCGTAAGAACCCGGGGAGACGCCATGAAAGCACTGGTCCTGCACGCGTACGGTCCGCCGGACAGTCTCGTTTTCGCAGACGTTCCCGATCCGGTGCCCGCCGCCGGGGAGGTGCTGGTCCGGGTGCTCGCGACGTCGGTGAATCCCTACGACTGGCACTACCTGCGCGGCGAGCCGCGGGTCGCGCGCCTGATGCCCGGCGGCCCGCGCCGGCCGCACGCCGCGATCCTCGGCTGCGACGTGGCGGGCCGGGTCGAGGCCGTCGGCGAGGACGTGTCGGAGTTCCGGCCCGGTGACGACGTCTACGCGCTGCTGCCGCACGGCGCCTACGCCGAGTACGTCTGCGTCCCCGAAAACCTGCTGGCGCCGAAACCCGCGAACCTGTCCCACGTGCAGGCGGCGGCGATGCCGATGGCCGCCGTCACCGCGCTGGTCGCCCTGCGCGGAGTGGAACGGGGGCAGAAAGTCCTGGTCAACGGTGCCTCCGGGGGTGTCGGCACCTTCGCCGTCCAGCTGGCCAAGGCACTCGGCGCGCAGGTCGACGCCGTGTGCGGCACGGCCAACGTCGAGCTCGCCCGGTCGCTCGGCGCGACCGAGGTGACCGACTACCGCGAGGACGACTTCACGCGCAGCGGCCGCCGCTACGACGTCGTGCTGGACATCGCGGGCAGCCGGTCGCTCCCCGCGTGCCGCCGCCTGCTGGACCGGACGGGCACCTTCGTCGTGGTCGGCGGCCCGGCCGGGCGCTGGGTGCAGCCGGCCGGGCACGTGTTCGCCGCGCTGATCGCCGGGCCGTTCGTGCGTCGGCGGGCCGTGCTCGCCGACGCGGTGGACTGCGACAAGAAGGCGGTCCTGGGCGAGCTGACCGGGTACGCCGAGTCCGGCGCCGTCACGCCGGTGATCGACCGGACCTACCCCTTCGACGACCTCCGCGAGGCCATCGCCTACCAGGAAGCGGGGCACGCCAAGGGAAAGGTCGTCATCACCCGGTGATCGCCGCGAGCTCTTCGCGGCTCAGGACCAGGTCCTGCGCGGCGAGGTTCTCCCGCACGTGCGCAAGCGACGTCGTCCCGGGGATCGGCCGGACGGCGGCGGAGCGGTCGAGCAGCCAGGCCAGCGCGACCTGCGACACGGTCGCGCCGTGCCGCGCGGCGATCGGTTCGAGCACCCGGCGGACCGCCGCCGGCCCCGCGGTGTCCGTCGGCTCGCCCGGCGTGCCGAGCGAGACCGGCTGCCACGGGACGAAGACCGCGCCGGCCTCGGTGGCGGCGTCCAGCAGCGGCTGTTCGTGGCGGTCCACGACGTTGTAGTGCGCGGTGACGGCGGAGATCTCGACGATCGCCTGGGCGGCCCGCAGCTGGCCGAGGGTCACGTTCGACAGGCCGATCCGCTCGATGACCCCTTCCTCGCGCAGCTCGGCGAGCGTGCCGACCTGTTCCTCGAACGACGCGTCCCGCGCGTGGCCGCTGTGCAGGTAGTAGAGGCCGATCCGCTCGACGCCGAGGCGCCGCGCGCTCAGCTTCGCGGACTGCCGCAGGTACTGGCGGTGGCCGATCGCGGCGATCGTCGAGATCTCGGGGCCACTGCGGACGAAGCCGCCCTTGGTCGCGATCAGCAGGTGCTCGGGGTACGGGTGGAGCGCGTCGCGGATCAGGATTTCGTTGGTGTGCGGGCCGTAGACGTCGGCGGTGTCGATCAGCGTCACCCCGGCGTCGACGACCTGGCGCAGCAGCTTGATCCCGGCTTCGCGGTCGGGGTACTCGCCCCAGTGGCCGGGGCCGGTGAGCCGCATCGCGCCGTAGCCGATTCGTGGATGGGTCATGCCTTCACCGTCGGCCGCGCGGCCGGGCCCGGCCAGGGAGGGTTCTGCCTATGCGGGTCCGTACCAGGCGGGACGGCGCGGACCGGCGGAGACTGGAGGCATGGACGGCACCGAACTGGGCGAGTTCCTGCGGGCCCGCCGCGCCGCGCTCGACCCGCGCCGGGCCGGGCTGCCCGCGGACGGCCGGCCGCGGCGGGTGCCCGGCCTGCGGCGGGAGGAGCTGGCGCAGCTCGCGCACGTGAGCACCGACTACGTCGTCCGGCTGGAGCAGGGCCGCACGCGGCGGGTGTCCCGCACGATCCTCGACGCGCTCGCGGACGCCCTCCGGCTCGCCCCGGACGAGCGCGCGTACCTGTTCACCCTGGCCGACGTCACGCCCCGCACCCCGGCGCGCCCGCCCGCCGCCGACCACGTCGCGGGCCCGTTACGGCGGCTGCTCGACGGCCTGCCGGACATCCCGGCGCTGGTGCTGAACGGCCGTCAGGACGTGCTGGCGTGGAACCGCGCGGCCGTCGCGCTGCTGATCGACTTCGGCGCGCTGCCGCCCGCCGAGCGCAACCTGATCCGGCTGACGTTCCTCGATCCCGAATACCGCTCGCGCTACGCCGACTGGCCGCGGGCGGCGCGGGCGTGCGTCGAGGTGCTGCGGATGGAAGCGGGCCGCGACCCGGCCGACCCGGTGCTGGCGGCGCTGGTCGGCGAGCTGGTGCTGAAGGACGCGGAGTTCCGGGCGTGGTGGAGCAGCCACCAGGTGCGCGGCCCGCGGGAGCTGACCAAGACGTACGCGCACCCGGTGGCGGGCGCGGTGACCCTGGACGTCCAGCAGTTCGCCGTGGAGACGCACCCGGGCCAGCGGCTGGTGGCCTACACCGCCGAACCCGGCTCCGATTCGGAGGCGGCGCTGCGCTTCCTGCTGCAGTGGGCCGCCGAGCCCGCGGGACGCTGACCGCGGGCCCGGCCGGCCGGGCTCAGCCCGAGTGCGGGCAGTTGCCCCGGTAGTCGGAGATCGTTGTGCTCGTGCCCGGGATCGGGCAGAGGAACTGCTCGTACCGGGTGTCGTTGTCGATGAACCGCTTGAGCCAGGACAGCGTGTACTTCGCGATCGTCGTGTTCGACGAGTTGGGGGCGAAGTGGCTGGCGCCACGCAGTTCCAGGTACGCCTTGTCCAAAGTGGACGGCAGGCTCGTGTAGAACGGGATCGAGTGCGACGCCACCGGCGCGACCGTGTCCGCCTGGGCCCCGACGACCAGCGTCGGTACCTGCACGGTCGACCAGTTCTTCGTCAGGTTCCAGCCGGTCAGCGGGATGGCCGCCTGCAGGGACGGCCGCGAGCGCGCCGCCTCCAGCGTGCCGCCGCCGCCCATCGAGTGGCCGACGACGCCGAGCCTGCTGCTGTCGATCCGCGACCGCACCGAGCTCTGCTGGGTCAGGTAGTCCAGCGAGGCCAGCAGCTGCCGGCCCCGGCTGTCGGGCTGGTCGCTCGTGGTGAGCGTGTCGATCGTGAACACCACGAACCCCTGCGACGCCAGGCGCGGGCCCAGCCAGGAGATGCTCGACTGGGTGGCCGTGAAGCCGGGGGCGATCGAGATTGCGCCGAACGTGCCGGCGGTGGTGCTGGTCGGGTAGTAGATGGTGCCGCCACCGAAGCCGGACACCGCGAGCCGGGACACCGTGGTGGTGCTGGTCGCGAAGCTGCCGCGGCTGGCTTCGATGCTGGACGTGGTCGGTGCCGGCCCCCGTTCGTAGGGGTTGTCGGCGGCCGGTGCCGGCGCGACGACACCGGCGGTCAGCGCCAGCGCGGCGGCCACCACCGCGGTGGCCTTGCCCCGCCGGCCGAGGTGGCGGCGGGCGGAGATTTTCTCACCCGAGCCAGACGACGTCGGCGGGCTGGTGAGTACGGACATGGATCGCTCTCTTTCCCCGGGCAGGCGAAAGCACGCCCGGATACGGACGGGCAGACCGATGGAACCGTGGCACGGCAAGGGAACGCATGCCGCGTGCGAGGAGGCGGGGGTAGCCGCTTCCGTCGCCCCATGAAACACTTAGGCGAAATGTTCCACAACGGCCGAACGGGTGAGGGCCGTCCGATTGCTCGTGCACGACTGGCGGACCGGTGCCGGCCCGCCCGGTGAGCGCGCACGCCGTGTCGAGCCTTCGATCACGCGTGTCGGCGCCTCCGTGGCGTGCCGCCGTCAGCGCTCCAGTGCGCCTTGGACCAGCTTGTCCAGCAGCGTGGTCGCGACGGTCAGCTCCACCGACCGTGCCGCCAGCACATCCGAATACAGGAACGACTCACCGAGCCGGACCACGGCGAACGCCAGGTCCGGCAGCGGGACCAGGGGCGTCAGCCCGGCGGCTTCGGCGTCGGCGCGGAACAGGTCGACGTGGGCGTCGACCAGGGCGGGCTGGACGCCTCCGCGCGGGTCGGTCAGCACGCGGAGGGCGACCGTCGACTCGGTCTCGAACAGCTTGCGCATGCCCTCGTTGCCGGCGACCTCGCGGCGGTAGTCCTCCATCACCCACAGGCAGCGCAGCCGCCCGGCCGGGTCGCGGACCGCGTCGCCGTGCTCGGCGTGCCAGCGGTCCAGCGCCTGCTGCCAGGTGCGGTCGGACAGCAGCCGCAGGCCGGCGCCCATCAGCTCGTCGCGGTTGCCGACGCGGCGGAAGAACGTCGTGCGCGAGATCCCCAGCTCGGCCGCCATCCGGCCCAGGTCGAGGCGGGTGCCGGCGAACAGCAGCCGGGCCGCGTGCCGGACGATGTCGTCGGTCGAGACAGTCACCGGGCGCAGCCTAGCGCCTCGCCCGCCGGTCGCCGCACTCCGCGTCGACTGTCCATTGTGGACGATGATGGTCGCTCTCGTGACCGGGAGCGACGAAGGGCTTCAGCCGCCCTTTGGGGGCTTTCCTTCGCGAAGCTAAGCGTTATTCTGTCGGCATGATCAAGCGCACGGTGCTGGACGCCACCCGCGAGCTCCTCCGGGAACTCGGTCTCACCACAGTATTCGGCAACCCCGGCACCACCGAGGTGCCCTTCCTCGCCGACTGGCCGGACGACTTCTACTACATCCTGGGGCTGCAGGAGTCCGCGGTCGTGGCGATGGCCGACGCCTACTCCCAGGCCACCCGTCAAGCCGTGCTCGTCAACCTGCACTCCGCGGGCGGCGTCGGGCACGGCCTCGGCAGCCTCTTCACCGCCTACCGCAACCGGACCCCGCTCATCATCGTCGCCGGGCAGCAGAACCGGGCGCTGCTCCCGCACGATCCGTTCCTCGGCGCGGTGGACGCCGCCGAGTTCCCCAAGCCGTACGTGAAGTGGTCCATCGAGCCGGCCACCGCCGAGGACGTCCCGGCCGCGATCGCCCGGGCCTATCACATCGCGACGCAGGCGCCGTCCGGTCCGGTCTTCGTGTCCGTTCCGGCCGACGACTGGACCGCCACCACCGAGCGCCCGGGCATCAGCCGGCCGCGCATCCGCGGCTTCGCGCCGGACCCCGGGGCCGTCGAGGAGCTCGCTGCCGCGCTCGCCGCCGCCGAACGGCCGGCGTTCGTCGTCGGGAGCGCCGTCGACCAGGACACCGCCGTCGAGGAGGCCGTCGCGCTCGCCGAGCGGGTCCAGGCCGGCGTGTTCGTCGCGCCGATGTCCTCCCGGTGCTCGTTCCCCGAGAACCACGCGCTCTTCCAGGGCTTCCTCGAACCCGAGCGCGGTTCGATCTCGGACAAGCTGGCCCCGTACGACCTCGTCGTCGTGCTCGGCGCGCCCGCGTTCACCTACCACGTCGACCGCGGCCGGGGTGAAGCTCCGCTGCCGCCGCTGTTCCTCCTCAGCGACGACGAGCAGATCCTCGCGCGCGCCGCCGAAGGCACCGGGATCCGCGCCACGCTGAAGCTCGGCATCCGTGCCGTGCTGGACGCGGTCGCTCCCAGTGAGCGGCTCGCGCCGTCGCCGCGCACCCGGCCCGCGAAGCCGGGCGGGGAGAAGCTGACCGGTGAGTTCGTCTACTCGACGCTCGCGGATCTGTTGCCGGACAACGCGATCGTCGTCGAGGAGGCGCCCAGCCACCGCGGCGTCCTGCACGAGCACCTGCCGATCACCTCGACCGACACCGGCTTCCTCACCGTCGCCAGCGGCACGCTCGGGTACGGCGTGCCGGGCGCGGTCGGCGCGGCACTCGCCCGGCCGGACCGCAAGGTCGTCGGCGTGGTCGGCGACGGCTCCAGCATGTACGGCATCCAGGCTTTGTGGACGGCCGCGCGCCAGGAACTGCCGGTGACGATCGTGATCCTCGACAACACCGAGTACGCGGCGGTCCGCATCTTCGGCGAGTCGATCGACGGCGGGAAGCTCCCGGGCACTTCGCTGGGCGGCATCGACTTCGCCGCGCTGGCGTCGAGCATGGGCTGCCAGAGCGTGACGATCACGGAGCCGTCGGGCCTGGCCGCCGGCCTCGCCGCGGCGCTGGACGACAAGCGCCCGACGCTGGTACACATCCGCGTCACCTCGGCGGAGAAGTCGCTGTACTGACGCACGGACGGTACTGAAACCAAAAGGGCCGGCCTGGCCGGTTTCCTCCTGGAGGGGAGGAAACCGGCCAGGCCGGCCGATTTCGCGGAGCGGGTGCGCGTTACCTCAGTTGGTCGCCTGCGGGGCGATCATCGACGCGGCGTCCACCGGCGACGTGATCGCGCCCATCTGGAGCATCAGGTCGGGCACGCGCTGGAGGCGCCGGGGGTCCAGTTTGGAGACGAAGGCGGGCAGGTTGAGCAGCTTCGCGGTGCCTTCGTCGATCTTGGCGTACTTGACCAGGATCGGCTCGATCTTGGACCGGTCGTTGGTCGTGTCGCTGGAGGCCTTCGCCATCGCGCGCTGGAAGGCGGCGAGGGTCTTCGGGTTGGCCTGCACCCACTTCCGGGTCGAGGCATAGCCCGAAAGCGGGAAGTCCTGGGTGGCGCCGGTGTTGACGTCGACCACCGGGATCGCGCCCGCGCTCTTGGCCGCCTGCGAGAGGAACGGCTCGGGCAGCAGGGCCGCGTCGACCTGACCGCCCGCCAGGGCCGCCGCGACGTTCGGGAACGGCATCGGGACCCAGGTCACCTTGTCGATGTTGACGCCGTGGTCCTTCATCTGGGACTTGGCCAGCAGGTCGCTCGCCGTGTTCTTGGCGGTCATCGCGAGGCGCTTGCCCTCGAGGTCCTTGATCGTCTTCACCGGCGAGTTCGGCACGGTGACGATCGCGACGGACTTCGAGCTGATCGAGGTGGCGTCCGAGACGAACTGCAGGTCGGCCGCGCCCGTGCTCTTCGCGACGAAGAAGGGCATGTAGCTCGAGATCGCGATGTCGGCTTCGCCGGAGATCGTCTTGGTCATGGCCGCCTGGCCACTCGCGGCCGTGACGGCCTCCACGTCGAGACCTTCGGCCTTGAAGTAGCCGCCCTCCTGGGCGAGCCACAACGGAACCGTGTCGACGGTGGGCAGGATCGCGACCTTGATTTTGGTCTTCTCCAGGCCGCCGCCCCCGGTCGACGAGGCGTTCGAGCTGTCCGAGCCGAGGGCGCTGCAGCCGGTGAGAGCTGTGGCGGCCGCGACGGTGAGGGCGAGCCCGAGCGCGGCGCGGCGAGTGCGAACCCGGCCACCGCTCATGGCGTTTCCAAGCAAGGCCTGCTCCTTGAAGAAAGTGTCGATTCGGGGACCGAATCAGGTGGGAGTACGTGACTCATTCTCGGGGGAGCCACGCGGGCCACTGTAGAGGCGGTGACCATCCACTCACAACGGGTGGGATCAACACTCAGGAGGGTGACACGTGTCACTTTTTTGCTCTCTGGGCTAGACCGGTTACTCCAGTGGTTGTAACAGCTCACCCAGTGTAGGACCAAGATCGTGAATATGAGATGACCGAAGCTGTCCGTGATCGGACTCGTCGGAGCCGGGCTGGACGAGCGGGAATCCGGTGCCGCCGACCATTCAGGACACTCACGCGCAGGGGAGACGACGGGTGAAGTTTCACCCATCGTGGTCCATTGTGTACACGGGGTAGCCATCGGCTGTTTTCCGGGACGGTCCGGGCGAACGGGCGGAGACGGCGCCGGAATGTCGCGCCCATTTCACCTTGCTGTCGGCTCGGGACGCGCGGACCTCCCCCGCAGGTCGCCCACGGTTACGTTGAGGTGCGTGGCGCGCCGTGGTTACGGTGGAGGCAGTTCCCGATCAAGGAGTACGTCGTGCGCGTCGACATCTGGTCCGATCTCGTCTGCCCGTGGTGCTACCTCGGCAAGCGCCGGTTCGAGCAGGCCGTGGCCGAGCTCGGCGTGGACGTCGAGGTGGTGCACCACTCGTTCCAGCTCGACCCGTCGTTCCCGCGCGGGACGTCGCGGCCGACCCGCGAGATCCTCTCGGAGAAGTACGGCCGGACGCTCGAAGAGGCCGACGAGATGGAAGCGCAGATGGAACAGCGCGCCGCGGCCGACGGGCTCGAGTACCACCTCGACGGTGTCCACATGGGAAACACCGTCGACGGGCACCGCCTGGTCCACCTCGCCGCCGAGCGCGGCGTGGCCGACGAGGTCGTCGATCGCTTCTACCGTGCGCACTTCACCGAACGGCGCTCGCTGTTCGACCGCGAGTCGCTCGTCGAGCTGGCCGCCGAAGCCGGGCTGGACGCCGACGAGGCCCGCGCCGTGCTCGCGTCGGACGCCTACGAAGCCGAAGTCGAGGCGGACGGTGAGCAGGCGCGGGCCCTCGGGGCGACCGGGGTGCCGTTCTTCGTGATCGACAGCCGGTTCGGGGTGGCCGGCGCTCAGACACCCGAGGTGTTCACCCAGGTGCTGCGCCGCGCCATGGAGCCCGCTGCCGGTTAGCGGCGGCGGCGCCGGCTGAAGCGCGACCGGTCGGTGGCGACACCGGCCAGGTGCAGGGCGACGCACAGCAGCCCGGCGGTGGTCAGGGTGCTCGTGGTGATGACCGGGCCGAGGCTGAACCCGGCGAGCTCCATGATCAGGGCGAGCCCGAAGAGCACTGCGGCGACGATGGCGAGCATGACGTCCTCGTTTCTTTGGTGGGACACGACTGAATGGTCCACACCACTACGGCATTTGCGGTACCGGGCAACGGAATCGTCGTCCGGCTGGTGGCCAGTAGTTCCCCCTGGGGCGCGGGGTGAAACGAGATGCCGCCGTCTGCCGCCGGCGGACTATTCCGGGGGTGGCGCCGTGCTCGCGCGGACGACCAGTTCGGTCGGGACGGTCACCGGCGCGCCCGCTTCGACGTCGGCCGCGATCTCCGCGAGCAGGGCCGCCACCGCGTGGCGGCCGACCGCCTCGAACGACTGCCGGATCGTCGTGAGCGGGGGCCAGAAGTGGGCGGACTCGTCCATGTCGTCGAAGCCCACGACACTCACCTCGCCCGGCACGGTCCGGCCGGCCTCGTGCATCGCGCGCAGCAGGCCGAGCGCCATCTGGTCGTTCGCCGCGAACACCGCCGTCACGGCCGGGTCCGCGGCGAGCCGCTGTCCCGCGCGGTAGCCGGCCTCGGGGGTCCAGTCGCCGGTCGACACCGGGGGAACCGGACGGCCCGCACCCTCCAAAGTGGCCTGCCACGACTTCCGCCGCCGCTCGGCGGCGTAGGACTGCGGCGGGCCGGCGATGTGCCAGACCGTGTGGTGCCCGAGGTCGAGCAGGTGCCGGGTCGCCTGCGCCGCGCCGTCGGCCTGGTCGGTGTCGACGACCGGGTAGTCGTAGCGCGCGCTGGAGTCGATCACCACCACCGGCAGGCCGTGCGGCAGCTCGATCTCGCTCTGGTCGAGCTGGTGCTGCTCGATGAGGATGACGACGCCGTCCACGGACTGCTCGTTCAGCTTGCCGAACGCCCCGGTGACCTCGCCCTGCGTCGGCCGCGTCACCGGCATCAGGATGATCGAGAACCCCTCGGCGACGACGGCCGCGGCGATGGCGTCGAGCGTGCGGCTGTTCCCGAACGTCGGCAGCGCCGAGATGATCACGCCGATGCTGCGGAACTTCCCGTTGCGCAGCGCGCGGGCGGCGCTGTTGGGCCGGTAGCCGACCCGGCGCATCGCGGCCAGGACCCGCTCGCGCGTCGCGTCGTCGACGTTGGTCCGGCCGTTCGCCACCCGCGAGACCGTCTGGCCCGACACGCCCGCCTCGCGGGCCACGTCCGCCATCGACGGTCCACGGCGGGCGGCTGCTGCCGGCACGGGTGTCTCCTCGGGTGTCCTGGACATGTTTACGTCAACACGTTACCCTCCGGTCGTCCATGTTGACGTAAACATTCGCACGAACCGCCGGAGGGACGATGACGTCCACAGTGGCTTCGCCGATCCGCCGGCCGCGGCGGCAGTGGCGTGGCTGGCTCTTCGTCGCCCCGTTCATGGTCGTGTTCGCGCTGACGTTCCTCGCGCCGATCGGCTACGCGTTCGGGCTCAGCCTCTTCCGCGACCAGGCCTTCTTCGGCGGGACGACGTTCGTGGGCGGCGCCAACTACGCCGACGTGCTCGCCGACGCGAAGTTCTGGGAGTCCTTCCTGCGGGTGCTGCTGTTCCTCGCCGTCCAGGTGCCGGTGATGCTGCTGCTCGCGCTGGTCGCGGCGCTGGCGATCGACAGCGCGCGGCTGCACGCGGCCGGGTTCTTCCGGATCGTGATCTTCCTGCCCTACGCCGTGCCTGCGGTGGTCGCCGCGCTGATGTGGGGCTTCATCTACGGCGACCACTTCGGGCTCGCGGCGGACCTGAACCACCTGCTGGGCCGCGACGTCGTGAAACCGTTGTCGGACCACTGGATGCTCGCCTCGATCGGCAACGTCGTCACCTGGGAGTTCGTGGGCTACAACATGCTCATCTTCTACTCCTCGCTGAAGGTGATCCCGAAGGAGCTGTTCGAGGCCGCGGCGATCGACGGCGCGGGCGCGTTCCGCACGATCACGAGCATCAAGCTCCCGGCGCTGCGGGGCGCGATCGTGATCGCCACGATCTTCTCGATCATCGGCAGCTTCCAGCTGTTCAACGAGCCGAACATCATGCGCACGCTGGCCCCCAACGTGATCGGCACGTTCTACACACCGAACATGTACGCCTACAACCTCTCCTTCGGCGGGCAGCAGTACAACTACTCCGCCACGGTCGCGATCGTGATGGGCGCGATCACCGCCGTCATCGCCTACGTCGTGCAGCTGCGCGGCTCCCGGAAGGGGATGTGATGACGGCCGTTTCGGTGACCCGGCCACGCCGGTCCCGCGTGCTCACCGCCGTCATGGCGCTGTACCTGCTCTACACGCTGGTCCCGCTGCTGTGGCTGGTGATCAACGCGACCAAGACGCAGGCCGCGCTGTTCACGTCGTCGGGCCTGGCGTTCGGCGGCTCGTTCGCGCTGTTCGACAACATCGGCGAGACGTTCACCTACGACAACGGGATCTTCCTGCGCTGGCTGGGGAACACGCTGCTCTACGTCGGGGTCGGCGCCGGCGGCGCGACGATCCTCGCCACCGCGGCGGGCTACGGGATGGCCAAGTACCGCTTCCCCGGCCGCAAGGCGGTGTTCGCCGTCGTCCTCGGCGCGGTGGCCGTCCCCGGAACGGCGCTCGCGGTGCCGACGTTCCTGATGTTCAGCAAGCTCGGCCTGACGAACACGCCGCTGGCCATCATCATCCCGTCGCTGATCAGCCCGTTCGGCCTCTACCTGATCTGGGTGTACGCCACCGACGCCATCCCCGACGAGCTGCTGGAGGCGGCGCGGATCGACGGCGCGGGCGAGCTGCGGATCTTCTTCACCGTGACGCTGCGGCAGCTCGTCCCCGGCATCGTCACCGTCGCGCTGTTCACGATGGTGTCCACCTGGAACAACTACTTCCTGCCCCTGATCATGCTCAGCGAACCGAAGTGGTACCCGCTGACCGTCGGGCTGAACCAGTGGAGCGCCCAGGCCTCCGGCGCCGGCGCGCGGCCGGTGTTCAACCTGGTGCTCACCGGCTCGCTGCTCACCATCATCCCGCTCGTCGTCGCTTTCCTTCTCCTGCAACGCTTCTGGCAGTCCGGTCTCAGCGCGGGCAGTGTCAAACAATGAGCGTGTCAAGTCATAAGCACAGCCGTCACACCGTCGTGAAGGGACACCCGATGTCACGCATCCGTAGTCGCGCCAAGGCGTTCGGCGCCGTCGCGCTGGCCGCCCTGCTGGCCGTGGGCTGCTCGTCCGGAAGCTCCTCCGGGCCCGCCGCCGCGACCGGTACCCAGGACTCCGTCGACGCCGCGCTCAAGGCCGGCGGTGAGATCACCTACTGGAGCTGGACGCCGTCGGCGAAGGACCAGGTCGCCGCGTTCCAGAAGGAGTTCCCGAACGTACACGTCAACTACGTCAACGCGGGGACGAACAAGGACGAGTACACCAAGCTGCAGAACGCGATCAAGGCCGGCTCCGGCGCCCCGGACGTCGCGCAGATCGAGTACTACGCGCTGCCGCAGTTCGCGCTGACCGACTCGCTCGCCGACCTCGGCCAGTTCGGCTTCCAGTCGTTCGAGAAGGACTACAGCGCGTCGACGTGGGCCCAGGTGAAGAACGGCAACGGGCTCTACGGGCTGCCGCAGGACTCCGGTCCGATGGCGTTGTTCTACAACAAGGAGGTCTTCGACAAGAACGCCATCGCCGTGCCGAAGACGTGGGACGAGTACGTCGCCGCGGCCAAGAAGCTGCACGCGGCCGACCCGTCGAAGTACATCACGTCCGACACCGGTGACCCCGGCTTCGCGCTGAGCATGATCTGGCAGGCGGGCGGGCACCCGTTCACCGCGGACGGCCGGAACGTGCAGATCAACCTGGCGGACGCGGGCTCGAAGAAGTGGACCACGCTGTGGAACCAGCTGGTCGAGGGCAAGCTGCTCGCCCCGGTCAAGGAGTGGTCCGACGACTGGTTCCGCGCACTGGGCGACGGCACCATCGCCACGCTGGTCACCGGCGCCTGGATGCCCGGCAACTTCAAGTCCTCGGTGCCCGGCGGCGCCGGGAAGTGGGCCGTGGCGCCGATGCCGACCTACGACGGGCAGCCCGTCACCGCGGAGAACGGCGGCAGCACGCAGTCCGTGCTCAAGCAGAGCAAGAACCCGGCGCTGGCCGCGGCGTTCGTGCGCTGGCTCAACCACGGCAACGGCGTCAAGCCGTTCATCGAGAGCGGCGGCTTCCCGGCCACCACGGCCGACCTGAGCTCGCCCGCGTTCGTCGACGAGGCCGTGCCGTACTTCGGCGGGCAGAAGGTCAACCAGGTGCTGACGCAGGCGTCGAAGGACGTCGCGAAGGGCTGGACATACCTGCCGTACCAGACCTACGCCAACAGCGTCTTCACCGACACCGTCGGCCAGGCCTACCTGAACGGCACCAGTCTCGACGCCGGGCTGGCCGCGTGGCAGAAGGCGCTGGTCGACTACGGCAACCAGCAGGGCTTCACGGTCACCGCGGGATGAGCGTCCGGATCGAAGGTGACGTGAACGAGGCCGTCGGCTCGGTCCCGCGCCGCCTGTTCGGCTCGTTCGTCGAGCACCTGGGCCGGGCCGTGTACACCGGGATCCACGAGCCGGGACACTCCACTTCGGACAGCCGTGGCTTCCGCGGCGACGTGCTGGAGCTGGTCCGGGAACTCGGGCCGACGGTCGTGCGCTACCCCGGCGGCAACTTCGTCTCGGCGTACCGCTGGGAGGACGGGGTCGGGCCCGACCGGCCGGTCCGGCTCGACCCGGCCTGGCACAGCGTGGAGTCCAACCGGTTCGGGCTGCACGAGTTCGCCGCGTGGGCGCAGGCCGCGGGCGTCGAGGTGATGTACGCGGTCAACCTCGGCACCCGCGGCGTCCAAGAGGCCGCCGACGTCCTCGAGTACTGCAACCACCCCGGCGGCACGGAGCTGAGCGAGCGGCGGCGCGCGAACGGCGCCGACCGCCCGTTCGGCTTCCGGCTGTGGTGCCTGGGCAACGAGATGGACGGGCCGTGGCAGATCGGGCACAAGACGGCCGACGAGTACGGCCGGCTGGCCGCGGAGACCGCCCGGGTGCTGCGGATGATCGACCCGGCCGTCGAGCTGGTCGTCGCCGGGAGCTCGCACGCGGAGATGCCGACGTTCGGCGAGTGGGAACGCACGGTGCTGCGCCACACCGCCGGGCTCGTCGACCACATCTCGCTGCACGCCTACTACCAGGAGCACGACGGCGACACCGCCAGCTACCTGGCGAGCGCGTCGGCGCTGGACGCCTACATCAAGACGGCCGCGGGCATCATCGACGAGCTGGGGCTCGAGGTCGGGATCAGCGTCGACGAGTGGAACGTCTGGGACCTGCGCCGCTGGAACGAGACCGACCAGCCGCGGCTCGTCGCCGGTGGCTGGCCGGAGCACCCGCGGCTGCTGGAGGACACCTACGACCAGACGGACGCGGTGGTCGTCGGCTCGCTGCTGAGTGCGCTGCTGCGCAACGTCGACCGCGTCACCATGGCCAACCAGGCGCAGCTGGTGAACGTCATCGCGCCGATCCGCACCGAGCCCGGCGGCGCGGCGTGGCGGCAGCCGACGTTCCACCCGTTCCGGCTCGTCGCGTCGCTGGCCCGGGGGGCCAGTCTCCGGCTCGGCGTCGAGGGCGACCGGGTGCGGACCGATCGGCACGGTGAGGTCGACCTCGTCGACGTCGCCGCGACCCTCGACGGGTCCGCCGGCGCGGTGTTCTTGACGAATCGCGCCACGAAGACGAGCACCGACGTCAAGATCCGGCTCCGCGGCGCGCGGTGCGAGGTGGCCGCCGCCGAAACCCTTTCCGCGGCGGGGCCGGTGCCCTTGCCCGGTGCCGCCGCGACGTCCGACGCGAAAGGAACCACCATCACCGTGACGCTGCCCCCGCGGTCCTGGTCCGTGCTCCGGCTGGCGGCCCCGGATGCCTGAGTTCGCCATCGGGGACACCGACTTCCTGCTCGACGGCCGCCCGTTCCGGATCCTGTCCGGCGCGCTGCACTACTTCCGGGTGCACCCGGACCTGTGGGCCGACCGGATCGACAAGGCCCGGCGGATGGGGCTCAACACCATCGAGACGTACGTGCCGTGGAACGCGCACGCGCCCGAACCCGGCACCTTCGACGTGTCCGGCGGGCTCGACCTGGACCGGTTCCTGCGGCTGATCGCCGACGCCGGGATGTACGCGATCGTGCGGCCCGGCCCGTACATCTGCGCGGAGTGGGACAACGGCGGCCTGCCGGCGTGGCTGTTCCGGGATCCCGAGGTGGGCGTCCGCCGGTTCGAGCCGCGGTACCTCGCCGCCGTGCGCGAGTACCTGACGAGGGTGTTCGAAGTCGTCGTGCCGCACCAGGTCGACCGGGGCGGGCCGGTGCTGCTGGTCCAGGTCGAGAACGAGTACGGCGCGTTCGGCAGCGACAAGCGGTACCTGAAGGCGCTGGCCGAGTACACGCGTGAAGCCGGGGTCACCGTGCCACTGACCACCGTGGACCAGCCGGACATGCTCGAAGCCGGCGGTCTGGACGGGCTGCACCGGACGGCGTCGTTCGGCTCCGGCGCCTCGGCGCGGCTGGCGCTTCTGCGCGCGCACCAGCCGACCGGGCCGCTGATGTGCAGCGAGTTCTGGAACGGCTGGTTCGACAACTGGGGCGCCCACCACCACACGACGTCCGCCGCCGACGCCGCGGCGGAACTCGACACGCTGCTCGCCGCGGGCGCGTCGGTCAACCTGTACATGTTCCACGGCGGCACCAACTTCGGGCTCACCAGCGGCGCCAACGACAAGGGCGTCTACCAGCCGATCGTCACGTCCTACGACTACGACGCGCCGCTGGACGAAGGCGGCGACCCGACGCCGAAGTACCACGCGTTCCGGGAGGTGATCGCCCGCTACCACGAGGTGCCCGGCACGGTCCCGCCCCCGGCGCGGCCCGCCCCGACGCCGTCGGCGGTGCTGGGCGGCCCGGTGCCGGTGCTCGAAGCGCCGGAGCGCTGGGGCACGTGGCGGTCCTTCGACGAGCTGCCGGTGTTCGACGAGCTGTCCCCGATGCCGCGGCTGGCGTTGCTGCGGACCTGGGTCGACGGGCCGGGTGTGCTGGTGTTCGGCGAGGTCCGCGACCGCGCGACGGTGTTCCTGGACGGCGTCCGCGTCGGCACGCTGCTGCGGGAGCACCACGAGCGCGCCCTCCCGCTGCCCGGCGGCCGCGGTGAGCTGCTGGTGCTGGTCGAGGACGAGGGCCGCGTCGACTACGGCCCGCGGATCGGCGAGGCGAAGGGCATCATCGGCGGCGCGACGGTGGACGGCTCGCCGTTGCTCGGCTGGGAGGTGCTGCCGATCGACCTGGCCACGCTGCCCGCCGCGGGTGCTTCACCGGTCGCGGGACCGGTGTCCGGACCGGTGCTGCTGCGGGCCTCGGTGGACGTCCCGGCTCCGGCCGACCTGTTCCTCGACACCGGCGAATGGGGCAAGGGAATGGTGTGGTTCAACGGTTTCCCGCTGGGCCGCTACTGGCGGCGCGGGCCGCAGCGCACGCTGTACGTGCCGCGCCCGGTCGTCCGGGCGGGGGCCAACGAACTCGCGGTGCTCGAGCTGGACACGCTCCTGGACCCGGCGGCCAGGTTCGTCCCGCGGCCGCTGCTGGGGCACACCGAGGCGTGACCGGGCGGGTGGCGAGCTGGTTCGTTAGTGGCGACTTCGCAGACTTTCATCGATGATCCCAGGAGTTTCGGAAGCCGGTAGGGCGGCAGTCTCAAGGCGCGTGAAGATCTTGCCGAATTCGACGGCCCTGTCCGCTCCTGCCGCATCATCGAAATGCTGGTCACCATCGGGGCGTTCGATCGTCAGATGGAGATCGTTCACCTGCTCGGACAACTTCAATATCGTGAAGGAACTCTGCATTCCCTCTACCCAGCCCGCGCTGTAGGGAAGGATGCGGACCGTCACATTCGGCTGCCGGGACCTTTGTGTTATCTGCTGGAGCTGTTCACGCCAGTTGTGCAGGTCTGTCACACGTCGGTGCAAGACGGATTCGTCCAGGATGAAGTTGTGCTCGAGTTCAGGCTCGTCGAGCCTGGCCTGCCTGATGCGACGGACTTTGATCTGCCGATCGGCCAGTTCCGCGTCTCCGACGCTACCCATGATCAGCGCGCGTGTGTACGCGGCGGTCTGCAGCAAACCTGGGACAAGGTGTAATTGGTACAGCCGGACCGTGACTGCCGCCGATTCAAGTCCGAGGAATTTGACGAAATCCGGAGTGAACACGCGTCGGTATTCGTCCCACCAGGCTGGCTGTCGCCCCTCTTTCACCAGCCTGACGTAGTTCTCGACTCGGTCCCTGTCGGTGATGCCGTAGTGGAGAAGCAATGCTTTGAGGTCTGTTATCGAAAGGCCGACTGAGCCGTTTTCTATTCGAATTATCTTCGATACGGACCAGTCCAGAGCTTCGGCGACTTCTCGTTGGGTCAGGGAAAGAGATTCTCGTGCTTCGCGGATAGCCGCCAGTACGCGGCGCTGGCTGACAAGCGGCGAACGTGCTCGGGTCATGGCTCGCACCCCCCGTTTCGTCAGGCTGGTGGCTATCTGCCAGCTGGCAGAATGATAGCACCGCGAAGGGGTGAGGTTCAGTTCTCAGCCGGCGCTGGTCGTGTTCAGCGCGCCCGGGTCGGAAGAAGATCCGAGGAACGCAAGCCATGCCCGACCCGAAACGATGATCATCGGTCCAGGGTCCTTCGAATCGCGCACCGCCACGAATGAATCCGTGGTCGCGACCTCGACGCAATTGTCGGAGTTGCCGCTGGAGCTTGCCGAGCTCTTGACCCATGCGAGACGGTCGCGGTCGACATCGGTCGGGGTCTCATTGCCCTGAGGCACGGCCACCTCGCTTTCTGGCAGGCGTTCGCCGCCGGTATGACTGCGCCGATCGAGTTGGTGTGGGGTACGCGGTCCGGGATGGTTGCGCGGCGGAGTCTACGCGTTGGTCCACTTGGCCGCTGCCCGCCAGGCAAATGTGAGTCATTGGCGTGCCACATGGGTGGGTGGCGTGTTGCTTGCGTGTGACGGTGGGTAGCACCTGTCTACGGGGTCGTGTCGGCTCGGTGTTCATCACGGTTGGTATCGGGCTGGGCGGCGTGAGCGCAGAAGTCTCCGCCCAGCCCGATTTTGTGAGTGCCGGCGACTAGCGTAGGACCTGGGCGGCGAATCGAAGGCCAAGTGCGAGTGTCTTCGCCATATTCGCCATTGGGCAGGTGCCTCCCTGGAGTAGGGTTGCCAGTAGTGCGCTAAATTCCAGTAATGATGCCGTCCTTTCGCATAGTGTGGCGACCAGTTCCTTGAGTTTTTGATATTTGTTCCTGATTCTCTGGTTGCACATCTTGCCGACTCCTGTCTCCGGCATGGGAAATTTCACCCTGCACCGGGCCCGCGTCAAGGGTGGGCCGGAGTTGTTGCCGGAAAGATGGGCTCTCAGATCGTCTGGGTCGAGCGTACGGCGAGGGATCTCGTCCAGCAGCTAACTCTGGTGTATCGCGAATGGCTGCTGGCGATTCATGATGCCGCTTTGTGCGATACGGCGGCTCAGGTGTCAGCGAATTGCTGGCTTGCGGTGTGGTTACTGGCATTGGTGCAAGGTCGATTTGCTTGCTGGCCACTTGCTGGTCGCAGGTGGGAGATCTGGCCGTTCGCCAGATGGCTCACTGCGAACTGGCCGGAGACCGGCGGCGTGATCGCGCGGTGCATCGGGCCGTCTCGGTGGGCGCCCCAGTCCCACGGGCCACTTCCTGGATCATGTGGCTCTTCGCTGGTGAAACGCGCGACCGTGATCATTTCCGCTTTGAGGCTGGCGATGCACTTACCTGTGTAGTTGCGGGTGTAGGCGCTTAGTCGTCTGCAAGTGCGGTTCGCGGGGTGACCTGGCGGGGTGGTTTCCATCGAATCGCCAGGTGGCCGATGACGACACGGCGGACCGCCTCGTGACCCGCTGTGATCCGGCAACCTGCCTGCTCGCTGAGCTGAGGGAGCACACTGCGATGCTGTCGCTACTCTGCGTGTCATTACTTGGGCCGAAAAATCACCTGATCGAACCATCGCCTGCGCGAGCCGTCAGGCTTTTCCGGCGGGACGCCGGTGCAGGAGGTCGAAACGGGACCACATCGCCTCCGCCGCCTCGATGGACCTGCCCGTGCGGGCCGGGTCCACCGCGGCCAGCTGGGCGACGATCGCCTGGACCAGGGCCATGCCCGCGGTCAGCGACGGGAAGAACGTGACGCCCTCGGCCGGCACCAGCAGCACGCTCTCCGCCGCGCCGGCCAGTGACGGGCTGGCCGCGTCCGTGATCGCGAAGACCCGCGCGCCCCGGTTTTTCGCCTCCTCCGCCGCCAGGACCGTGCTCTCGTACAGGCGCCAGAAGCTGATCGCCACGAGCACGTCGTCGCCGGTCAGCTTGGCCGTCGTGTTGGCCAGTTCCGCGTCGCCCGCCGTCACCGCGTGGACGTCGTAACCCGCGAGACGCGCGTTGTGCGCGAAGGCGATGCCGACCGCCGCGTAACTGCCGTCGGCGATCACCACGGTCCGGCGGGCCGCCGCGATCGCCCGGGCGGCCTCGCGGATCAGCTCCTCGTCGATCCGGCGGTTGAGCAGGGCGAGGCTGTCGAGGTCGCGGCTCAAGGACGCCGAGCCCGGCGAGTCGACGCCGCGGTGTTCCTCGGCGACCTGCGGCGCGCTCAGCGACGACAGGTACCGCGCCCGCAGCTCCTGCTGCAGCGCCGGCCAGCCGGCGAAGCCCAGCGCCTGGGCGGTGCGCGTCACCGTCGCGATGTTGACCCCGGCCAGCTGGGCCAGCTCGGCCGTCGAGCCGAACGACGCCCGCCGGGGCTGGGTCACCAGCACGTCGAGCACCGCTGCGGACTTCGGCCGCAGGCCCCGTTCCGGCAGCCGGTCCCGGAGCCATCCCTCGAAACCGTCGTCGGTCTCCGCCACCTGAGCCCCTCCCTTGACCGAGCCACCGTAACGCAGGGTGCGCACATGCAAAGAACGTTGCAGATTTGCTGAAGTGCAGTATACGTTGTCCGCACTCGCGCAGCCCGGATCACGGAAGGTGCTCCCCATGACGCTGCTGGCACGACTGGACCGGCTCCCGCTGAGCCGCCCGCACTACAAACTGCTGCTCATCGGCGGGCTCGGGTACACCTTCGACGGCATGGACTCCGCGGTCGTCGCGTTCCTCCTGCCCAGCGCCAAGACCGCGTGGGGACTGGACAACGGTCAGCTCGGGCTGATCGGCTCGGCCACGCCGTTCGGCTTCCTCTTCGGCGCGATCGCGGCCGGCCTGCTCGGCGACCGCATCGGCCGCAAGAAGGTCATGATGTACGCGCTGGCCTTCTACGCCCTGTTCTCGGTCATCGCGTCGTTCTCGCCCAGCTACGAGGTCTTCCTCGGCGCCCGGGTGCTGGCCGGCGCCGGCGCGGGCGCCGAAAGCGCGATCATCGCGCCGTTCCTGTCGGAGTTCGTCCCCGCGAAGCGGCGCGGCTGGTTCGTCGGCGCGCTCGCCGGGTTCTTCTCGTTCGGCTTCGTCGCGGCCGCGCTGATCGGGCGGTTCGTCGTGCCGTCGTTCGACGAGGGCTGGCGCGTCGCGCAGCTGGTCACCGCGTTGCCGATCGTCATGCTCCTGTGGTGGCGCCGGTCGCTGCCCGAATCGCCGCGCTTCCTGCTCGCGCAGGGCCGGGACGCCGAAGCCGAGACGGTCGTCGCCAAGCTGGAACGCGACGTCGAGAAGGCGACCGGCACCGCGCTCCCACCGGTCCCGGCCACCAGTTCGGCAACTGCCCAGCCCGTGACCGAGGCGCCGAAGGTCAACCTGCTCAGCGCGCTGAAGTTCCTGTGGAGCCCCGCGATGGCGCGCCGGACGGCGGTGATCTGGGCCGTCTGGTTCGTGATCACGTTCTCCTACTACGGGTTCTTCTCCTGGATCCCGACGCTGCTCGTCGAGCGCGGGATCACGGTGACCAAGAGCTTCGAGTTCTCGATCATCATTTACCTGGCCCAGGTGCCCGGGTACTTCTCGGCGGCCTGGCTGTCGGAGCGGCTCGACCGCAAGCACACCATCGCGCTGTACCTGGCGGGCTCGGCGGTGAGCGCGTTCTGGCTGAGCCAGATGTCCGCGCCGTGGTCGATCACGCTGGCCGGCGCGGTGCTGTCGTTCTTCCTCAACGGCACCTACGCCGGGGTGTACTCCTACACACCCGAGGTGTTCCCGACCTGGATCCGGGCCAGCGGCACCGGCCTGTCGAGCGCGTTCGGCCGGGTCGGCAGCATCCTGGCGCCGACGATCATCGGCCTGTCCTCGGCGAGCCTCGGGTTCGCCGGCGTCTTCGGCCTGACGACGATCGTCCTGGCCGCCGGGGTGGTGTGCGTGGTCGTGTTCGGCCTGTCCACCGCCGGCCGCTCGCTCGAAGAACTGACCGAACGCGGTGCGCCCGCGGCCACCGCCAAGGAGATGACGAAGTGAATCTGTCCACTGTGGAGGAACGGGTGCGCGACGCGATCGGCGTGCGGCTGTTCACCGTGCTCGCGTGGGTGCCGGAGCGCCGGGCGCTGCGGCGGGTGCACAGCAGCCATCCCGCGGAGTACCCGGTCGGCGGGGAGAAGACCGTCGAGGTCGCCGCGGGCTGGCTCGCGCGGTGCGTCACCGAGCAGGAGCCCTACCTCGGGCCGGACCGCGCGGCCGTGCGCGAGATCTTCGCCGACCACGCGCTGATCGACGCGCTCGGCTGCGGTGCGGTGATCAACGTGCCCGTCGTCGCGGACGGCCGGACGCTCGGCGTGCTCAACATCCTCGACGCGGAAGGCCGCTACGACGAGGATTCGGTGGTGACGGCCGCATCGCTCGCGCCGCTGGCCGTGCCCGCGCTGCGTGACCTGGAGGAGAACCGGTGACCGGATCGCTGTTGCTGCGCAACGCCCGCCTGCTCGACCCGCTGACGGGGGAGTACACCGAAGGTGACCTGCGGTGCGCCGACGGGCGGATCGTCGAAACCGGCCCGGGACTCACCGCGGCCGACGTGCGCACCGAGGACCTGCGCGGTGCCGTCGTGCTGCCCGGGCTGATCGACGCGCACGTGCACGTCACCGCGTCGACCGCCGACCTCGGCTCGCTGTCGTCGGCGTCACCGTCCTATGTGGCCGCTCAGGCCGCCCGCACCATGAGCGGGATGCTCGACCGCGGCTTCACCACCGTCCGCGACGCCTCGGGCGCCGACTTCGGCCTCGCCGACGCGCAGGCCGAAGGCCTGTTCCGCGGGCCGCGGCTGCTGTTCTGCGGAAAGGCGCTGAGCCAGACCGGCGGGCACGGCGACAGCCGGACCCGCGGCACCCACGTCCGGGACGACCACCAGTGCTGCGCGGGCCTCGGCCGGGTCGCCGACGGCGTCGACGCGGTCCGCGCCGCCGCCCGCGACGAGCTGCGCAAGGGCGCCCACCACATCAAGGTGATGGCCTCCGGCGGGGTCGCCTCCCCGACCGACCGCATCGACTCGACGCAGTACTCCGCCGAAGAACTGCGCGCGATCGTCGAGGAGGCCGAGGCGGCCAACCGGTACGTCGCCGCGCACGCCTACACCGCCCGCGCCGTGAACCGGGCCCTGGAACTGGGGATCCGGTCGATCGAGCACGGCAACCTCCTCGACGACCGCAGTGTCGAGCTGTTCGTCGAACGGGACGCGTACCTGGTGCCGACGTTGGTGACGTACTGGGCGCTGAAGGAGGAAGGCCGCGAGCACGGCCTGCCGGAATCCAGCTGGCGCAAGGTGGACGACGTCCTCGGCGCCGGACTGGCCGCCCTGGAGCGCGCGGCCCGCGGCGGCGTGAAACTGGTCTACGGCACGGACCTGCTCGGCGGCATGCACCGCCACCAGAATCACGAGTTCCGCCTGCGCGCCGAGGTCCAGTCACCGCTGGAGGTACTCCGCTCGGCGACGTCGACCGCCGCGGACCTGCTGAACCTCACCGGCGAGATCGGCACCCTCGCCGTCGGCGCGCACGCGGATCTTCTCGTGGTGGACGGCGATCCGCTCGCCGACGCCGGAGTGCTGACCGGGCGGTTCCGTCATGTGGTGCAGGGCGGGGAAGTGGTGTCCGGCTGAGCCGCGAGGTGACGATGGAGGATTTGGGACGCTGAGCGGCCGGAATCCTCCATCGTCGAACGCTGAGGTCCGGTTGTCACACCCAGTTCCGCACGCCCGGCGCGTAGCCCTCCGGCTTGTCGCCGATCTTCAGGACGGGTTCGCCGCGGCGAGCACGGAGGATCCGGCCGCGGCGCGAACCCTTGAGGCGGTGTCCTAGACCCAGTTCCGCGCGCCCGGCGCGTAGCCCTCCGGCTTGTCGCCGATCTTCAGGCCCGGGGTGACGATCCAGTTCTGGTACTCCGGCGTGAACATCCGGTAGACCGACGCCGGTGGGACGGCGCTCGCCTCGTCGAGCAGCGTGCGCAGCTCGGCCGGGATCTCGAAGTCGAGGGCCGCCATGCTCGAGCTGAGCTGCGCGGCGCTGCTGGCGCCGACGATCGCGGACGCGATGCCCGGCTGGGTGGCGACCCAGTTGAGCGCGACCTGGGCCATCGTCACGCCCAGCTTGCCCGCGACCTCCTCCAGCGGCTTGAGCAGCGCCCAGTCCCGCTCGGTCCAGGTCTGCGCGTCCGGGTCGGCGTACCGGCCCTCGGTCCCGGTGCGGTACTTGCCGGTGAGGAATCCGCCGGCCAGCGGGCTCCACGCCGTGACGCCGAGGCCGAGGGTCTGTCCCATCGGGACGTGCTCGGTCTCGATCTCCCGCTGCACCAGCGAATACGGCAGCTGGAGGTTGATCACCGGCGTGAGCGCGTTGGCCTCGGCGAACGTCTGCGCCCGCGAGGCGTACCAGGCGGGCACGTCCGACAGCCCGGCGTAACGGATCTTGCCCGCGCGGACGAGGTCGTCGAACGTCCGCATCACCTCTTCGACCGGGGTGAGCCGGTCCCAGGTGTGCAGCAGGAAAAGGTCGACGTAGTCGGTGCCCAGCCGCCGCAGCGACGCCTCCAGCGCGCGGACCATGTGCTTGCGCCCGTTGCCGCCCGCGTTCGGGTCGCCGTCGGCGACGCTGTTGGTGAACTTGGTGGTGAGCACCACCTTGTCGCGGACGTTCGCCTCGGTGACGAGCTTGCCGAGGATGGTCTCGCTCTCGCCGGCGGTGTAGAAGTCCGCGGTGTCGATGAAGTTGCCGCCCCCGTCGAGGTAGCGGCGGAAGATCGGGCGGACCTCGTCCTCGGTCTTCCCGTAGGCGGCGTGGAAGCCGCCGGTGCCGAAGTTCATCGTGCCCAGGGCGAGCCTGCTGACGCGCAGCCCGGAGCGGCCGAGGAGGTAGTACTGGTCGAGTGCCATGGGGAACTGCTCCTGTACAAGGGAAATCTTGTGGACTTCTTCAGGGTGCCGGTACTTTTTTGGACCGGCAAGTCCACTCAGCGGCAGCGGTAGCTGGACGCCACCGCCGGGTCGCCGTGGCCGTCGTACCGCGAGACGCGCGGGTACCCGCACAGGTCGCGGCTCTGCTTCCCGTCCGTGGTCGCGGCCGCCAGCGTGGCCGGCGCCTTGCCGTGCTCGACCCAGTCGACCAGCGCGCCCAGCGGGTTCACCGGCGCCGCGCCCTGGCCGCCGCCGCAGTGCTCCACCCCCGGGGCGACGAACAGCCGGTAGAAGCCGTCGACGTCGCCCATCTCGCGTTCGACCTCGGCGTGGTAGCGCAGCACACCGCCGGGTGGGATCAGCTGGTCGTCCGAGCCGACGTAGGTGATCAGCTTTCCGCCCGCGCGCCGGAACGCGGAGAGGTCCGGGTCGGCCGTGCCGATGACGTCGTCGTACTCCCGCACCGACTGGCGGAACAGGGCGGTGTACTGGGCGTACGTCAGCGTCGAGGTGTCGAAGTCCGCCTGCTTCTCGACGAACGACCGCACCCACTGGACGGCCACCTGGAAGCCGGGCGCCGCCCCCGCCAGCCAGGTGAAGTCCGCGCCCTTCGGGAGACCGTCCCACAGCTTCCGGCCGCGCTCGTCGGTCGGCCCGGCCCAGATCTTGCGCATGACCTCGGCGTCCTTGGCCGTGACGGTGACTTCCTGGCCGTCGCAGACGACCTTCGTGCCGATCAGGCTTCGGGGGTCGTAACCGCATTCGTCCGGCCGGTCGACGACGCCGTTCGTGACGCCGTCCCGCGCGTCGCACGCCTTGATCGCGGCCTCGCGGAACGCGGTGAGGACGCACGTGCCCAGCCGGTCGTGCTCGTTGTTCATCACGACCTGCGGCCAGAGCGTCGCCACCGCGAACTGGGTCCAGTGGACCGCGGGTGCGTTCGCCAGAACGCCGTCGAAGTCGGCCGGGTAATTCTGGGCCTCGGAGTAGCCCTGGCGGCCGCCGGTCGAGCAGCCGGTCCAGTACGAGTACGTCACCGGCCGGTGGTAGAACCGCTGGGTGACGTCCTTGCCGAGCACGGCGGCCTCGTGCACCGAGCGGGTGGCGAAGTTCGTCAGGAGCGGCCGGTTGACCTGGCCGGGTGCGGTCAGCGCCCACGACGTGTCGAGCCCGGTCAGCACGCCGGCGTCGGTCGTCACGGCGCTGTAGCCTTCCTTGACCGCCTGGACCAGCGGCGCGCCGAACTCGCCGGCGGCGTACGCGCTGCCGCCCAGGGCCTGGAGCCGCCCGGTCCACCCCTGCTGCGGCAGGGCGACCAGGACGTTGACGTGGTCGCCGGCGCCCGGGTGGGTCAGCGTCACGGTGACGGCGCAGTAGCCGGGCTGGGGCTCGGCCCGGACCGACTCGATCTTCGCGCCGGCGGGCGCGGAAACGGGGACGGCGGCGCAGGGCGTCGAGGCCGCCGCGGCACTCGGCGCGAACTGGGTGACGGTGGTCACCAGCAGCGCGGCGAACAGCAGTACGGATCTCTTCTGGTGCATGGGCACCGAAGTTAGGGCGACGGCGGTGGCCTCCGCGCCCGTCGGACGACGTCATCGGTGTACGTCGTCCCCGGTATCGTCCCGAGCGGGAGGACACATGACGCTGCACGGGCGGGAAACCGAGCGGAAGGACCTGGGCGAGCTCGTCGACGGTCCCGAAGACCGCAGTGGGATCCTCATCCGCGGGGAAGCCGGGATCGGCAAGTCCGCGCTCGCCGCCGAGGCGGCCGCCGCCGCGTCCGTCGCCGGGCTGCGCGTGCTGCGGACCACCGGCGCCGAGGCCGAGCAGGACCTCGCCTACGCCGGGCTGCACCAGCTGCTCCACCCCGTCCGGGCGGGGGTGGGCGACCTCCCCGCGCCGCAGCGGGCCGCGCTGCGGACCGCGCTCGGCCTCGAGGACGGGCCGGAACCCAGCGCCTACCTGGTCGGCCTCGCCGCGCTGACCCTGCTGGCCGACGAAGCCGCCGCGAAGCCGGTGCTGGTCGTCGCCGACGACGTGCACTGGCTGGATCGCGCGAGCGCCGATGTCCTGGCCTTCGTGGCCCGGCGGATCGAAACCGAGCCGCTCGTCCTGGTCGCCACGATCCGGGACGGCGCCGCGTCACCGCTGCTGGACGCCGGGCTCTCGCCGATGCCGCTCGGCCGGCTCGCCGACGACGTCGCCGCGGAGCTGCTGGACTCGGTCGCGCCCCGCCTCGACCCGGCGCTCCGGTCCCGGCTGCTCGCCGCGGCCGCGGGCCACCCGCTGGCGCTGACCGAGCTGCCGAGGGTGGACCTCGGCGCGTTCGGCTCGGTGCTGCCCCTGACCGAACGGCTGGAACGCACGTTCGGCGCCCGCGTCGCGACGCTGCCCGCGCCCACCCGCACCGCCCTGCTGGTCGCGGCCCTGAACGAGACCGGCTCGATCGCCGAGACCCTGGCCGCGACGGCGTCGATCCTCGGTACGCCCGTCGAACCCGAGATCCTGGCGTCCGCTGTGGACGGTCGGCTGGTCGAGCTGGGCGCCGGCTGCCTGACGTTCCGGCACCCGCTGATGCGCTCGGCCATCCCGGCCGCCGCGACGCTCGCCGAGCGGCGGCGGGCGCAGCTCGCGCTGGCCGAAACCCTGCGCGAGCAGCCCGACCGGCGGGCCTGGCACCAGGCCAGGGCCACCGCCGGTCCCGACGAAACCGTGGCCGCGGACCTGGAGGCGGCCGCCGGCCGGGCCCGGCACCGGGGCGGGGCGGCGGCCGCGATCGCGGCGCTGGAGCAGGCGGCGCGGCTCAGCGAAGACCCGGGCGCGCGGGCGGACCGGCTGCTGCGGGCCGCCGAGCTGGCGGTCGAGTCCGGTCGCCGCGAGACGGCCGAACGCCTGGTGCGCACGGCCGGGGACCTCTGCCCGCGCCGGCGGGCGACCGCGAACCGGCTGCTCAGCGGGTTCGAGGACGGCGTCCGCGAGGACCCCGCGCGGATCGGGGAGCTGGCCGGGCTCGCCGAGTCCGTCGCCGCCGAAGGGCAGGACGACGCGGCGATGCGGGTCCTCTGGGGTGCCGCGATGCGGTGTTTCTGGGCCGAGCCCGGTGCTTCGGCCCGGCAGCGGCTGCTGGACGTCGCCGACCGGCTGCCCGTTCCGGACGACGACCCGCGCCTGGTCGCCGTCGCCGCCTACGTCGCGCCGTTTGACCGCGGCGAGGTCGTTCTCGAGCGGCTGCGGGAGCTCGCCGGTGCGGCGGGGGCCGACCCCGAGGTCGACCGCTACCTCGGGAGCGCGTCGCTGCAGGTGGGCGCGTTCGACCTGGCCGCGCGGTTCGCCGCGGCCGCGGCGCCGGGCCTGCGTGCCCAGGGCCGGCTCGGGGTGCTGCCCCGGGCGCTGGCCGTCCTGGCGTGGAGCCGGGCCCGGCTCGGCGACCTGGCCGGGGCGGTGCCCGCCGCCGCGGAGGCCGTCCGGCTCGCGCAGGAGACGGGCCAGCCGTTCATGGGCGGGCTGGCGCTGGCCGTGCAGGCCGAGATCGCCGCCCTGCGCGGGGAGCACAAGCAGGCGAAGGCGCTGGCCGACGAGGCCGAACGCGCCGGGCTCGCGGCCGGTGCCCGCCCGGTGCTGGCGACCGTCCAGCTGACACGCGGGCTGCTGGCGCTGAGCGAGGGCCGGTTCGAGGACGCGTTCGCCGACCTGCGCCGGCTGCTCGACCCCGCCGACCCGGCCTACCAGCTGGCCCTGCGCGCGTACTGCGTCGCGGAGCTGACCGAGGCCGCGGTGCGGACCGGGCAGACCGAGGCGATGCGCGCAATCCTGGCCGAGCTGGAGCCGCTCGCCGCGGTGACGCCGTCGCCGGCGTTGCACATCGGGCTGCGGTACGCGCGGGCCGTGCTGGATCCGAGCGACGAGCGGTTCGCGGCCGCGCTGGCCGCGGACCTGGCCGGCTGGCCCGCCGAACGCGGGCGCGTGCACCTGGCCTTCGGCGAGTGGCTCCGGCGGCAGCGCCGGGTCGTCGAGTCGCGGGCGCACCTGCGCACCGCGCGCGAGACGTTCGACGCGCTCGGCCTGACGTCCTGGGCCGAGCGGGCCCGCGGTGAGCTGCGCAGCGCGGGGGAGTCGAGCCCGAACCGGGGCCCGGACGCGCGGGAGAAGCTGACCCCGCACGAGCTGAGCATCGCGCAGCTGGCCGCCGACGGGCTGACCAACCGCGAGATCGGGCAGCGGCTCTACCTCTCGCACCGGACCGTCGGCACCCACCTGCACCGGATCTTCCCCAAGCTCGGCGTCAGCTCCCGCGCCGACCTCGCGGCGACGTTGCAGGCCCTCGGCGACTGACTTACGCCGGGTGCGTCATCCGACGGGCGCGGCCGGCGTGCCGTCCGTCCTAGCGTCGAAGACGTCCCACGGTCTTTCGCTCAGGAGCTCAGATGATCAGCAGGAGACGATTCACGCAGGCGTTCGCGGCCGGGCTGGCGGCGACCACCCTGGCCGCCTGCTCGGCTCCTTCTTCTCCGCCGCCCGACCTGCGTTCGGGGTCCGGCGAGAACACCTCGCTCGGCACGATCAAGCACGCCGACGCGGGGCTGGTGACCATGGCGTACGCCGAGTTCGGCCCGGCCGGCGGGCCGCCGGTGGTGCTGCTGCACGGCTGGCCGTACGACCCGTACAGCTACGCCGACGTCGCGCCGCTGCTGGCCGCCGCGGGCTACCGGGTGATCGTCCCGTTCCTGCGCGGGTACGGCCCGACGGCGTTCAAGTCGGCGGCGACGGCCCGCAACGGCCAGCAGACGGCCGTCGCGCTCGACGTCGTCGCCCTCATGGACACGCTGAAAATCGACAAAGCGATTCTCGGCGGGTACGACTGGGGCTCGCGGACGGCCGGCGTGATCGCGGCGCTGTGGCCGGAGCGGTGCAAGGCCGTCGTCCCGGTCAGCGGGTACATCGTCACCAACCTCAAGGCGAACCAGCAGCCGCTGGCCCCGGCCGCGGAGCTGGGCTGGTGGTACCAGTACTACTTCGCGACCGAGCGCGGCCGCGCCGGCTACGCGGCGAACCGCCACGACTTCGCCAAGCTGATCTGGAAGACGGCGTCGCCGGCGTGGACCTTCGACGACGCCACCTTCGACCGCAGCGCGGCGGCGTTCGAGAACCCCGACCACGTCGCGATCGTCATCCACAACTACCGCTGGCGGCTCAGTCTGGCGCCGGGCGAGCCGCAGTACGAGGCGTACGAACGGAAACTCGCCGCCGGAGCGACCATCGGCGTCCCGGCGATCACCCTGGCCAGCGACTTCGACGGCGCGGCCAAGGACGGCAAGGCCTACCGCGCCAAGTTCACCGGCAAGTACGAACACCGGGTCCTGGACGGCATCGGGCACAACGTGCCGCAGGAGGCGCCGCGGCCGTTCGCCCAGGCGATCATGGACGCCGACCGGCTCTGAGTCCTCAGGCGACGGTGGCGTCGAGGGTGACCTCGATGGTGCCGCGCGTCGCCTTGGAGTACGGGCAGACCTGGTGCGCGCCGCGCACCAGGTCGTCCGCCGTCGCCTGGTCGATGCCCGACGCTTCGAGGTGCAGCGCGGCGCTGAGCTGGAACTCGCCGGCCGCGGTGTCGTGGTGCAGGGTGACCTCCGCGACGACGGCGAGATCGTTCAGCGGCACCTGCTTCACGCTCGCGACCCGGCGCACGGCGCCGACGAAGCAGGACGCCCAGCCCGCGGCGAACAGCTGCTCCGGGTTGGTGCCGCCACCGGCGCCGCCGAGCGCCTTGGGCACCGCGAGGCCGACGTCGAGCAGGCCGTCGTCGGAGGTCGCGCGGCCACCGTTGCGGCCCTCGGCGGTGGACGTGGCGACGGCGGTGTAGGTCACTTCGGACATGGTTTTCCTTTGCACTGGCAGGATCGACGGGGTCGACGCTAGAAACCCGGCCGGTGCTGCGGCGACCGTCGGACGACGTCACCGGTGTACGTCACGGGGTGAGGTCGGCCGGGCGAACCTGCTCGCCGTGGCCTGCACCGCCCGGTCCTCATCGGACACTCACTGGGCGGCGCTGAACCTCGAGCCGGCTGGGTGGGGAGGCGGCTAGAGCCGGCCTGCCGCCGCGCGGACTTCCTCCAGTACCTGCCTCAGCGGTTGCCCGGTCGCCTCCGCCGCGGCTCGCACCTCCTCGTACTCCGGCTGTGCCGTGACCACGACTCCGTTCAGGTACCCGCGTTTCACGCTGACCGCCTGGCCACGGTGATCCACCGTCACGCTGTCGCGCGGCAGGGCGCGCCGCTCCACCGGGGACAGGCGGACACCCAAGGTCGACGTGTGGGCGAAGACCGCGGCGCACACCCCGTCGACGCGGTCGTCGGCGGTCAGGACCGTGAGGACGACGCCCGCCCGGCCCTTCGGGGCCGTCACCGGGGCGCACCAGGCGTCCGCGGCGCCCGCTTCGCGCAGGGCCGACAGGACCTCCGGCCACAGGCGGGGGTCGAGGTCGTCCACGGTCGTCTCGATCACCGTCATCGCCGTGCTCACCCACGACGGCGCGGCGCCGGTGCCGGCGCCGACGACCACTCGGACGACGTTCGCGTGCCCGGGCGGGTCGGCCGTGCCCGCGCCGACGCCCACCTTTTCCGGTACGCACGAAGGCATCGGGCCGTACGCGCCGGCCAGTGTGACCAGTAACGCCGCGCCCGTGGGCGTGCACAGCTCCCGCGCCGCGGGGTGGGTGGCCACCGGAGCGGCCGCGCCGGTGAGCAGGGCCAGCACCGCCGGCGGCGGGACGGTGAGCCTGCCGTGCGCCGCCGTCACCGTGCCGCCGCCCACCGCGATCGGCGACACCGTGACGCTCGCCTCCAGCAGTCCCAGCGCCTCCAGCCCCAGCGCGCAGCCGACGATGTCGACGATCGCGTCCAGCGCGCCGACCTCGTGGAAGTGCACCCGCGCCGCTTCGATGCCGTGCACCGCGGCTTCCGCTTCGGCCAGCCTGCCGAACACCGCGGTGGCGAACCGCTCCGCCCGGCCGGGCAGCCCGGCACCCGCGATCAGGTCGAGGATCTCGGGCAGGTGGCGGGCATGCCGGGTCTCCGGGGCCTCGACGAGCACCTGCCGGGCCCGCAACCCGTGGCGCCGCACCACTTGCTCGGTGAGGCGGACGTCGTCGACCGGCAGCTTGGCGAGGCCCGCGACGATCCCGTCGAAGTCCGCGCCGGCGTCGACCAGTGCGGCCAGCAGCATGTCGCCCGCGCAGCCGTTCCCGGCGTCGATCCACCCGACCGTCACGACGCCACCGACTGACGCGCGACGCGGGCCGCGGCCACACCGGCGCCGAACCCGTTGTCGATGTTGACCGTCACCACGCCGGGCGCGCAGCTGTTGAGCATCGTGAGGAACGCGGTCAGCCCGTCCATGTGCCAGCCGTACCCGACACTGGTCGGCACCGCGATCAGCGGCACACCGCAGAGTCCGCCGAGGACGGTCGGCAGCGCGGCCTCCATCCCGGCGATCGCCACGATCGCGTCGGCGCCGGCGATCCGGTCGCGTTCGGCCAAGAGCCGGTGCAGCCCGGCGACCCCGACGTCGACGACGAGGTCCGGTTCCGCGCCGAACACCGCCACCGTCGTCGCGCATTCGCGGGCGACGGGCAGGTCCGAAGTGCCCGCGCACACGACGGCAACCCGGCCGCGGGGCGCCGGTGGCTCCCCGAGGGTGACCGTGCGGCCGGCGTCGTCGATCCGCGCGCCGGGAAGCCGTTCCCGGCACAGGGAGCGGGCTTCCCCGCCGACCCGGGTCGCGAGTACCGCCCGCCCGGGATGCTCTTCGTGCAACCGGGCGAGGGTGGCCACGATCTGGCCGTCCGTTTTGCCCGCGCCGAACACCACTTCGGGATCGCCCGTCCGGACCACCCGGTCGAGGTCCAATCGCGCAAAGCCGAGATCCGCGGTGGTTGCCGCCGTTCCATCTGTCGATACCACAGCCGACACGTTAGTGTTGGTCCGCCGCACCTGTAAACTGCGCCGGGGGACAAGCGCACGAATACAGCAATGTATTGACTGCGGGGGACCGCCGCGATCGACTTACCGCACGCAAGACGCCTCGAGCGGAGGAAACGTGCTCTCTTATTGTCGAAAATGGATCACCGCGCCGGTACGACCAGCGGGGACGCGCTAGTGGACGCGGGGCCGGCCGGCCGGCTGCTGGGCCGGCTGCGGGAGCTCGGCGGCGTGGCCGTCGCGTTCTCCGGCGGGGTCGACTCGGCGCTCGTGCTGGCGGCCGCGCTGCGGGCGCTGCCGGGTGACCGCGTGCTGGCCGTGATCGCCGATTCGCCGAGCCTGGCGCGGGCCGAGCTCGCCGCCGCCCGGGAGCTCGCGGCCGGCCTCGGCGCGGAGCTCGCGGAGGTGCCCGTCGCGGAGCTGGAGGTGCCCGGTTACCGGGCGAACGCGGGCGACCGCTGTTACTTCTGCAAGCGCACCGTGCTGAGCGCGGTCGGAGAGCTGGCGCTGGAGCGCGGCCTCGCGCACGTGGCCACCGGAACCCACGCGGACGACCACCGTGCGTTACACCGGCCTGGTCTGCGAGCCGCCCGGGAACTACAGGTGGTCGAGCCGCTCGCCGATGCCGGCCTGGGGAAACACGACGTCCGGGCGCTCGCGGCCGAGTGGTCACTCGCCGTGGCCGAAAAGGCGTCGACACCGTGTCTCGCGTCACGTATCTCGGTCGGGGTGCCGGTCTCTTTACGGAGGCTGGGTCTGGTGGAACGGGCCGAGATCGCGGTGGGGGCCCGGCTTGCCGGAGCCGGCGTCCACCCGCGTGATCTGCGCGTCCGCCTGCTCGGCGAGGGGTTCCGGGTCGAGCTCGACCCGGCCGCCCGTGACGCCGTCGACGCCCGGCCCGGTCTCGCCGGGGCGGTGCTCGCGGCGCTGGGCGAGCTCGGGCTGACCGGCCCGGGTGCGGTGGCGGCCTACCGGGCGCCCGCGCTCGCCCCGCCCACCTAGGACCGCGCACCCGGATTTTCCCGGCGCGTTCCCCGGCGTTCCCTCTCTGTCCCCAAAAGCCGACGAAAGAACCAGCAACCGGAGTTCCCGCTATCCCGTTAATGTCATTCGTCCGTCAATTGCGACCGATCGCACACGGTCCGCGTCGATCTTGACGGCGCGATCATGAAATAGTCACGCCGAAGCAATGCCGAGAACACCGAACTGCTTCTCCCGCTTTGCCAAGCGCATTTTTCGGATATTGTTCCTGAGTTCTGCGCGCGGGCCGCTGCGAGCGGTAGCCGTGCGCGTACGGTGGGGGAGGTCCTGTGTACTTCAAGGTGCTCGGCACGTTGCGGGTCCAGCGTGACGGGGAGCGGGTCGATCTCGGCGGGCTCCGGCAGCAGCGGCTGCTCGTGATGCTCCTGCTCAACGCCGACAAGGTGGTCAGCGCCGAGCGGCTGCTCGAAGCCATGTGGGACGGCGAACCACCGGTGACGGCGCGGCGGCAGCTGCACAACGCCGTGGCCGCGTTGCGGCGCAGCTTCGCCGCCGCCAAGCACCTCGTCGTCAAGGACGGCCCCGGGTACCGCATCCAGGTGGACCAGCAGGACATCGACGCCCACCGGTTCACCGCCATGGTCGCCTCGGCATCCGCGGCGGCGGCCACCGGGCGCACCACCGCGGCCGTCGAGCTGCTGGAGTCGGCGCTCGCGCTGTGGGAGGGGCCCGCGCTGTCCGGGTTGCACAGCCCGGTGTTCGAGATCGCCGCCGCCCGGTTCGAGGAAAACCGGTTGTCCGCAACCGAACGGCTCATCGGACTGCGCCTGGACGGCGGAGACGCCGCCGCGCTCGTCCCCCAGCTGGGCGAGCTGGTCTCGCAGCACCCGCTGCGGGAGGAGACCCGGAAGCTGCTGATGCTGGCGCTGCACCGGTGCGGCCGCAAGGCCGACGCGCTCACGACGTACGAGCAGTGCCGCCGGCTGCTCCGGGACGAGCTCGGCGTCGATCCCGGTGCGAGCCTGCGGGAGCTCTACGAGCGCATTCTGCGTGACGACCGGCCGCGCACCGCGGCCCCGGCGCCGTCCCGGGCCGCCGGGCACAGCAACCGCTCCTTCCTGCCCTACGACACGGCCCACTTCTCCGGGCGCGCCGAGGAGCTGCGGTTCCTGACCGGCTGCCGCTCGGCGGCCGGCACCGCGCTGAGCATCCTCGCCCTCGACGGCATGCCCGGCGTCGGCAAGACGACGCTCGCCGTGCGGCTGGCCCACCAGCTGGCGCACCGGTTCCCGGACGGGCACCTGTTCGTCGACCTGCACGGGCACTCGGCCGACCAGGAACCCCTCGGCCCGGACGCCGCGCTGGAGCGGCTGCTGCTGGACTTCGGCGTCGCGGCGGACCAGATCCCGCACGACGGCAGGCACCGCGCCGCGCGCTGGCGGGCCGAGCTCGCCGAGCGCCGGGTGCTGGTGGTGCTGGACAACGCCCTGGACGCCCGGCAGATCCGGCCGTTGCTGCCCGGGACCGGGAAAGCACTGGTGATCGTCACGAGCCAGCGGCGCCTCGCCGGGCTCGACGGCGTGACGTCGCGCTCGCTCGACGTGTTCTCCCCGGCCGAGGCGGCGGCGCTGTTCACCCGGATCGCCGGGCTCGGCCGCACCGGCGGCCGGCCGGACGCGGTCGCGGAGATCGTTTCCCTGTGCGGGTTCCTGCCGCTGGCCGTCAGCATCGCCGCGTCCCGGTTCCACAACCGGCCCGCGTGGACGCTCGAGCACCTGGTGACCCGCCTGCGCGACCGCGCGAACCGGCTCGGCGTGCTTTCCCTGGACGACCGCAGCGTCGCCGCGCAGTTCGAGGCGTCCTACCGGAAGCTCTCGGCCGGCCAGCGCAGGCTGTTCCGCGTGCTGGGCGGCACCACGCACCCGGGTGAGGAGTTCGACGCCGGCACCGCCGCGCTGCTGCTGAACCAGGCCGTGCCCGACGCGGAGCGGCTGCTGGAAGAGCTCTTCGACGCGCACCTGGTCCGGCAGCGGACCGCGGGCCGGTACCACTTCCACGAGCTGGTGCAGGACCACGCCCGGGCCAAAGTGGACGACCGGGATCCGGGCGACGGCCTGCGGACCACGTTCGGCCGCACCGCGCTGGCGTCGGTGACCGAGCTGGAGTGCAGCTTCGGCTGAACCGGTTGCCCGGCAACACCATCGCGCTCCGATGCACCACCGATGGGCGGGCGAGGCCGGGCCGATGGCGGCGCCCGCCAGGCTGGGTACCGGAGCCGGTCGGCTCCCTTCGCAGCCGTCGCCGTCGTGGGCCCGCACAGAGAGCGAAAACATGGAGTTCACCCACAAGACCGTCCTGAGCCCCGAGTTGCGTGCCCGAGTGCTGCGAGACCCGGACATCGGCGGTGGCAACCTGCTTCCCTCGATGCTCGAGCTCAACCCGTACCCGGACGAGCCGTTCCTCCACTCGCTGACGCCGATCCCGTACACCGACGGCGAAACCCGGCACTGGTTCAGCCTGCGCGACCTCGACCACCTCGTGCAGAGCTGGTCGGTCTGGTACCTGGAGCAGGGGGTGCGGCCGCACGACCGGGTCGCGGTCTTCCCGCCCGACTCCATCCAGTACTTCCTGCACCTCTCGGCGCTCGCGCAGATCGGCGCGATCTCGATGCTCATCAACAGCAAGGCGCCGCGGGAGAGCGCGGTCGCGCTGATCGAGCGCAGCGGCGCGCTGGGGCTCTACACCGATCAGGAGCGGCTCGACCGGATCGCCCCCGACCTCGACCGGCTGAACCTGCGGTGGGTCAAGACGATGGAGGAGCTGCCCGCCCTGCCCTCGGCGGTGCTGCCCGACGCGGACCGCTTCCGGCACCACCCGGACGACCCGGTCGGGCTGATGCACTCTTCGGGCACCACCGGGCTGCCGAAGCCGGTGATCCACACGCACAAGACGATCCTCGACGGCCCGAAGTGGCGGGCCGTGAACTATAAGGAAGAGCCCGACGCCGTCATCCTCAACGCGCTCCCGCAGTCGCACCAGGGCTGTGTGTCGTTCAACGCCTACGCGGTGCTCGGCGGTCAGCCGATGGTGGTCTGGCGCGACGTCTCCGGTGAAGAGCTCGCGAGCGCCGTCGAGGAGCACAAGCCGAGCATGGTGATGGCGTTCGGCCACGCCTACCCGGAGCTGGCCGCGATCGAGACGCCGAAGGGCGCGCTCGACTCCGTCAACATCTGGGTGTCCATGGCGGACGCCATCCACGAGCGGCACCTGAAGAACATCCTCGCGCGGCGCTCGCCCGGCCTGCCGCCGGCGGCCTTCCTCGACCGGCTCGGCACCACCGAGCTCGGCTGGGGTGTCCTCATGCAGCCGCGGACCCTGGCGACCGAGCGCGACGACCGCTGCGTCGGCAAGTCGGTCGGCTACGCCGAAGTCGCCATCCTGCGGGAGAACGGCACGCTCGCCGAGCCGGGAGAGATCGGCCTGCTCGGGGCGAAGCCGCCGTCGATGACGGTCGGGTACTGGGGCAACCAGGACACCTACTACCGCAGCAAGCTCGCCGGCTACTGGCTGACCGGCGACGTCGCCTACCAGGACGGCGACGGCACCTTCTACCAGGTCGACCGCGCGGTCGACGTGGTGCACACCGCGGCCGGTCCCGGTTATTCGGTGCAGCTGGAGGAGCTGATCCTCAACGAGGTGGCCGGCGTCGCGGACTGCACGGTCGTCGCCGGCGGGTTCGGCGGCGAGAAGGTCGCCGTCGCCGTCGTCACCGGGGACGGCGTGGACCCGGAGAAGGTGCTGTTCGCGGCCAACGAAGCCCTGCGGGCCCACGGGAAGCCGGAGCTGTCCGTCGTCGAGGTCGCGAGCGGCGACGGCGACTTCCCGCTCGGTGTCACGGGCAAGTCGCTGAAGCGCTACCTGCGCGACAAGTACCAGGACCTCGCCGTCTACGTCCGTGACCGCCGGGGCAAGAACCTCGCCACGAGCGATGCGCTCGGGTGAACCCCACTCTCCGAGAGAAGACGACCGTCGTGACTGACCAAGCCCTGCTGCTCGTGTTCGACGAGACCGTGACCCGTGCCGGGGTCGACCGCTGGCTCCGGCACCTCGAGTCGGCCGGCGCGCCGACGCAGATCTACCAGCTCGGCGCCGGCCACGTGCTCCCGGTGTCCACAATGGACTCCGCGGGCACGGTGGACGCCGTCGCCGCCGCGCGGCCGGACCTGCCGGTGCCGACCCGCCGCGTGCCGCGGGAGGGCCAGGCCTGGCTGGGCCGCCGCGAGCTGCGCCCGGGCGGCACCCAGGTGTCCCTCGGGCCGGTCACGATCGGCGACGGCTCGGTGGCGGTGATCGCGGGGCCGTGCGCGGTGGAGAACCCGGAGCAGATGAACGCGACGGCGGAGCTGGTCGCCGCGCACGGGGCCGTCGCGCTGCGGGGCGGGGCGTTCAAGCCGCGCACCTCGCCGCACGCGTTCCAGGGCCTCGGGTTCAGCGGGCTCGAGCTGCTCGTCGAGGCCCGGAAGCGGACGGGACTGCCGTTCGTCACCGAGGTCGTCGACGCGGAGCACGTCAAGCGGCTGGCCGAGGTGGTCGACGGGTTCCAGATCGGGGCCCGGAACATGCAGAACTTCGCGCTGCTGAGCGCGGTCGGCCAGAGCGGCCTGCCGGTGGTGCTCAAGCGCGGGTTCGGCTGCACCGTCGAGGAGACGCTCGCCGCCGGCGAGTACCTGCTCCTCGAAGGCAACGACCAGGTCATGTTGTGCGAGCGCGGGATCCGCACCTTCGAGCCGTCGGCGCGGTTCACCCTCGACCTCACCGCGGTGGCGCTGTGGAAGCAGCGCACCCACCTGCCGGTGATCGTGGACCCGAGCCACTCCGGTGGCCGGCCCGAGCTGGTCGAGCCGCTGTCGCTCGCCGCCGTCGCCGCGGGGGCGGACGCGTTGCTGATCGATGTCCATGTCCAGCCGGAGCAGGCGTTGTGCGACGGGAACCAGGCGCTCAGGCCCGAGCAGTTCGCCGGGCTCATGGAGCGGCTCGCCGGCGCCGCGGCCGGCCTCGGCCGCCGTCTGGGCGGCGGTCACTAGTTCGGGAGCGGAACCGGAGTGAACTGTGTTCGGTGAGACGTCGGAGATCGCCGTCGTGGGCCTCGGCCCGCGCGGCCTGTCGGTCGCGGAACGGCTGTGCGCCAACGCGGGGGAGCTCGTGCCGCGCGGCGGCGCGCTCGTCGTCCACCTCGTCGACCCGGAGGTGTTCGACGGCGGGCGGGTGTGGCGCAGCAGCCAGGACCGCCTGCTGCTGATGAACACCGTCGCCAGTCAGGTGACCATGTTCGTCGACGAGACGGTCGCCTGCGCGGGGCCGGTGGTCCGCGGGCCGAGCCTGTACGAGTGGGCGCGGTCGATCGCGCTGCTCGGCAGCCCGAAGGTGCCGGACGGCGTCCGCGCCGAGGCCGAGGCGCTGGGGCCGGACGACTACCCGTCACGCGCGTTCTACGGCAGCTACCTGCGGTGGACGCGGCGGCGGATCGCGCGGCTCGCGCCGCCGTCGGTCCGGTTCGTCCCGCACCGGGCGCGGGCGGTCGACGTCCGCGACACCGGCGGCGGCCGGCAGGAGGTCGTGCTGGACGACGGGAAGACGCTCGGCGGGCTGCGGGCCGTCGTGCTGGCCCTCGGGCACCAGTCGCACGAGCTCGGTGCGGCCGAAGCGGACCTGAGCCGCTTCGCCGTCCGCCACGGCCTGCGCTACCTCGCGCCGGACAACCCGGCCGACCTGGCCCTGGCCGACGTGCCCGCGGGCGAGCCGGTGCTGCTGCGCGGGATGGGCCTCAACTTCTTCGACCACCTGGCGTTGTTCACCCTCGGCCGCGGCGGCGAGTTCACCCGGGGCCCGGACGGCGTGCTCACCTACGTCCCGTCCGGCCGGGAACCGCACCTGGTCGCCGGGTCGCGCCGCGGGGTGCCGTACCAGGCCCGCGCGCGCAACGAGAAGGGCCCGTTCGGCCGGCACCGGCCGCGGTACCTCACCCCGGCGGTGATCGCGCGGCTGCGCGACGGCGGGCCCGCCGACTTCCGCCGGGACGTCTGGCCGCTGATCGACCAAGAGGTCCGCACGGTCTTCTACGCGACGCTCGTGCGGGACCGCCGGTGCGTCTGCGACGTCGACGAGTTCCTCACCGCGTTCGCCGCGGCCGAGCCCGCCGAGGTGCCGCTCGCCGGCGAGCCACTGGCGATCCGGGAGAGCGACGCCCAGCGCAACGTGCTCACGAAGTTCGGGCTCGACCCCGGGCAGAGCTGGGACTGGCGGAGGATCGCGGTGCCCTACACCGCCGCCGACCTGACCTCGACCGCCCGGTTCCGCCGCTGGCTCCGGTCCTATGTGGACGACGAGCTGCGGGAGGCGGGGCTGGGGAACGTGACCGGCCCGCTCAAGGCGGCGCTGGACGTGCTGCGCGACCTGCGCAACGAGATCCGGCTGGTCGTCGACCACGGCGGGCTCTCCGGGGAGTCCTACCGCGACGACCTGCAGCGCTGGTACATGCCGCTGAACGCGTACCTGTCGATCGGGCCGCCCGCCGAGCGCGTCGAGCAGTTCGGCGCCCTGCTGGACGCGGGGGTGCTCGAGGTGCTCGGCCCGGACCTGCGGGTCGCAGGGGCCGACGGCCGGTTCGTCGCGCGTTCGGCCGCCTGCCCGGACGTCACCGCCTCGGCCACGACGCTGATCGAGGCGCGCCTGCCGGAAACGGACCTGCGGCGGACGACGGACCCGTTGCTGCGGGCGCTGCTCGAGCGCGGCGAGTGCCGGCCGTACCACATTCCGGACCCGGCCGGCGGCGAGTACGTGACCGGCGGCCTGGCCGTCACCCGGCGGCCGTACCACGTGCTGGACGCCGAAGACCGGCCTCACCCACGGCGGTTCGCGTTCGGCGTCCCGACGGAAGCAGTGCACTGGGTGACGGCGGCGGGCATCCGCCCGGGCGTCGACTCGGTGATCCTCGGCGACGCCGACGCGATCGCCCGGTCCTGCCTGGAGCTGATGGCGGACCGGGCGGAACTCGGCGACTTCGAGAGGACGGCATGAGCACCGAACACGGGATTCTCGCCCCGGCCTGGGCGGCGACCGGTGCCGCCGAGCTCGTCGGGGACCACGCGCTGCTGGCCGCGATGCTCGACACCGAGGTCGCGCTCGCCGAGGCGCAGGCCGAGCTGGGCGTGATCCCCGCTTCGGCGGCCGCGGCCATCCGCGCCGCGGCCGATCCCGCCCACCTCGATCCGGCGGCCCTGGCCGAAGGGGTGCGCGAGACGGCCAACCCCGTCGTCGCCTTCGTCGGGCAGCTCACCTCCGCTGTCGATCCGGCCGCCGCCGAGTACGTCCACCGGGGCAGCACCAGCCAGGACATCCTCGACACGGCCTTGATGCTGCTCTGCGCGGCGACCTTCGACCGGATCACCCGGGACCTGCTGGCCTGCGCGGAAAGCCTGGCCGGGCAGGTGCGCCGGCACCGGGACACGCCGATGGCCGGGCGCACCCTGACCCAGCACGCGGTGCCGGTCACCTTCGGGCTGAAGGCGGCGACCTGGCTGCACCTCGTGCTCGACGCCGTCGAGCGGATGCGCCGCGCCCGCGCGGCCCTGCCGGTGTCGCTCGGCGGGGCGGCCGGCACGCTCGCCGCGTACCAGGAGTACGCCGGCGGTGACGTCGAGGGCACGTTGCGGCTGCCCGATCTCGTGGCCGCGCGGCTCGGGCTCGCCCCGCAGACCCTGCCGTGGCACGGGATCCGCACGCCGCTGGCCGACGTCGCGTCGGCGCTGCTGGTCACCACGGGCGCGCTCGGCAAGCTCGCCGAAGACGTCCTCGTGCTGTCCCGGACCGAGATCGGCGAGGTCACCGAGGAGCAGGCGCCGGGCCGCGGGGCGTCGTCGGCGATGCCGCAGAAGCACAACCCGGTGTACGCCACCCTGGTCGCGACCGCGGCCCGGCAGCTGCCGCCGGTCGCCGTCGTGCTGTTCCAGTCCATGGCGGTGCCCGACGAACGGTCGTCGGGCGGCTGGCACGCGGAGTGGCAGCCGCTGCGGGAGTGCCTGCGCATCGCGGCCGGCGCCGCCGCCAACGCCGCCCGCCTGGCCGGGGCGCTGCACGTCTCGCCCGAGGCGATGGCGGCCAACCTGCGGCTCACACGCGGCGCGATCGTCTCCGAGCGCGTCAACGCCGTGCTGGCGCCGACGCTCGGCAAGGCGGCCGCCAAACGGCTGCTGGCGGCGGCTTCCGCCGAGGCCGGGCGCACCGGGGCCGACCTCGCCGCCGTGCTCGGGTCCGAAGTGGACGTTCCCGCCGGGCTGCTGGACCCGGCCGCCTACACCGGCCTGTCCGGGCCGCTGGCCGACCGGGCCGTCGCCCGCTTCGAAGAGGTCTTCAAGGAGTCCACATGACCACGCTGGAATTCACCACCGACCGCGTCGAGCCGATGCCGGCCGAGCAGCGCGAAGAGCTGCTGAGCATGCCCGGGTTCGGCTCGCTCTACTCCGACCACATGGTCACCGCCCGCTGGGACGCCGCCAGCGGCTGGCACGACGCGCGGAGCCGGCCGCTCGCGGCGTTCTCGCTGCACCCGGCGACCATGGCGTTCCACTATGGACAGACCGTCTTCGAAGGGCTGAAGGCGTTCTGGCGACCGGACGGGCAACGCGCGCTGTTCCGCCCGGAGGACCACGCCCGCCGGTTCGCCCGCTCGGCCCGCCGGATGGCGATGCCCGAACTGCCCGAAGCGGACTTCGTCGCCGCGCTGGAGGCGCTGCTGCGGGTCGACGGCGCCTGGGTGCCCCGGACCCGCGGCCACAGCTTCTACGTGCGGCCGTTCATGCTCGCCGCCGAGACGCACCTGAGCAACCGGCCCGCCGAGGAGTACCTCTTCGCGGTGATCGGCAGCCCGGCGCGCCCGGCGGCCGGCGCGGAACCGAAGCCGATCCGGCTCTGGGCGTCGCCGGAGTACGTCCGCGCCGCGGACGGCGGCACGGGCACGATCAAGTGCGGCGGCAACTACGGCGGGTCCTACATCGCGCAGCGGGAGGCCGTGGCCCACGGCTGCGACCAGGTCGTCTGGCTGGACGCGCGCGAGCGCCGGTACGTCGAGGAAGTGGGCGGCTCCAACCTGTTCTTCGTCGAGGGCGACCGGCTGGTCACCCCGCCGCTGAGCGGCACGCTGCTGGCCGGCATCACCCGCGACTCGATCCTGCGCCTCGCCGGGCGCCTGGGCATCGAGGTCGCCGAGGAACCGGTCACGCTCGAGGACTGGGAACGCGGCTGCCGTGACGGCCGGATCACCGAGGTGTTCGCCTGCGGCACCGCGCGGGCCATTGCACCGGTCGGGCACGTCGTCACCCCGGACCGGGACTGGCCGGCCGGCCCCACGGGCCCGGTCACCCGGCGCCTGCTGAAGGCCCTGCTCGACATCCAGTACGGCGAAACCCCCGACGAGTTCGGCTGGCTGCGGCTCGTCCAGACCGAAGCCGAGGAGGCCCCTCGATGAAACCGAAGGTCGACTTCTACTTCGACCCGGCCTGCCCGTTCGCCTGGATCACCTCGCGGTGGATCCTCGAAGTCGAACAGCACCGCGAGATCAGCCTGCGGTTCCGGGTGATGAGCCTGGGCGTGCTGAACGAAGACCGCGAGATCGAGCCCTGGTACCGGGAGTTCTGCGACCGCGCGTGGGGCCCGGTCCGGGTCTGCGTCGCCGCCGCCCGGGACCACGGCGAGGACGTGCTGCGCGACCTCTACACGGCGCTCGGCACCCGGATCCACAACGGGAAGAACAAGGACTTCCCCGAGGTGGTCGCGCAGGCGCTGGCCGAGGTCGGGCTCCCGGCGTCGCTCGCCGCCGCGGCCGACCGCAGCGACCACGACGAGGCCCTGCGCAAGAGCCACGCCGAGGCTCTCGAACCGGTCGGCGCGGACCTCGGCACCCCGGCGATCCACATCGACAGTGCCGGGTTCTTCGGCCCGGTGCTCAACGCGATCCCGCGTGGCGAAGACGCCGTCAGCCTCTTCGACGGCGCGGTGGCGATGGCCCGCAACCCGCACTTCTTCGAGCTGAAGCGGGCCCGCACGCCCGGCCTGAACTACGAGTGAGGAACGGACGATGAAACGCATCGGGTTCGTGGAGTCGAACAGGTCCGGGTCGGGGTTCGACGCGCTGCGCGCGGCCCGGCGGCTGGGCCTGCACGTCACCTTCTTCAGCTGCGGGCTGGACCGCTACCACGCGACACCGGGCGGCACCGAGGTGCTCGACGGCTGTGTCGACGAGTTCGTGTCCTGCGCGACCCACGAGGTCGGGCCGCTGCTGGCGGCGGTGAAGGAGGTCGACGCGCGCCGGCCGCTCGACGCGCTGCTCTCGGTCGCCGAGTACGAGGTGGTCCCGGCCGCCGAGGCGGCCCGCCAGCTGGGCCTGCCCGGTCCCGACCCGGCCGCGATCCGGATCGCCCGCAACAAGGCCGAGCAACGGCGGCGGTGGGCCGAACTGGGGGTGCCGGTGCCGGAGTTCCACGCCGTCACGACGTCCGAAGAGGCCGTGCGGGCCGCCGAAAAGGTCGGGTTCCCGTGCGTGGTGAAGGCGGTGGACGAGACCAGCGGCGCGCACGTCGTCCGGTGCACGACGGCGGCCGAGGTCGTCGAGACGTACACCACGATCCGGGCGGACGCGACCAACCGGCGCGGCCAGGCCCGGCCGCCGGAGGTGCTCGTCGAGGAGTGCCTGGTCGGGTTCGAGGTCAGCGTCGAGGTCCTGGCCGAGGCGGGCGCGGTCCGCGTGCTCGGGGTGACCGACAAGCTCCTGGGCGGCCGCGACCGGTTCGTCGAGCTGGGGCACAACTTCCCGTCGGCGCTGCCGGACGGGGTCCGGACCGAGCTGGAGGCCGCGGCGGTGGCCGCGACCACGGCGGTGGGCTTCGACCTCGGCATCGCGCACGTCGAGCTGAAGTACACGGCCGACGGCCCGAAGCTGATCGAGATCAACCCGCGCCCGGCCGGTGACCAGATCACCCAGCTGATGGACTCGAGCTTCGGCCTCTCGACGATGGAGCTGCTGCTCCGCCAGTACCTGGGCGAGTCCGTCGGCGCCGTCGACGTCCACCCGATCCGTGGCGCGGCGATCCGCTACCTGACGGCGCACCCGGGTGTCGTGGACGGCGTGACCGGGGTGGACATCGCCGCCGCGGTGCCCGGCGTGGCCGAGGCGGTGGTGTCGGTCGCACCGGGCTCGCACGTCAACCGCTTGCGCGTCAACGAAGACCGGGTCGGCCACGTCCTGGCGACGGCCGAGACGTCCTACCTGGCCGGCCGGATCGCGGAGGCGGCAGCCCAGCAGATCGCGATCCGCACCCACCGGGACTGACCACGAGCTTGGATCGCGCCACGGCGGGCCCTCGCGGCCTCTTCGGTGCGCGAGCCAAACGCACCCAATGTGGCGTTCGGTGCATCTGACGCACCCAACGCCACATTGGGTGCGTCACGCCTCACCCGCACCCACCGGACTGACCCGCCGAGCCCGGCGAGCGGGAGCCGGCTGATGGGCGGCTGATGCTTCGCCGATGGCGGCGTCGGCGAGCCTTGACCCAGCGAAGCCTTCATGCCCACGGGAGAGAGACGATATGCCGAACCTGGTCATGGTGATGCCCTACCAGGCATACCTCGAAAAGGCCCAGGCGGAGGGTTTCCGCATCTTCGCGATCTGGGACCCGGCCGAAGCCGGGCGGCTGTTCGGCGCGCAGGCCCCCGCCTACCTCCGGAAGGTCGAAGAGCTCGCCGACGGCTTCCGGCTGGCCGACTTCACCGACTCTGCTGCCTACGCCGACGCGATTCGTTCGGCGGTAAGGGAAACCGGCGCCGACCACGTCTGGCACGTCGGCAGCGAGGAGAGCATGCAGCTCGCCTACGACGTGGCCGACGAGCTCGGGAAGGCCGTCAACTCGCCGGCGTCCGTGGCGCTGCTCAACGACAAGCTCGCCATGCGTACCCTGTTGCGCGACAAGGGAATCTCGTCGGTGCGGTTCGCGACGGCGGAACGCTGGCAGGACGTCGCGGGACTGCTCGAAGACTTCACGCTACCGGTGGTCGTCAAGCCCTCCGCGCTGTCCGCCAGCCGGGGTACCTTCCTGCTGACCGACCCGGCGGACCTGCCCGCCTGGGGCGCGGAGCTGGCCGCGCTCGGCTACGCCGGGCCGCTGCTCGTCGAGGAGTACCTGCGCGGCCCCGAGTTCAGCGTCGAGACGATGACCGTGCGCGGTGAGCACCACGTGCTCGGCGTGACGCGCAAGCTGCTCGGCCCGCTGCCGCACTTCGTCGAGCGGGGGCACCTGTTCGGCGAGCCCGAGACGCCGGAGACCAGGCAGGTCGCCGACCTGGCCGTGGAACTGCTCGACGCCACCGGGTACCAGTGCGGCCCGGCGCACACCGAGGTCATCCTGACCGCGGCCGGCCCGCGGATCGTCGAGTCCCAGGCCCGGCTCGGCGGTGACAAGATCCCCGACATCATCCGGCTCGGCCGGGGTTACGACGTCAAGCGCGCGATGTTCGCCGCGCTGGCCGGACGGACGCCGCCGCCGATCCCGGCCGGCGGGGTCGGGCACATCGCCTACTTCGCCTTTCCCGCCGGCGTCCTCCGCTCGGTGTCCGGTGTGGACGAAGCCCGGGAGCTGGACTTCGTCGACACCCTGAACTTCCCGTTCGCGGTGGGGGACGTCCTGCCGGAGACGGTCAGCTCCAAGACCCGCCACGGCTACGTGATCCTCACCGCTTCGGAAGACGCCGAGGCGGCGACGGCCCGCGCGGACCGCGTCCGCGCCCTGATCGAGGTCGAGGTCGAAGCCCGATGAGGACCTTCTTCGCGTTGCACCGCAACGTCCGGCTCCGGATCGGGCTGGCCTTCGTGCACAAGCTGATCGACGCGATGATCCTGACGTTCATCGCGATCTACCTCGCGGCCCACGTCGGGGTCGCCCTCGCCGGCGCGCTGATCCTGGTGTTCGCCGTGTTCGCGGTGTTCGGCATGCTGGTCGGCGGGCACCTGTCGGAACGGCGGGGCCGGCGGCCGGTGCTCATCGTCGGCGACCTCGTCGGCACGGTGTTCCTGGTCCTGATGGCCGTGGCCTACTTCGCGGACTGGGGTGCGCTCGCCGTCTACTTCTGTTACGCCGTGGTCAAGTTCGGCACGAACCTGGCCCTGCCCGCCAACGACGCGACGATCATCGACGTCACCCCGCCGGCCGAGCGCAAGTACGTCTACACGGTCAACTACTGGGTGATCAACCTCGCGCTCGGCAGCGGCGCGCTGCTCGGCGCCTTCCTCTACAGCTCGCACTTCGGCGCGGTGATCCTGGGCGGGGCCGCCGGCATGGCCTTCGCGCTGCTCGTCACCGTGACGCTGGTGGCGGAGACCAAGCCGGAAACGCCGGCGCCGTCGGCGAAACTCACCGGGCTCGCGCAGTTCGTCCAGGGGTACAAGGTCGTGCTGGTCGACTCGACGTTCCGCCGGCTGATCATCGCGGCCACGCTGATCCTGACGCTCGAAGGGCAGCTGAGCACGTCGATCGGGATCCGGCTCTCCACCGACTTCCCGGAGCAGGACGTCTTCCCGTTCGGCGACGTCACCGGCGTCGAGATGCTCGGGGTGCTCAAGGCGGTGAACACGGTGCTGGTCGTCGTGTTCGCGCTCGTCGTCAACACGATGCTGCGCCGGATGCCCGACCGGGTCCGGCTGTACGCGGGCATCACCCTGTACGCGGGCGGGTTCGCGGTGCTCGTCGTCAGCCACGACGCCTGGCTGCTGCTGGCCGCCTGCGTCGTGCTGACCGTCGGCGAGCTGATGAACCTGCCGGTGCAGCAGGCGCTGCTGGCGGAGCTGGCCCCGGAGGAGGGACGGCCGCGGTACCTGGCCGCGTACTACCTCCACATCCGGTTCGGCCAGGTCGTCAACTCGCTGCTCATCAGCCTGGGCGCGGTGGTGAGCACCCAGGGGATGGCCGGGATCTACCTGCTCTTCGGCGTCGTGATCATTCTGCAGTACCGGGTGATCCTCAACCGCCGCGCGGCGCGTCCCGCCGCGGACACCTCCGTCTCGGTCTAACCCAGGGAGAAAAACCATGTCGGCAAAGGCGAACCGGGTCACCGAGGCCTACCTCGCGGACTGCGCCGCGCCGGAAAGCGGGCTGCGCCACGCGCTGGCGAACCTCGACGTGTCGGCGACCAAGCGCGCGGCGTGGCCGCGGCTGCTGCCCCGGCCGGTGGTGGTCGACGAGGCGGAGTACCGGGCGTTCGGCCGCGACCTCGTCACCGTCTTCGACCTGGTCACCAGCCTGCCGCGGCGGCTGTTCGACGGCGACTTCGAGCGGTTCCGCACCTCGCTCGGCCTCGACGACGTCCACACCACGCTGATGTGCCGCCTGCTCGGTGAGGGCCCGCCGCCGCTGTACGGCCGCGCGGACGTCTACTACGACGGCGAGGCGTTCAAGCTGCTCGAGTACAACATCGGCAGCGCGCTCGGCGGCCTCGACATGGTGGGCACCCTGCCAAAGGCGTACCTGAAGGTCCCGGCCGTCGCCGAGTTCGCCGCCGAGCACGGCCTCGGTTACCTGGACATGGGCTCCGACCTGGCCGGGGCCCTGCGCAACGCGGGCAAGACCATCGGGGCCGGCGAGCCGGTCGTCGCGATCCTCGAAGGCCCCGGCGGGATGACGACCTACGGGCACCAGCGCCGCGCGATCGGGGAGCTGCTGGCCGAGCAGAACGTCACCTGCCTGGTCGGGGAGATCGGCGACCTCGAGTTCCGGGACGGCAAGCCGTACCTGGACGGCACCGGGATCGACGTCATCCTCCGCTACTACGGGCTCGAGGAGATGCTCGAAGCGCCCGACGGCGTCGAGCTGCTGGAGCCGGTCTTCCGCGCGCACGAAGAGGGCGCCGTCGTGGTCTGGACGCCGACGAACGTCTACAGCAACAAGGGCACGCTGGCGATGCTGTCCGAGTTCTCCGCCGACACCACGGTCTTCACGGCCGAGGAGCGAGCCGCGATCGACCGGGTGCTGCCGTGGAGCCGCATGCTCGGCCGCCCCGGCGCGGGCCCGGACGCCGGGCGCATCGAGGAGTGCGTGCGGCGCCAGGACCAGCTCGTGTTCAAGCCGACCGGGTCGTACGGCGGCAAGGGCGTCGTCATCGGCCAGGAGGTCGACACCGCGACCTGGCGGGACACCCTCGACGCCGGTTCGCGGACCGGCTCGCTCGTCCAGGAGATCGTGCGGCCCAACCTGGAGACCGTCGTCGACCCGCAGACCGGCGAGAGCTCCGAGTGGTACGCGCTGTGGGCCGCCTTCATGACCCCGTCCGGCCTGTCCGGCGGCGGGGTGCGCGCGATCCCGCCCGGCGGCACCACGGTCATCACCATGATCAACAACCCCGACGTCCGCAACACCTGCCTCTTCACCTGCTGAGTAAGGAGCACGGCGATGACCCGACTCGTCGACCTGACCCACGGCTTCTACGACGGAATGCCGTCCTACCCCGCCGACTGGTTCCCCAAGTTCGCCAGCGAACGGTCGATGACCCCCGAGACCGACCCGTACGGCACCAAGCGCACCTTCTCCTACCTGCACGTCTTCCCGCACAACGGGACGCACATGGAGTACCGGCTGCACTTCTTCCCCGGCGCCGAAGGCATCGACGAGGTGCCGCTGGAGACGTTGATCGGCCGCGCGGTCGTCGCCGACCTGTCGCACAAGGGCGAGCTGGACGAGGTGACCGGCGACGACCTGGAGAAGACGCTGCGGCCGGTGTGGCGGCGCGGTGACCGGCTGCTCGTGCGCACCGACTACCTGCGCCACAACTGGGGCCGGCCCGACTACTGGGACCGCCCGCCGTACCTGACGCCGTCGGCGGCGGAGTGGGCCATCGAGAACGGCGCGAGCCTGTTCGGCCTGGACTGCCTCACCGAGCGGCCGGGCGATGCCGGGTCTCCGGTGCACCACGCCCTGCTCGCCGCCGGGATCCCGCTGCTGGAGTACGTCACCAACATGCACGAGCTGACCAAGCAGGTCGTCCAGCTGTTCGCGCTGCCGACCAAGGTCGCGGGCGCCGAGGCCGCGCCGGCCCGCGTCATCGCGCTGGAGGAGACCGATGACTGAATCGGTCGCCCTCACGGCGGTCGACGGCGAACCCGGCGTCCCGGACGGCCTGCACCGCCTCCTCGACCTGCTCGGCGCGCCGCTGGCCGGGCTGCGGGCCGGCGACCAGGTGCTGATCAAGCCGAACCTGTTCCAGACGGCGCCCGGGTTCCACGTCAGCCCGGCGCTGCTGGCGGCGATCGCCAAGGTCGTCGCCGCACACGGCGCGCAGCCGGTGATCGCCGAGCGCACGCACGCGATCTACGAGATCCTGCGCGACCACGAGGCCGCGAAGTACGCCCGTGTCGTCAGCTTCGACGACCTGCCGCTGCGCATCACCGGCATCGAGGGCGCGACGTCGCTGCGGGTGCCGATCGCGGTGCCCGAGCTGATCCTCGACTGCGACTTCTTCATCGGGGTGCCTCAGCTGCGGACCCACGCGAGCGTCGTCTATTCGAACGCGATGAAGAACCTGGTCGGGCTGCTGCCCGGGTACACCACCCGGATCGTGCACATGGCGGGCGTCGACGAGTCCACTGTGGACCTGAACGTGATGCGGCCGCAGGACCTGGTCGTCTGCGACGGGACCACGGTGATCGAGGGCAACTACCCGATGGACGGGACGGCGCGGGAGGTCGGCTTCCTCGCCGCGAGCCGCAACGCCGTCGCGCTCGACGTCGCGGTCGGCACGCTGGCCGGGTTCGACCCGGAGAGCGTCGCCTACCTGCGGGACGCGCACGCGCGGGGCATGGGACCGCTGGGGCTGCCGGAGATCGAGCTGCTGGGGACGCCGCTGGCGGACCTGGCGTTCGACATGGTCAAGGCGCCGGTCGAAATCGTCGTGCCCCGCGAAGGAATCCACGTGTACGCCGAAAACGCGTGCCCGGCGTGCAGCCGGTTCGTCGCCGGGGCGATGAAGGCGCTGGCCGGCGAGCTGCGCGCGTGGGACGGGGAGATGACGGTCATCTCCGGGCCGCAGGTGGCGATGCCGCCGCTGCGCGGGGTGGTGATGCTCGTCGGGAACTGTCTGTACGAGAGCCGGGACCTCGGCATCTTCGTCGAAGGGTGCCCGCCGCGGGCGATCCAGCTCGCCGCGTTCCGCTACGGCATGGGCAAACCCGTCGGCGCCCACGAGCGGACGCAGTTCCGGGTGCCGCCGAGCCTGGTGGGCGGGGCGCAGTGATCGAGTCCGCGTTGTCCCCGGGTGACCGGCTGCACCGGCACGTCGTGGCGTTGACGTCCGAGGTGGACCCGGTGGCGGCCGCCGCGGCCCTGCGGTCCGCCGGGCGCGTGATGCTCACGGCCGGGGCCGGTGGCACGTCGGCGGTCCTGGCCGCGGGGGAGCTGGCCGTCCTCGCGCACCCGGGCGGTGACGGCCACGCCCCGCTGGCGGCCGCGGTGAACCTGCTGACCGGGCTGGACCTGCCGCCGGCGACCGCCGACGCCGAGCAGGCCTGGTACGGCTTCCTGGGCTACGACGCCGTGCGGGACTTCGAGCGGCTGCCCAGCCGGCACCCGGAATCCGGCCGTCCGGTGTACGAGTTCTTCCTGCCCGAGGTGCTGGTCCGGTTCGCCGACGGCCAGGTGATCGGCCGGGGTGTCACGCCCGCCACCGCGCGCGCCGCCGCCGAGCGGGCCGCCCGGATCCTGGACGCGGCCGGTGCCGCGCGGCTGGGCCCGGTCTCCGTCGGCGCCGGCCGGTTCGGCTTCGCCTACGACGAGTACGTCGACGCGGTGCGCCGCGCCCAGCGCCACATCCTCGACGGCGACGTCTTCCAGCTCGTGCTGTCCAACGCCTGGACCGCACCGGCCACAGTGGACGGTCTGCGCGTCTACCGCAGGCTCACCGAGATCAACCCGTCGCCGTACCACTTCTGGTACTCCGGCCCGCGGTTCGAGGCCGTCGGCGCGTCCCCCGAGCCGTGCCTGACGCTTTCGGGCGGCCGGGCGCTGATCCGCCCGCTCGCCGGCACCCGCCCGCGCGGGCACGACGGCGACGCCGACCGCCTCGCCGAGGACGAGCTGCGGTCCTCGGTCAAGGAGCTGGCCGAGCACCGGATGCTCGTCGACCTCGCCCGCAACGACCTCGGGCGGGTGTGCCGGCCGGGCAGCGTCTCGGTCGGGCGGCTGATGGAGGTCGAGCGGTACTCGCACGTGATGCACCTGACGTCGGACGTGTGGGGCCGGCCGCAGGGCGAGCGCGGGACCGACGAGCTGATCCGGGCGACGTTCCCGGCGGGCACCATGACCGGCACGCCGAAGGTGCGCGCGATGGAGATCATCGACGACCTCGAGCCGTCGCGGCGGTGGCTCTACTCCGGCGCGGTCGGCTCGTTCGGACCGTCCCATGTGGACCTGTTCCTGACGATCCGCAGCATGGTGTTCTGCGACGGCGAAATCCGGCTGCAGGCCGGCGGCGGCATCGTCCACGACTCGGACCCGGCGGAGGAACACGCCGAGTGCCTGGCGAAGCTCGGCTCCGGGGCCCGCGCCCTGGGGGTCTCGGTGGAAGGGAACGCCACGTGATCTGCGTCATCGACAACTACGACTCGTTCGTCTACAACCTGGTGCAGTACCTGGGAAACCTCGGCGCGGAGTGCGTGGTGCACCGCAACGACGAGGTGACGGTCGAGCAGGTCGCCGCGCTCGACCCGGAGCTGGTGCTGATCTCGCCGGGCCCCGGCGACCCGGCGGACGCGGGCATCTCGGTCGAGCTGGTGCGGACACTGGCGGGCCGCTTCCCGATCCTGGGGGTCTGCCTGGGCCACCAGGCGATCGGCGCGGCGTTCGGCGCGCGCGTCCGCCACGCCGTGGAACCCATGCACGGCAAGTGTTCCCCGCTCGCCCACGACGGTCATGGCGTCTTCGAAGGACTGCCGAACCCGCTGACGGTCGCGCGGTACCACTCGCTGGTCCTCGAGCCGAGCACGATCCCCGCCGAGCTGGTCGTGACGGCCTGGTCCGGCACGGGCGAGATCATGGGCGTCCGCCACCGCACGCTGCCGATCGAAGGCGTCCAGTTCCACCCGGAGTCGCTGTTCACCGAGGAAGGGGTGGCGATGGTGGCGAACGCCGTGCGCGGCCTGCGCAGCCGGGACTCGGAGCCGGGCCTGATCGTCGCCTGAGTGCCTCAGGCCAGCTCGGCCGAGACGACCGACGGGAGGGCGCGCAGCCGGTCGAGCAGGTGCTCCACCTCGTCGCCGGGGAGCAGGACGGCGCAGGCCAGGTTGCTCTCGCGGACGCCGTCGCGGACGTCGACCGACAGTTCGTGGATGACGCGGCCCTGCTCGGACAGCGCGCCGACCAGGGCGGGGATGCCCTCGGCACCGCCGGTGAAGTACGTGGCTATCCGGCGGCGGACCAGCATGGAACGGGTGGCGAAGGACGTGGGGGCCATGACGGATCTCCAGAGCTGAGGAAGCTGACGGGATCCGGGCCAGGCCCCGGGAGGTCGCCAACGCTGCGCGCCGGCGACCTGGTTCAGCCGGCGCGCCGGGTTACGAGTCGCGAGGACGTCATCAGGCGCTGCACGGCGTCAGGCTAACACGAGCTCATCGGTTTGCCCGGAACTGCGGCTCCACCAGGGCGTCCAGGTGGTCGTCGAGCAGTTCGACCTGCCGTTCGGGCGGGAACGCGCGGGGGTCGAACAGCGCCTGCACGACCAGCCCGAGCGTGCAGGACAACGCGCCCTCGGCGATGCGCGCGGGATCACCCGGCCGCAGCTCGCCGAGCCGTTGCGCGTCGGCGACGAGTTCGCGCAGCCGTTCGCGGCTCCGCCCGTACTTGCGCGCGTACTCGGCGCTCAGCGCCGGGTCGGCCAGGGCCGCGTCCCATGAGGACACCCAGATCCGGTTGCCGGTGACGGCGTCCCCGGTCAGGGGCAGGACGTCCAGCAGCAGCGCCCGCACGCCGGCCAGTCCCGGTCCGGTGTCGCGGCGCGCGCGGGCGCCGGTGCGTTCGTCGAGCAGGTCGAGCGCGTGCGTGAGCAGCTCCTGCTTGCCGCGGAAGTAGTGGGTGAGCAGGCCGGTGGAGGCGCCGAGTTCGGCGGCGACCGCGCGCAGGGTCAGCCCGCCGAAGCCGTGCGCGGTCAGGACGCGCCAGACGGCTTCGGAGACGTCACGGCGGCGGGCCTCGTGATCTCCCTTGGGGCGGGGCACGGTGATAGCATAACAAGCGTTGCGTGAATTGGGGGTCACTGTGTTCCACCTGCCGTTGAAGGAAAACGCCCGGCTCGAGCCGCTGGAGCCGTGGCAGGCCGAGGAGTTCGCCGCCCACCTCGACCGGGCGCGCGAGCACATCCGCCCGTGGGTCGGCGCGTCGTTCGTCGCCGACGGTCTCGAGGGCGCCCGGGCGACGCTGCGCCGGTACGCCGAAAGCCAGGCCGCGGACGGCGGCAGGATCTTCGGGATCCGCCTGGACGGCACGCTCGTCGGCGGCGTCCTGTTCGTGGACTTCGACGCGGCGCGGGGTTCGTGCGAGATCGGCTGCTGGCTGGAACCGTCGGCGGTGGGCCACGGCCTGGTCACGCGGGCGTGCGCGGCCCTGCTGGACTGGTCGTTCACGACCCGCGGCCTGCACCGCGCGGAATGGCGCTGCCGCGCGGACAACACCCGCAGCTCGGCGGTGGCCGAGCGCCTGGGCATGGTCCGCGAAGGCGTGCTGCGCGAGCACTGGCCGTACGAAGGAGTCCGCTACGACAAGGAAATCTGGGCCATCCTGGCCCGCGACTGGCCCACCCGCTCCGCTTGACTGTCCGTGAAGGCCGCATCGAGGGACTCAGAGTCCCTCAATGTGGCCTTCACGGACATCGTCGGGGCACTGTCCGATGTGGACTCAGGTGCCGGCCACCTCGGGGAGGCGGGTGGCTTCGACGGCCCGGCGCATGGCCGCCGCCGTGGCCGGGCTGTCGTGCGCCGTCGCGATCGCCGTGTTGACCAGGACCGCGTCCGCTCCGAGCGCCATCGCGTCCGAGACGTGTTCCGGGGTCCCGAGGCCGCCCTCGACGACGACCGGGACGCCCGCTGTGTCGATCACCGCCCGGACGGCTTCCGTGCCGAGGATGCCCTGCGCGCTGGCCACGGGTGAGGCCATCACCCGCAGGGCCACCGCGCCGAGGTCGACCAGCCGCGTCGCCAGGTCTGCGTCGGCGCGGATGAACGGCAGCACGGCGAACCCGTCGGCGACCAGGCTGCGGGCCGCGGCCACGGTGGGCTCGCCGTCGGGCAGGTTGTCCGGCGTGCGGACGTCCAGCTTGATCACCTCGATGCCGAACGAGTCCCGCAGCCTCTTCGCGGTGTCCACGGCTTCCCCGGCCGAGTAGGCGAACGAGGTCGTCCCGATCCAGCCGAACCGGGACAGGTCCATCGCTTCGTCGAGGTCGGAGAGCAGCAGGCTGGCCCGGTTCCCGGCCGGGTCGTAGGTGGTGATGAAGACGTCGCAGCCGCCGGCGGCCAGGACGTCGGCGACCAGCCGGGGGTCGGCGTACTGCTCGATCCCGACGATCAGCCGGGAGGTGAAGGAGACCCCGCCGGCCACCAGCCAGGGTCGTCCGGCGGGGGCGTTGGCCGGACTGTTCGTGTCGCGCACGATCCTCCTCGTCAGGTCGGTGACTCGACACCGGCGACCGCCGGCGCCCACCGGCGAGGATGCCGCATCCTGGTCTGGACCAATACGGCGACCCGGGGTCCGGCGACGATTAAAGTGTCAATTTCCAGCGTTTTCGGACTGGTCGAGGACGTGCCGCTCCAGCCGTTCGAGCATTTCGAGGAGCAGCATTTTCTCCGCGGCGCCCAGCACCCCGAACGTCCGGTCGGCGTGCGCGCCGTGCAGCGCCTTGATCTCCGCCAGGTGCTCGTGGCCCTTCTCGGTGATCCGCAGCCGGGTCGAGCGCCGGTCGTCCGGATCGGCGTGCCTGGTCAGTACACCTTCCTGTGCCAGGCCGTCGACCAGGGAGGTGATCGAGCGACCGGTCACGCCGAGCTGCTTCTTGAGGTCGCCCATGCGCGGCGAGCCGGCTTCCTCGACGGCCAGCATCAGCAGGACGCGCGGCGTCGACCAGCCGCGTTGCCGGTACGGGCGGCCGGCGAAGCGGCGCAGGGTGTGCGTGGCGCGCATCAGCGCGTTCGCCAGATCGGCGCCGGACGGCACCCGCTCGCCGCGGCCCGCCGTCGCCGAAAAATCCCTCGACATGCCCGCAGGATACAGTCAATCTCGATAGCCGAAATTGATACCAATTGCCGTCTTCGACTAGGGTTTTCGACCATGGAGTTCCAAGACGTCGTGCGACGGCGGCGCATGGTGCGGGAGTTCGGGCCCGATCCCGTTCCCGCCGCAAGCCTGGACCGCATCCTCGGCAACGCCACCCGCGGGCCGTCGGCCGGATTCTCGCAGGGGCAGGCGTTCCTGGTGCTCGAAGGCGACGCCCTGGAACCGTTCTGGACGGTGGGTTCCGACGCCGTCCAGGAATCGGTGCGCAGTGCGCCCCTGGTGATCGTCCCGCTGTCGTGCAAGCGGGTGTACCTGGATCGCTACGCCGAACCGGACAAGGGGTGGACCGACCGTGACGAATCCCGGTGGCCCGTGCCGTTCTGGCACATCGACACCGGGATGGCGGCGCTGCTGATCCTGCAGACCGCGGTCGACGAAGGCCTGGGCGCGCTGTACTTCGGGATCGTGCCCGGGCAGGTGGCGCCGTTCCGCGCGCTGTACGGCGTCCCGGACGACCAGGAGCCGATCGGGGCCATCGCCATCGGGTACCCGGCGGAGACCGTGCCGGTCGACCGGGACCGGTTCAAGCGGCGCCGGAAGCCGCCGGCCGACGTCGTGCACCGCGGCCGTTGGGGCTGAGCACGTCCGGGAACGGTGACGTGGAGCGTGGAATCCGTAGCGGTGCGTAGCGCCGCTGCCGGTTTCCGGCTTCCGATGAGGCCAGTCGAGTCCGCCTTTCGTATTCAGCTAGCGACCGCCGAACGGCCGTGCCAAGTTGATCCCATGAGCGAATACCCGAGTTATCCGGCTTCGTCCGACCCATCCGCTTCCGGAGCCCCCGTCCAGGCCCGTCCCAGCACGATCGAGGGCGCGTTCTGGGCGTTCATCGCCTCGACCGTGATCAGCCTGCTGGGCGGGATCCTGGTCTTCGGCAACAGAGACGCCCTCGCCGAAGCCACCCGCAACAGCAGCCGGCAGACCGGCAGCAGCCTCACCGAGGCGCAGATCGACCAGCTCGTCACCATCGGCATCGTCGTGGCCCTGGTGATCGCCGTCGTGATCGCCCTGCTCTACCTGCTGTTCGCGTTCAAGCTCCGGGCCGGGCGCAACTGGGCGCGCATCGTGCTCACCGTGATCACGGCGCTGCAGCTGCTGTCGGTCCTGGTCGGCCAGAGCACGTGGGCGGGTTACGTCAGCGTCCTCGCCGCGGTGGTCGGCGTGGTGCTGTCCTTCATGGCCCCGTCGAACGCCTACATCAACGCGTCGAAGACCATCCGCCGCTGAAGCCGAAGACCGCGCCGCCGGGCCGGCGGCGCGGTCTTCACGCCGGCAGCGCGTCGTGGATCGCCCGGGCGGCACCGCCGAGGTCCCCGGCCTGGTACGGCGGCGAAGTCGGCGTACCGGTAGATCGTCTGCGTGACCGGCACGGTCTCCTGCGTCGCGGACGCTCGGGTGCAGCCCATCTCGATCCGGTCGCCGGACACCGAAAACGCTTCGTGCGCGGTGCGCGACTCGCCCACTTTCCCGTCCGTGGGCGGCTTCGGCCCGGCGGCGACCCCGTCGACCAGCTTGGCCGGCATCGCCTCGCCGCCCACGAGCCCGGTGTGGGTGACCTTCGGCCCGGCCAGGGACCGGGCCACCGCAGGAGGTTTCGCCGGGTGCCTGCCCGGGCTCCGGCCCGCTGGTGACGAAACTCGAGGCGTACTTCAGGCCGGCCGCGGTGACGACCAGGACCACCACCACCAGGGCACCGAGCGACCCGGGAAACTTCCAGTTCACCGGCGCGTCGGACGGCTCGGTCGTCGATCCGCCCCAGTGCGATGAGCGTCGCTCACCCTACCGGGACGATCGTGTCCTCAGTGGACTGCCGGGTCAGGCGACGGCGTGGCGGGCGGTTTCGACGTCCGGGTGGATCTCCAGCAGCTGGGTCAGCCCCAGCAGGGCCAGCGGCCGGAGCACGGCACGCTGCCCGGTGGCGATCACGAACCTCGTGCCGGCCGCCTCGGCGGTCCGGTGGGCGTGGATCAGCGCGGTCAGCCCGGTGGAGTCGCAGAAGGTCACGCCGGCCAGGTCGGCGACCACGGGCCGCCCGGCCTCGACGGCGGCGGCCAGCTGTTCGGTCAACCGGCCGGACACGGCCGCGTCGATCTCGCCGGCCACCTTGAGCACCGTCGCGGCGCCGGTGGACGTCAGTTCGATCGAGAAGTTGAGGCGAGCGGGCGGGCCGTCGAGCACGGGGGACTCCTCCGGGTCACTGCGGGCCGGGTGGCGGCCACGCATGACTGGACCACGGCTGGGTTCTAGGCCGCATGGACACGACGGTAGCAGCCCGCGGCGCCGGCGGCCGTGCTCCGGAGCGCCGGGGAGCCGCGGCCGGGGAGCGTACGGTATGGGGGGCTACCGAGGAGGTCCTTGGCGTGGATTGGTTCCTTGACCGGCAGGACCGGGCGTCGGCGTCGCTGCTGCGCCGCGAGATCACCGCCTTCCTCACCCGGCACACGGTGGACCAGGCCGAGGAGATCGACGACGCCGCGTTGATCGTGGCGGAGCTGCTCGCGAACGCCTACGACCACGGCCAGGGCGACATCTGGGTGTCGCTCCAGTGGACCGAGGCCCAGCCCGTGCTCGAGGTGCACGACATGGGGGCGGCGTTCGCGCTGCCCCGGGAGGCGCCGTCCGCGGAGCAGTCCCGCGGCCGCGGGCTGTGGATCGTGTCCCGGTTCTCGTCCGAGCTGGCGGTGGCCGCGAAGCGCGCCGGCGGGAAGTTCGTCCGGTCGGTGCTGCCGGTGGTCCGCCCGCGTGAGCTGACGCTCGACCTGCCCGCGCGCCGGGTCAGCCCGTTGCCCGCGCTGTCGGAGGCCCGGCCCGAGGGCGGGTTCGGCCGCGAGAGCTTCCTGCGCGCCCTGGTCGTCCAGCTGTCGACGGCCGTCGAGCAGCAGCAGGGCCCGGAAGCGGCGCAGCGCGCGATCGCCCAGGTCGCGGCGGACATCGGCGGCCAGATGGAGCAGGAGTACCGCGACGCCGTCGCGAGCCCCGCGGCCCCGCTGGAGCCCGCCCAGATCGCGGAGTGCCTGGTCCGCCTGAAGGCGGCGATCGGCGGCACGTTCAAGGTGGTCGAGGTCACCGAGGACCGGCTGGTCTTCGTGAACTCCGACTGCCCGTTCGGCGCCGCGGTGCGCCAGTCCCCGTCCCTGTGCCGCATGACGTCCTCGGTCTTCGGCGGCATCGCCGCGCGCAACGTCGGCTCGTCGGCGGTGACGCTGGAGGAACGCATCGCCATGGGCGATCCGCAGTGCCGGGTGGTGGTCCACCTGGGCGCGGCGGCGGCCAAGGCGGAACACGCACACCGCTACACCGCCGCACCCTGACCAGCGGGTTTGCCAGGTCCGTGAATGGCCCATTGAGGGACTCTAAGTCCCTCAATGGGCCATTCACGGCTTTCACCTGGGGCGGCGGCGGGGTGAGCCGGCAAGCCTGAGTGATCAGCGGCGGCGGAAGGCCAGCAGGGCGATGTCGTCCTCCGCCGCTTCGCCGAAGCGCTCCAGCAGCTCGTCGCAGAGGGTCTCCAGGTCGGAGTTGTGGACGACCGCCGTGCGCAGCGACTCCATGCCGTCGTCGACCACGATGTCGCGGCGCTCGATCAGGCCGTCCGTGACCAGGAGCACCAGCGTGCCGGGCGCCACGGTCAGCTCTGTCGCCGGTGGGCGCGGCAGGCCGATGCCCAGCAGCGGGCCGGCGAGCTCGACGTAGCGGGCGCCGGTCGCGTCGGCGAGCAGGGGCGGGATGTGGCCGGCGTTCGCGATCTCGGTCGCGCCCGTCGCCGGGTCGATCGCGACCAGGCAGAGCGTGGTGAGGCTGCGGGGGTGGTAGCGGCGCAGCACGGCGTCCAGCCGGTGCAGGATCTCCACCGGGCCGTGCCCTTCCACCGCGTACGCCCGCAGCGCGTGCCGGACCTCGCCCATCACCGTGGCCGCTTCGATGGAGTGCCCGACGACGTCCCCGACGGCGATCAGGAGCCGGCCTCCGAGGTCGCACACCTCGTAGAAGTCGCCGCCGATCTCCGCGTTGTCGCTCGCGGGCGCGTACCGGGCGGCCATCTCCAGCTCGGGCCGGGCCGGCAGCTCCCGGGGTAGGAGGCTCTGCTGCAGGGTCAGGGCGAGCTGGTGCTCCTCGGTGAAGCTCCGCATCGCCTCGCACGCGAGCGCGGTCGCCTGGCCCAGCTGCAGCAGCAGGTTGCGGTCGTCCTCGGACCGGATCGCCCGCGACGCCACCGTGATCGCGACGGGCAGCCGCGACGGGTTCGGGAAGGCCAGGGCCACCGTCGAAAGCCCGTCCGGGGCCGGGAAGACCGACGACGCCGGTACACCGTCGCCGGCCAGGTTCGTGACCTGCTCCAGCGCGCGCGGGGTGTCCGCGCGGACGACCGGCGGTTCGTCGGGTTCGCCGGTGGTCGCGGAGCGCACCAGGCCGCGGTGGCTCGCGCTGACGACCGAGGCCGGCCCTTCGAAGATCGTCGCGGCGCCGGCCGCCGCCGCGACGAGGACGTCGTCGAACGTGCTCGCGCTGTTCATCGCGAGGGTGGCGCGGGTCAGCCGGCCCAGCCGCAGCGCCAGCCGTTCGGCGTGGGTCCGGGCCCGGTAGTACCGCAGGGCGGCCTCGACGGTGGACACCAGCTCACCCGGGTCCACCGGCTCGACGAGGTACCCGTCCGCGCCGCGGTCGAGCCCGGTGGTGCGGTCCTCGACCTCGATGGCGGTGGCGGAGATGTGGATGACCGGCATCGCGGCCGTGCGCGGGTCGCCCTTGACCCGCTCGCAGACCTCGAACCCGCTCATGTCCGGCAGGTTGACGTCCAGCAGGACCATGTCGAGCTCGTCGGTGGCGAGGACGTCCAGGGCCTCCCGGCCGGTCCGGGCCTCGGTGACGCGGTAGCCGTTGCGGCGCAACCAGCTGCTGGTGAGGTACCGGCTCGCTTCAAGGTCGTCGACGACCAGGATGCTGGCCCGCCCGGCCGTGGAGTCGTGTTCGGGGGAACTCATCTGGGCACCGTCCTGGCCACGACCGCGAATGCTTCTCCGATGGCGAGTTTGAGCGTTTCCGGCGTGACCTGCGACTTGAGCAGCAGGCCCGCGCGCAGCCCGGCCCCGGTGAGGTCCAGCCCGTCCGGCGCCGACGAGGTGACCACGACCACGGGGATGTCGCGCAGCTCGGGTTTCTCCCGCAGCACCTGGAGCACCTCCTTGCCGTTCATCCCCGGCATGAACAGGTCGAGGAAGATCAGGCCCGGCCGGTGCTCGTCGAGCACCTCGATCGCCTCGCGCCCGTCCGCGGCGTGCCGGACGTCGGCGGAGACGCCGTGGACCAGCCGTGCGAGCCGGTCGCGGAAGTCGGCGTCGTCGTCCACGATGAGCAGCGAGCCGACGCCCGCGGGGGTGGCCCGGCGCGGGTCGGGCCGCGGCAGTGCGAGCACGACGGTGGTGCCCCGGCCGTGCTCGCTCGACAGCGTCAGCCCGCCGCCCAGGATCTCGGCGAGCCGGCGGGCGTAGGGCAGGCCGAGCCCGGTCCCCGCGACGCCGGCCTGCAGGTCGTTGCGCACCTGGTGGAACTCTTCGAAGACCCGCTCCTGCTGGTCGTCCGGGATGCCGATGCCGGTGTCCGAGACGGTGAACCGGACGTTGTCCTCGTCGGTGTCGATGACCAGCCGGACTTCGCCGCGCTCGGTGAACTTGAGGCTGTTGGACAGCAGGTTGCGCAGGATCCGGACGAGCATCGTCTCGTCGGTGAGCAGCGGCGGTACCGGGTCCGGCTCCTCGATCACCAGCTTGACCTCGCGCGAGTTCACCGTCGAGCGCAGCGCGCCCCGCAACTGCAGGCAGACCACGGTCAGGTCGACCTGGGTCGGTTGCGCGACCAGCCGGCCGGACTCGGCCTTCGCCGTGTCGAGCAGCTCGTTGACCAGCGAGAGCAGCGTCGAGCCCGCGTCGTTGACGAGCTCCACCTGACGCCGCTGGTCGTCGGTGAGCGGGTCGGCGCCGGGGCCGGTGAGCAGCCGCGCGAGGCCGATGACGGAGTTGATCGGCGCCCGCAGCTCGTGGCTGATGTTGGACCAGAACCGGGTTTTCGCCTCGCTGGCCGCCTTGAGCTGGCTCGACTTCTCGTTCAGCTCGGCGTAGAGCGCGACGACGCCGCGGTTGGTTTCTTCGAGCTCTTCGGAGAGTTCCTTGTAGAGCGCCACTACACCGTGATTGGTCTCTTCGAGCTCTTCGTTGAGCCGCATCAGTTCCTGGCTCTTCGCTTCGAGGCTTTCCAGCGTCTCGAGCAGTTCCTGGTTCTGCGCCCGCAGCTCGTCCATCGGGGTGCTCACCCCGCGCTGTTCCAGGACCTCGCGCAGCCGCGCGAGATCGGCGGGCGCGGGGGTGCGCGCCGCGGGGGAGCGCAGCTTGTGCAGCGAGACGAGGTGCTGGCCGCCGTCCTGGCTGACGCGGACGCCGTCCATGAGCCGGTCCGCGGTGTCCCGGCCGGTCCTGAGCACCGCCTCGGCCGCGCCGCCGGCCCAGCCGAACTCGACGACGAGCGCGGGCGGCGTCTCCTGGAGGACGAACCGCACGGTGGCCTTCACCCCGGCGTGCACCAGGTCGCGCCCGAGGTCGCTGAGCACGGTGGCGACCCGGACCTGGTCCTGGCCCTCCAGGCCGACCGCGGCGGCCACCTCGCGCCCGCACCGGCGGACGGTGAACACGTCGGTCTCCGCGCTGACCGGCAGCCGGATGAGCTCGTCGCGGGCCCGGCCGGTCATGGGCGTGGTTTGCCGACCAGCACGCCGGCGTCGTCGTTGCGGACCCCGGCGTCGCGCAGCAGCGCCGCCGCGATCGCGAGGGGAGTGGCGGCGAACAGGCGCTCGCGGCCGTCCACGCTCCACCGCTCGGTGAGGCCGTCGGAGTGCAGGACCACCGTCGCGCCGGGCGGCAGCTCGTAGTCGAACGCGCGGATCGTGCGGGCCTGGTGCCCGGCGACCCCGGGCGCCGAGATCATGCCCTGCTTGCGCCCGCCGGCCACGACCCAGCCGGCGATGTTGCCCAGGCCGGCGAACCGGACGGTGCCGGCGGCGACGTCGACGTCCGCGACGGCGACCGCGCCGCCGCGGGTCCGCCGCAGGGCCTCGTGGATCTGCTTCACCATCGCCTCCGGCGGGTCCGTCGGGCGTGCGCAGAAGGTGTCGGCGGCCGCCCGGGAAGCCGCGGCCGCCAGCGGGCCGTGACCCGACCCGTCACACATCATCAGCCGGAGCCGGCCGGGCCCGCTCTGCACGGCGTAGGTGTCGCCGCAGACGTCCTCACCCCCGATCGGGCGGGTGATCCCGGCCGTGCCGGTCTCGGGGATCTCGTCGAGCGGGGCGCGCCCGGGGTGGAACCGCGCGGTCACCACGGTGCCGCGGCCGGGTTCGGACAGCACCGACGTCGCGTCGGCGAGCCGGCGCACGGTCCCCATGCCGACCCCGAGCGTCCCGGTGGTGGACTCGCCGTCCCGGCCCGAGGCGACGGCGTCGGCCATGCCCGGGCCACGGTCGAACGCGACGACCTCGACCGCGGCCTGCGTGACCGCTCGGACGGACCGGACGACCAGGACGCCTTCGGTGGCGTGCTTCGCGAGGTTCGTCGCGAGTTCGGTGACGGCGAGCCCGACCTCGGCCACCCGGACCTCGGCGAAACCCAGCTGGGCGGCGAGCGTGGCCGCGGTGCGCCGGGCCCGGCCGTGGGCCGTGTCGTCCTCGACCCGGATCCAGGCGACGTCCTCGGTGACCGGCAGGCAGCCGGCGGTGGTCACCGGGCCCACTTGACGACGGTGATGTCCGTGCCGCGGCCGACCTCGGTGTCCAGGTCGAACTGGTCCACCAGGCGCTTGGCGCCGCCGAGCCCCAGGCCGAGGCCCTTGCCGCTGCTCCAGCCGTCGGCCAGGGCCACGGTGACGTCCGGGATGCCGGGGCCGTCGTCGTGGAAGCTGGCCCGGACGCCCTTGCGGCGGCCGTCGGCGACCTCCTCGACCCGCGCCGTCCCGCCGCCGCCGTAGATCAGGGTGTTGCGGGCGAGCTCGCTGGTGGCGGTGACCAGCTTGGTCTGGTCCACCAGGGAGAGCTTGACCTGCAGCGCGTAGGAGCGGACGAGCTGGCGGACCCGGACGACGTCCTCGTCGGCCCGGATCACGATCTCCTCCGGCCCGTCGGCGGCGGTCATCCGGTCACCCGGACGGAATCATCGTCCGACGCCCCCTTGTTCCGCGCGGCGGTGAGTGAGTTGAGGACCTTGATCCCGCGGTCGAGGTCGAGCGCGGTGCGCACGTCGCCCAGCGTCAGGCCGAGCTCGACCAGCGTGATCGCCACCGCGGGCCGCATGCCGACCACGACCGTCTCGGCGTCGAACAGCTTCGACAGCGAGGCGATCGTCGCGAACATCCGGCCGATGAACGAGTCGACGATCTCGACCGCGGAGATGTCGATGACCACGCCGGACGCGCCGGTCGTGCTGATCTTGTCCGCGAGGTCCTCCTGCAGCGCGAGCACGCTCTGGTCCTGCAGGTCGATCTGGATGGAGACCAGCAGCATGTCGCCGATCTTCAGGATGGGGACGCGGTCCATCACAGGGTCCCTTCACGGGATCGGCGGCTCACCACGACGCCCTCGCGCTGCAGGGCGTGCCGGAGGGCGTCGGCCAGGGTGGCCTTCGTGGTGATGTCGCCGAACTCGATGCCGAGCGCGACGATCGTCTGCGCGATCTGCGGCCGGATGCCCGAGATGATGCACTCGGCGCCCATCAGCCGCGCCGCCACGACGGTCTTGAGCAGGTGCTGGGCGACCTGCGTGTCGACGGCCAGCACCCCGGTGATGTCGATGATCGCGTGCTCCGAGCCGGTCTCGACCAGCGCCTCGAGCAGCTTCTCCATCACGACCTGGGTGCGCGCGGAGTCGAGGGTGCCGACCAGCGGCACCGCCAGCACGCCTTCCCACAGCTTCACCACCGGCGTGGTCAGCTCGAGCAGCTGCTCGGACTGCTCCCGGATGATCTCCTCCCGGGCGGAGGCGTACGTCTCGAACGTCCACAGCCCCAGCGTGTCGAGCAGGTTCGAGAAGGTCAGCACCTCGCGGAACACCGGGGAGCCGTCGTCGGCCTCGGCCAGCTCGGACACGGCCTGCTTGAGGGCGAACACGCCCGCGGCGGTCTCGGACGGGCTGAAGCCCTGCCGGGCGCGGGTGCGCGAAAGGTCGCCCAGCTGCGCCTTGAGCTCGGTGTACTCGGGCTTGGACAGGTCGCCGTCCAGCGTGAGCACGGCGGTGATCGCGGTGTACAGCTCGCCGAGGTCGCGCTCGAGCTCGGTGGTGGTCAGCCGTCCCCGGAGGGCCGAACCGGCAAGCTCGGTCCAGCGGCGAACCAGCTGTTCCCGCTCGGTTCCGAGCAACTCAGCCAGCCGGTGGGGCTGCCCGCTTTCGGCTACCACAGTGTCTCCTCGCGACGTCCTCTTTGTGGTGCTGACATTAGCCGGTCGCCCCGGCGCCCCTCCGTGTCACAAGCCGTAGTCCCGCCAGCCGGCCCGCCACCTCGAAGTTGGTCCACAATTCACGCCCACACCCCAGGACCACCCGCCCCTCCCGCCGTGCCCCCGCCGGCCGGCCGCCGCAGTTCGCAATTTTCCGCCGCCCGGAAATCCCTCCCGGCCCACGTGTCGTCCATTCCGGTACGCGTGTCGTCCACTCAGGTACGCGTGTCGTCCACTCAGGTACGCATGTCGTCCTCCCGATCACGCGGGTCAACCCGTCAATCACGGGTTATGCCCGCTCATCACGCGAGATCGCCGGCCATCTCGCGTACCTCCGCGGACGACTCGCGTACCTGGACGGACGACTCGCGTACCTGGACGGACGACTCGCGTACCTGGACGGACGACTCGCGTACCTGGACGGACGACTCGCGTACCTGGACGGACGACACGGCCGGTGCGGGCGGTCAGCTGCGCAGCAGGACCACGCTGGCCCGCGCGATCGTCTTGTCGCCCGACGTCACCCGGCACGACGTGAACACCGCGCGGCGGCCGGCGCGGTCCACCGTCGCCTCGATCTCCAGCCAGCTGCCGACGGCGGCCGTCGAGAGGAAGTCGACCGTGGCGCTGACCGTCTGGACGACCGCGCCTTCGCCGATCGCGCGGCGGGCCATCCGGCCGGCGGCGACGTCGGCCAACGTCATCAGGAAGCCGCCGTGCACCGTGCCCATCACGTTCCGGTGCTCGTCGCGCACGTGGACGCCGAGGACGCCCTCGTCGTTGATGTGGATCGGGCCCACCTGAGCGACGAACGGCGACGACACCAGCAGCTCGAAGCCCGGCGGCGTGCTCCCCTCGGCGTGCGGACCGCGACGTGTCGGTTCGGGCATGTCCCGACGGTACCCGTGGTCTTGAACGTCATTCCCGGCCGGCAGCGGCCTCAGATGGCGGTGCGGCCGCCGTCGACGGCGATGGTCGCGCCCGTGACGTAGCTCGCCTTGGGGGAGGCCAGGAACGAGACCACCTCGGCGATCTCGGCCGGGTCCGCGGCACGCTTCATCGCCGTCGTCTCGGCGAGCGCGTCGAACAGCTCGCGCGCCTCCGGGCGGGTGTAGACCGGGCCCGGGGCGACGGTGGTGAAGCGGACGCCGCGGCCGCTGTACTCGGCCGCCCAGCCCCGCGTCAGCGCGGCCAGCGCCGCCTTGGTCGCGCCGTACGCGGCGCCGTTCACCAGGCCGACGCTGCCCGCCATGCTGCCCAGCGAGATCACGCTGCCCGACCCCTTCGCCGCCATCGCCGGGGCGAACGCGGCCACCAGCAGGAACGGGGCACGGACGTTGCCGGCGAACATCGCGTCGTAGTCGGCGAGCTTCAGGTCCTCGGTCGGGGCCCAGACCGACCGTCCGGCGTTGTTGACCAGGACGTCGATCTCGCCGGCCGACGCCGCGAGCCGGTCGATGGCGGCCGGGTCTTCGAGATCGGCCTCGACGAACCGGGCCCGGCCGCCCGCGGCGGTGATCTCCTCGACGGTCGCGGCGCCGCGACGGGCGTCGCGACCGACCACGATGACGGTCATCCCGTCGGCGGCCAGCTTCTTCGCGACGGCTTTGCCGATCCCGGACGTCGCGCCGGTGACCAGGGCGGTGGTGGGCTGAACGGACATGGTCGGCGCCTTCCGTAGTTCTCATCCAGACCGGTCTGTCTGGCAAGAGTCAACGTAGACAGACCTGTCTGACTGCGTCAAGCGTGATCCTCGCCTCAGCTCAGACAGACCGACCTGTCTGCTATGGTGTGCGCATGTCCGAGAAGGCACCGTCACCGCGGGAGCGCAGCGCGGCCGCGCGGGCGCGGCTGCTGGCCGCCGCCGACGAGCTGTTCTACGCCGAGGGTGTGCAGTCGGTCGGGATCGACCGGGTCATCGAGCACGCGGGGGTCGCCAAGGCGACGCTCTACAGCGCGTTCGGCAGCAAGGACGGCCTCGTCCGCGCGTACCTGGAGGCGCGTCACGCCGCCACCGCCGACCGGATGGCCCGCGAGCTCGAAACCCGTTACGCCACCGCGAAAGAGCGTCTCGTCGGTGCGTTCGAGGTGCAGGGCCTTTCCTTCACCGAGCCGGGTTTCCGCGGCTGCGCGTTCGTCAGCGCGAGCGCCGACGCCCCGCCGGGCGGGGTGGTCGAGCAGACCGCGGCCGACTACCGGACCTGGCTGCACGCCCTCTTCTTCGACCTCGCGAGGCAGGCGCACGCGAAAGACCCGAAGCTGCTCGCGCAGCAGCTCGTGGTGCTGTACGACGGCGCCGGCATCAGCGCGTGGATGGACCGCGACCCCAGTGCCGAGTCGGCCGCCCGGTCGGTCGCCGCCGCCCTGGTCGACGCCGCCGTCGCGGACTGATCACGCCACCGCCGCCTCGGGTAGGACGGGTGAGGGCTTGAACCCCTTGGCCACCAGCCAGATCCCCAGCGAGAACTCCCACAACGCGATCGGCAGCGCGGCGAGGGCGACCACCGGCGCGTCCCGCTCGACGGCGCCGGCCATCGTCGCGAGCGTGGCCGCGAGGAGCAGTGGGGCGCCGACGAATCCCAGCACGGGCAGGGCGCGCGGCACCAGCCGGGCCCGGTACAGCAGCGAGCCGAGCAGCAGCGCGTTCACCACCGGCATCAGGCTCTGCCCGAGCAGGAACAGCCGGTCGTACAACGCCACCAGCACCTGGCCGCCGACGACGGCGTCCGCGCCGGCCCCGGTCCGTCGTAACGTCACGACGGTCAGCAGGCACGCGACGCCGGCGACGATCGCCGCGCCCTCCAGGGTCCGCGCGCCGACGAAGCCCAGCGCGGCGGATTCGTTCTGCCGCTTCAAGATCGGGAACAGCACGACGGCCGTCCTGACGCCGGCGAAGGCGACGACGACCTCCAGGATCCCGCCGACGATCACGGCGGTGTCCGGCCCGGGGCCGGTGACGTAGTTCCGGTCGCGCACCGGGCCGTACAGCGCGAGAGTCGGGATCGAGACGAAGGTGAGCAGGTAGAGCAGGCCCGCGACGAGCGCGGTTTTCCTCGACGAGTCCATGTGCCGCTCCGGCTGTCGGGTCTCCGGTGCGCCACGTTACGCGCGTGTGGCACCGGTGGAAACGATCCGGGACCACCCACCTGGCCGAGCGCGGGCGCGGCGGACGCGCCTACGCTGGGGGCTCGCCCCGGACCACGGCGACCGCAGTCGAACGGCCCGAGGAGAACGCTTGATGACCACCACGCACCGGGAGCTCGATCCCGTCGAGATCGAGCAGATCGGCACCGCCCTGGACAAGCTGCGCACCCGCGTCGCCGGGGAGCTGGGCGCGGAAGACGCCGACTACATCCACAACGTCGTTGCCGTGCAACGGTTCTGCGAGGTGTCGGGCCGCGTGCTGCTGTTCGCCGGCTGGTTCCCGCCCGCGTGGCTGGGCGGGGTGGCGGCGCTCGCGGTGTCGAAGATCCTCGACAACATGGAGATCGGCCACAACGTCATGCACGGCCAGTACGACTGGATGAAGGACCCGGCGCTGAACTCGCGGACCTTCGAGTGGGACATGGTCTGTCCCGGCGAGCAGTGGCGCCGCTCGCACAACTTCATGCACCACACCTACACGAACATCCTCGACAAGGATCGCGACGTCGGGTACGGCATCCTGCGGATCACCGAGGACCAGCCGTGGCACCCGTACTACCTCGGCAACCCGCTCTACGCGGCGGCGCAGGCGGTGTTCTTCGAGTACGGGATCATGCTGCACGACCTCGAAGTCGACCGGATCGTGCAGCGGCGGCGCAGCTGGCGGGACGTCCTCCCGCTGCTGAAACCGATGCTGCGCAAGACCGCGCGACAGGCTGGGCGCGACTACGTCGTCTACCCGCTGCTCACCGGGCCGCTGGCGCCGTTGACGTTGACGGCGAACGTCACCGCCAACGTGATCCGCAACCTCTGGGCGTTCTCGATCATCTTCTGCGGCCACTTCCCCGACGGTGCAGAGGTCTTCTCCGAGGAGGAGAGCGAAGACGAAAGCCGGGGCCAGTGGTACCTGCGCCAGATGCTGGGTTCGGCGAACATCACCGGCAGCCCGCTGTTCCACGTGCTGTCCGGGAACCTCAGCCACCAGATCGAGCACCACCTGTTCCCCGACCTGCCCAGCCACCGGTACCCGCGGATCGCCGGCGAAGTGCGGGAGATCTGCGAAGACCACGGCCTGCCCTACAACACGGGATCGCTGTCGCGGCAGCTCGGCTCGGTCGTCCGCAAGATCTTCCGCCTCGCCCTGCCGGGCCGTCTACTTTAGACGGTCGCGCAGCGTCTCGACGGTGTCGGTGTTGTCGCGGTGCGCGGCGGTCATCTGCACGTCGTGCGCGACGTCCGGGTCGGTGTCCGACGGCACGGTCAGGAGCGTCACCCGATGCCGGTCCGACGCGCCGATCACGGTCACCGTCCCGGGTCGCTGCGCGCGGAACCCTTCCAGCCGGACCCGTTCGCCGTCGTACACGATCCGGCGCGGGGGCTCGGAAAAGTCGCCGAGGTGGAACGTGACCCGTTCGATCCGGCCCAGGCGCACGGCCAGCACGGCGAACAGCTCCGGCAGCTCGCCGACCAGGTCGGCCGATCGTGGCCACCACGCGCCGTCGACGTACCCCGTCGTGGGGCCCTTCGGTTTCAACCGCAGCCGGAGCGCGTGCTCCTCGGCCGCGGGGGCGGTGACTGTGTGTGGGCCCGACGTCATGCCGGTGCTCCCGTCTCCGGCTGCCGATCGCGGCCGGAACGTGCCCGAGGACGGCGCGGGCTCGAGCGCCCGCGCGCGAAATGCTCTCGGTCACCTCGAACCCTACACCGTGTGTTAGAACTGGGGTCTAGCAAAGGGGCCCTCGTGGACCAGCTCACCCTCGGCGTCGTCTCGCGTTCCCGCAAGGAGAACGAACGCCGGCTCCCCATTCACCCCCGCCACTTCGCGCAGATCGAAAGCGATCTGCGCGAGCGCATCTTCCTCGAACACGGCTACGGCGAAGACTTCGGCATGCCCGACGAACAGCTGGCCGCCCTCGTCGGCGGATTCCGCACCCACGAGCAGCTTGTCGCCGAGTGCGACGTCCTGCTGCTCGCCAAGCCACTGCGGGAGGACGTCGCCGAACTGCGGCCCGGCCAGGTCCTGTGGGGCTGGCCGCACTGCGTCCAGGACACCGAGCTGACGCAGCTGGCGATCGACGGCAAGCTGACGCTGATCGCCTTCGAGGCGATGAACCACTGGAACCGCGACGGCTCGTTCGGCCTGCACGTCTTCCACAAGAACAACGAGCTGGCCGGCTACTGCTCGGTGCTGCACGCGCTGCAGCTGGCCGGCTCGACCGGGGACTACGGCCGCCGGCTGAAGGCGGTCGTGATCGGCTTCGGCGCGACGGCGCGCGGTTCGGTGACCGCGCTCAACGCCCACGGGGTGCACGACGTGCACGTCCTCACCGGCCGCGGGGTCACCGCGGTCGGCTCGCCGATCCATTCGGCGACGATGGTGCACTTCGAGCACGACGAGAACAACCCGGGCGACCTCCGGCGCAGCCACGCCCTGACCGACCGGGGCCGGGTGCCGCTCGCCGGGTTCCTCGCCGAGCACGACATCGTCGTCAACTGCGTCCTGCAGGACACCGCCGAACCGCTGACGTTCCTCATCGAGGACGACCTCGCCGCCTTCGCCCCGGGCAGCCTCATCGTCGACGTCTCCTGCGACGAGGGGATGGGCTTCAGCTGGGCGAAGCCGACGACGTTCACCCATCCGGCGTTCACCGTCGGGGACGGGATCACCTACTACGCGGTGGACCACAGCCCGTCCTACCTCTGGAACTCGGCCACGTGGGAGATCAGCGCGGCCCTGCTCCCGCTCCTGCGGCCGGTGCTCGGCGGACCGTCCGCATGGGACGGTCACGAAACCGTCCGGCGCGCGGTGGAAATCCGCGACGGCGTCATCCGGAACCCGGCGATCCTGGCCTTCCAGCATCGCTCGCCGGTGTACCCGCACCTCGCGGGGTAGGGTTCCGGGCAGGAGGCGGAATGCGGTGGCGGGAGGTCGGTGGCTGAGCTCGACGCCCTGCGCGTCAGCGTGCTCGCCGCGCTCGCGGAAGGTCAGCCGGACAGCGGTGTCGACGTCGTCGGCCAGGTCTGCCGGGCCTTCGTCCGGCTGCTCCCGGTGGACGGCGCCGCCGTTTCGGTGATGGCGGACGCAGGGCGCCGCGAAGTCGTCTACACGAGTGACACGGTGAGCGCCGTGCTGGCCGAACTGCAGTTCACCCTGGGCGAAGGGCCGTGTTTCGAGGCCTATTCCCTGGGCGGCCCGGTGCTGCACCCCGATCTCGCGGCCACGCTGCCGTCGGCCTGGCCGGTTTTCGCCGCCCAGGCCGCCGAGCAGCCGGTCGCGGCGCTGTTCACCTTCCCGCTGCAGATCGGGGTGGTGCGCGTCGCGACCCTGGACACCTACCGGGCGACGCCGGGGTCGCTCACCGCGGCCGAGCTCGCCACGGCGCTGCAGGTGGCCGACATCGCCGCGCTGGCGCTGTCCGGCCTGCTCGGCGGCGACCGGTGGCTCGACGGGGACGGCCGGTGGATGGAGGGTGCCGGGATGCGGCACCGGGAGGTGCACCAGGCCACCGGGATGCTCATCGTGCAACTGGACCTGCCCGCCGCGGAGGCGCTGGCCCGGATGCGGGCCCACGCGTTCGGGCACGGCCGCGCGCTGCGCGACGTCGCCGCCGACATCGTGGCCGGACGGCTCAGGTTGGACCGGGAGCCCCGGTGAGGACCACCATGAAGAGAACCGACGAGCAATCAGGAGATGGTGGGCATGGCCGACCGTGAACGACAGGTGACCCGGACGTTCGTCGCACTGGCCGACACGCTCGTCGACGATTTCGACGTCGCCGACCTGCTGCACACGCTGGTGCTGCGCTGCGTGGACCTGCTCGACGTCGCCGCGGCCGGCCTGACGCTGGTCGACGAGCGCGGCAGCCTGCAGGTCCTCGCGTCGTCCACCGAACAGGCGCGCCTGCTCGAGCTCTTCCAGCTCAGCAGCGACGAGGGCCCGTGCGTGGAGTGCTTCGCGGGCCACGCGCCGGTCTTGGTGGCCGACGTCGCCGCGCAGGCCGCGCGGTGGCCGCGGTTCGCCGCCGAAGCCGCCCACCAGGGGTTCGCCTCGGTGCACGCGCTGCCGATGCGGCTGCGCCGGCAGACCATCGGCGCGCTGAACCTGTTCGGCACCCGGCCGGGTGAGCTCGGGTCCGACGACGTCGACCTGGCGCAGGGGCTGGCCGACACCGCGACGATCGGCATCCTCCAGGAGCGGGCCGTCCGGCACGGGGAGACGATGTCCGAGCAGCTGCAGACCGCGTTGAACAGCCGGGTGACCATCGAACAGGCGAAGGGCGTGCTCGCCGTGACCGGTGGGCTCACCATGGACGGCGCGTTCGGCGCGTTGCGGGGTTACGCCCGCAGCAACAGCCTTCGGCTGAGCGACGTCGCCCGCGCGCTGGCCGAGCGGGCGCTGGATCCCGCCATCGTGCTGGCGAGGCAGGCGCGCCGGTGAGCGTTCAGCGCTTCGTGCTGAGGTAGGGCGCCGGGTCGCCGCCGGCGCGGGCGCCGCTGTGGAGCCAGCGGACGAAGCCACGGCGGTCGCGCCGTTCGATCTCGTCGAGGTAGTCCTGCCGGCGCTGCACCGTGCTCCGGCGGGCCGGGGCGTCCCGCGCGACGAGCAGCTGGAAGTAGCTGCGCCGCCAAGCCGTGCAGAGTTCGTCGGTGCTGAGTTCGGCGACCGGCCGGGACGGCGGGGGCAGGGTGACCGCGGCGATGACGTCCTCGGCGGCCGGCCCGAGGCCGCGCTGCTGTGGTGGTTCCCGGCGTCGCGGGACGATCGCCGCGAAGACGGCGGCCGCCGCCCGGAGCACGCGTGTGAGCATGGTTCGCCTCAGCCGTTCGGGGCGGCGCCGGCCGCCGTCGGAGGAACGAGCGCCGAGGTCCGGGGCGTGATGACGACCTTAGCCGAACCCCGGCCGGGTGACATCTGTCCTCAAAGGACTCCGACGGAACCACCCACCTGGCTGAGGGCCAGGCGCCGCGCCCAGGCTTAGGCTGGATGGCGCGCCCCGGACCCCGGCGCCCGGAGCACCGTCGACTGAGCGGGGTGACGAGATGGCCGAGGGCTACCCACCGGGCTGGCAGGTCCGTTACCGGGGGCGAGGAGAGCGTGCGGGCGCCTCTCGCGAACGCATCGGCACGATCGCCGGCCCCACCCTGCGCGACGAGCACACCAGCACGACGTGGGTCCGCGTCCGCCCGTTCTGCGCCACCCCGGACACCCCGCTGCGCCTGATCCGCGCCACGGACATCCTCGACGCCCGCCCCCCGGGCGAGCCGATTCCCCCGACCCCGCTGGCCCCGCTGGTTCCGCCGGCCGCGCCGGCCGGAGAGGTGGACGAGCACGGCACGGTGGTGGTCGAGCTACCGAGCCGCGGCCCGGCGACCTAGCGAGTGGTCACCGGGGTCGTGAGTGTTCAGAAGGGTTAGAACCCTCTTTGCCACTCACGACCACCGGGGCACCGTGGGGCGGCGCCCGGGTTTCCGCAGCTTTGGCGTGTACCCGGTGGTCGGTCTGGCTGTTCGGGCGGACGACTCGCGTACTTGGGCGGACGACTCGCGTACTTGGGCGGACGACTCGCGTACCTGGGCGGACGACTCGCGCACTTGGACGGTCGGTTCGCGTGGTTAGGGGGACGACACGCGGCCAGGCAGTCGGTTCGCGTGCCTGGAGGGTCGGCTCGCGGGGTTGGGGGTCGACTCGTGTGGTTGGGGGATGGCACGCGGTGAGGGGGGCGGCTCGCGTGGTTGGGGGGTCGACTCGCGGTGAGGCAGTCGGCTGGTGTGCCTGGAGGGGCGGCTCGCGTGGTTGGGGGACGACACGCGGCGAGGTGGGCGTGGGGTCAGGAAGGTGGAGCTGGGGTGGGGGTTTGGCCTGGGCGGAACTGGACCAGCAGCGCGGTCGCCGTGGCGCAGACCAGGTCTCCCGCTCGTAGTTCGCCCGTGGCGTGGAGCTTGCGGCCGTCGCGGGTGGTGAGGCGGCCTTCCGCCGTCAGCGGGACTCCGTAGGGGGTTCCGTGGCGGTAGTCGACCGTCAGGGAGGCCGTCATGCCGGGGAAGCCCGCCGCGGCGGTGGCGCGGCCCAGGACGTGGTCCAGGATCGCCGCGACCCAGCCGCCGTGGACGCGGCCGGGCGGGCCTTCGTGCGCCGGGCCGAGGACCACCTCGGCGCGGACCGCGTCCGGCCCGACGTGGATCCACGACACCGGCGGGGCCAGCGGGTTTCCCGGGCCTTCGACCGGGTTGTTGACGCTCAGGTGGCCGCCGCCTTCGAGCGCGGCGAGCAGCAGCGGCGGCTCGCCGCCGGCCGCGCGCAGTGTCTCGGTGACCACTTCGACGCGCGCTGCTGCGGCGGCGAGACCGTCCTCGTCGCGCACGCACACCGTGGCGTCGATCAGCTCCCGGATCCGGGCGCCGAGCAAGGCCCGCGCGGGCGGCACGCCGGTGACCACCGGGAAAGCGCTCCTGAGCTGTGGTTCGGCCATCGCCCTCCCGCCCGGGGAAACTAGAACATGTTCCACATTAGCAGGACTCAGCGCATGTTCAGGGCGTCGTCCACGCTCGGGGCGAGGGTGATCAGGTCGTGGGCGCCGGCCAGCCGGATGGTCTTGAGCACGGTGGGACCCTCGGCGACGACGCGCAGCCCGGTGGGGGCGTCGTCGGCGTCGCGGCTCGCCCGCACGATGGCGTTGATGCCGCTCGAATCGAGGAAGGTCACCCCGGTCAGGTCCAGCACGACGGGCCCGGCCGCGGCGGCTTGGACGGCGGTCAGGGTCCGGCTGAACTCCGGCACGGTCAAGAGGTCGAGCTCGTCGGACACGGCGACGATCACGGCGTCACCGCGGCGGCTGACACTGCACTGGAAGGCCGGCTGCTCGTCGGGGATCACCAGCGGCTCGGGGGGTTCGTTGCTGGGCACGGTACAAGTCTCTCCCGGCCGCCCGGTGGCCGCAGCGTGGTGCCCGGGTTCCGGTGCTCGCCGTCACTCGGGCAGCGCCGCGCCCGAGGTCACGGTCCGCAGCCCGGCCCGCAGCAGCCGGGCGATCTGGGGCGGGGTCCAGCCGGTGCGGGTGGCGAGCTCGGCGGTGGTGAGGTGGTCCACCGCGGTGGACCACAGGGCGAAGCGCTGGCGGGGCGGCAGCAGCGTCACCTCGTCGAGCAGCACCGCGTCGTGCAGGGCCGCGTCGAGCCGGGCGTGGTCGATCCGCGGGGCCAGGTCCGCCCGCAGCGCCACCAGCACGCGGGCCCGCACCCGCCGCCCGGCGGCCGTGTCCCGGCACCGCCGGTCCAGCTCCGGTGCCGCGCCGAGGACCCGGCGGCACAACGCGGTGCTCGTCCGCGGCGACCGCCCGGTCTGCTTCGCGACGCGGTAGACCAACGTCAGCATCCGCTCGGGCAGTTCGGGAACGGCGGAGCGCCACGCGGCCGTGGTCAGCATTCCTTCGCCTGGACGCCGGTCCGGGCCTGGTCGCCGGGCAGGTGGCTGAGCAGCCAGTCGAGCTCGGCGGCGTCGATCAGCCCGGCGTCGGCCGCGCGGATCCAGGCGCAGGCCGCGCGCCGGGTGAACTCCGGGGTGAGGAGGGGTCTCGTCGCGTGCTGGACGCCGGCCATCAGCTGCTCCCGATCGGCGAAGTGGTGCGTGTTCGGCCACCGGGGTCCGGGGTTGCCTCTACGTCGTGTTCCTCCTGGAGTTTAACGCTCGCCGGCGCCCGCCGCAGCGGTGGTCACGAGCCCAGCGTGAACCGCTGCGCGGTGGTCGAGTTGCAGTCGTGGATCCGCAGCCGGTCCCCGGCCTGGCCCGCGTTGTCCGGGTCGTCCAGGCACCGCCCCGAGGCGGCGTTGCGCAGCGCCCCGCCCGGCGCCGCGGCCCATTGCTGAGCGGCGGTTCCGTTGCAGTCCCACAGCTGGACGGGCGTGTCGTTCGCGGTGCTCGCGTTGGGCACGTCGAGGCACTTCCCCAGCGTCCGCAGCGACGTGTCGCCGGGCGCGCTCCACCGCTGGGCGTCGGAGCCGTTGCAGCCGTAGAGCTGCACCGCGGTGCCCGACGCGGGGTAGGCGGCGGCCACGTCCGCGCACAGCCCGGCCGGGCCGGTGACCGGCCCGGGCGGGAACTGCCACGCCTGGTCCGGGGTGTCGGCGCAGTCGGCGAGGCGCATCCCGTCGCCCGCCGTCGTCGCGGCCAGGCAGCGGGTCGAGTTCACCAGCTTGCCCGCGCTGGTCAGGCTCCACGCCTGCGCGGCCGAGCCGTTGCAGGTGTAGAGCTGGACCGGGGTCCCCGCGGCCGTCCCGCCGCCGGCGACGTCGAGGCACTTGCCGAGGACGTGCACCACGCCGGCGGACGGCGGCGTGAACTGCTGGCCCGCCGTGTGGTCGCAGGCGGCCAGCTCCAGCGGCGTCCCGACGGCCGTCTGTCCGTTGTGGACGGACAGGCAGCGGCCGCCGCGCCCGGTCACCTGGCCGGCGGCCGGGTTGCCGGAAGCCGTGCCGGTCAGCGTGACGGTGTGCCGCACGTTCGACGGCAGGCTCGCCGTCGACACCGTGACCGTGCGGTAGTTGGTGTTGTACGCCCACGCCGTCTCGGGCAGCCGCTGGCCGTCGACGGAAACCGCGGTGGGCGCGGCCGAGTTGGCCAGCCGGAGGGTGTAGGCCCGCGCCGGGGCGCTGCCGGTGGCCGGGTCGACGGTGAGTGTCTTCGCCGCGTCCTGCCAGCCGAACCGGGTGGTCGACGACGCGCCGGCGCCTTCGCCGGAGTCCTCGTACAGCGAGAAGCTCCCGTCGGAGCCCGCGGTCACGTTCAGGGTCAGCTGGTCGAGCGGCGCGGCGGCGTTGTCGGTGTAGTTCGTGCGGATCGGCACGACGCCACCGGCCTTCACCAGCACCGGCATCTCCGACAGGGGCTTGGTGATCGTCGCCGTCGACGGTCCGGTGTAGACGGTGCCGGTGAAGTAGTCGGTCCAGGTGCCCGGCGGGATCCACGCCGAGACCGAGCCGCCGGCCGCGGTGATCGGCGCGACGAGGACGTTGTCGCCGTAGAGGTACTCCTGCGGATGGGTGTAGGCCGCGTCCTGGTCCGGGTAGTTCAGGTAGAGCGGCCGGGTGATCGGCACGCCGGTCTGGTTGGCCTGCTTGGCCAGCGTGTAGGTGTAGGGCACCAGCGATTCGCGCAGCCGCAGGAACTTCTCCGCGCTGTCGCCCGCCGCGCCGGGGTAGTCCCAGGGCAGCCGGTCGCCGTGGTCGGAGTGCAGCCGGTCGATCGGCTGGAAGGTGCCCAGCTGCAGCCACCGGGCGTAGAGCTCGTCGGACAGGTGGCCGCCGTGGAAGCTGCCGATGTCGTGGCTGACGTTGCTGAGCCCGGCCGCCGCCTCGTCCGGCGTGAAGTGGGCTTCGTAGGCCAGCATGTCCCAGCTCAGGGGCGTGTCCCCGGTGAACTGGAGGGTGTTGCGGCGTTCCGACCACGGGCCGAGCGGGTAGCTGCTGTGGATGCCGCCCTGCTCGGCACCACCGATGCGGCCGAAGGAGAACCCGCGCAGGCCCTGGGCCGCCGCGTGGTCGGCGTAGGCCTGGTTGATGAAGTTGTCCGGCGCCACGCCCGGGTCCGAGGCCGTCGAGCGGCCGCAGCCGGAGCAGTAGTCCAGCCACCACGTCCGGACGCCCTGGGCGTCGAACGGCTTGTGCAGGTCGAAGTAGGACCGCAGGTGCGCGGGGTTCGACCAGTCCCACACGTAGTTGGAGCCGTCGGGGATCAGCCCGCCCGCGGTCGTGTTCGCCGCCGCGAACTTCGGGTCGTTGCCCGCGATGGAGGTGTGGATGTTGAGCGAGACGGCGAGACCCTGCTGTTTCGTCCAGTTCAGGAACCCCTGCGGGTCCGGGAAGAGCCCGGTGTTCCAGTTCCAGCCGTTCCACTGCGACGGCGACTTCCAGTCGGTGTCGACGACCAGCCAGTCGATCGGGGTGAAGGTCGAGCGGAACTTCGGCAGCAGCGACGTGCGGTAGTCGTTGTCGGAGTAGGCGAAGTAGCGCGAGAACCAGACGCCGTAGGCGGAGCGCGGCAGCAGCGCCGTGCCGCCGGTGAGCGTGTTGAGGTCGGCCAGTCCCTGCTTGAAGTCCTTGCCGTAACCGAAGAAATAACCGTCCTGGTAGGGCTGCGCGCCGTGTGACGGCCGGTCCGTGACGGTGCGGTCGGCGTTGAGCACGGCAGAGCGCGTGTCGTCGAGCAGGTACCAGCCGTCGCGGTCGAGCAGCCCGGGGTGCTGCGGCGTCGGGACGGCTTCCGGGTTGTCGAGCGAGCGGTCCCAGCCGCCGAGCACGGACTTGGGCCCGGCGCCGTAGGCGGTGCTGAGCAGCGAGGTGTCGGCGGCGGGGTAGGCCCCGGCAGTCGTGGTGACGGCGAGACTGTCGAGGTTGACGTTGCCCGAGTCGCCGGACTTGCGGTCGATGCGGACGGCGTTCGTCCCGGCGTTCAACGGGACCGTGACCGACGCGGTCGCCCAGGTGTTCCAGGACGACGTCGCCGGCAGCGAGAGCTTCGGCCCGGGCGCGCCGTTGACCGTGGTGGACAACGTGCGGGTGGTGGTCTGGCCGTCGCCGCCCTGCGCGTTCGCGTACCGGACGGTGAGCCGGTACTGCCCGGCCGACGGGACCGCGGAGACGTCCTGGGCGAGCGAGTCCCCGACCGAGGTGAACCCGGCGAGGAAGCCCGAGCCGGTGTTGCCGGTGTGGTCGTAGGCGGTCGACGCCGAGCCGCCCGGGACGCCGTTTTCGGCCTCGCAGGCGGTGGCGAACGCGCAGTACGACGGGAACAGCGGCTGCGCGGTGACGTTCGTGGCGGTGAGCTGCACCGACGTGTTGTCCCGGGTGAACGGGCCGCTGTTCTGGCGGTACCGCAACGTCAGGTTCGCGGTCCGGATCTCGCGGACGCCGCCGGTCACCGTGGTCGTGTACGCGGGTTCGGGGATCGACCGGTTGACGGCGGTGAAGGTGGCCAGGTCCTGGAACCGGTCGTCACCGGCGTATTCGAGCCGGATCAGCGTCGGCGACAGCACCTCGAACCGCGCGTGCCCGTCCTGGACGACGCTTTGGCTCTCCAGCCGGGGTTTCGCCTCCTGCGCGGCGGCGACGCCGGTGAACGTGACGGCGCCGGTCAGGAGCGCCACGATGGTCTGGACCGTCTTCAGCGACTGTGCTCGGAACACGCGCACTCCCTTGTCCACGCTCCGCCTGATCCCGTTGCTGATCCACTGTCGGGGTTGTCCACAGGACAAGTCAGCCGCCGAATGCAGCAGCCGCCGGTCAAAGCAGGCTCGCCACCGCCACCGCGAACGCTGCGGGCGCCTCCTGCGGGGCGTTGTGGCCGACGCCTTCGAGCAGCCGGTGTTCGTACGGCCCGGTGAAGTGCTCCCGGTCGCCGGACGAGCTCGGCCCGAGCAGGCCGTCGGCGCCGGTCTCCAGCATCACCGCCGGCACGGTGATCGGCGGCTGCCGCGCGATCAGGTCTTCCAGCGCCTGGTGGCGCGGATCTCCTTCCGCCAGGCCGTAACGGTGCCGGTAGGAGTGGATCACGACGTCGACGAAGTCCGGGTTGTGCAGGCTCGGCGCGCTCGCCGGAAAGGCCGCGGCGGCACCGGACCACGTGGGCGACCAGGTCCGCCACAGGAGCTCGCACAGCTCCTCGCGGTTGCGGTCCAGACCACGGCGCCCGCGCTCGGAGTGGAAGTAGTACTGGTACCAGAACGTGGCTTCCCATTCGGGTTTCGCGGGTTCGTTCGCGCCGGCGATGTCCTGGACGTTGTACCCGTCGACGGTGACCAGGCCGCGCACGCGCTCCGGGTGCACGGCGGCCGTGATGCACGCCGCGCGCCCGCCCCAGTCGTACCCGGCGAGGACCGCGGTGCCGATGCCGAGGGCGTCCATGAACTCGACCAGGTCCTGGGCGAGCGCGGCCTGCTGCCCGGACCGCGGGGTGGCCGCGTCGCGGAACGACGTGGCGCCGAACCCGCGGAGGTAGGGCGCCACCACCCACGCGCGGCCGGCCAGGAGGTCCGCGACGTCGTCGTAGGCCCGCACGTCGTAGGGGAAGCCGTGAAGCAGGATCACCGGGACCGCGCCGGGGGAGCCGGTGTGTTCGTACGCGACCTCCAAGGCCGGGGTGCCGACCCGTCCGGTCGAAGAGAAGCCCATTCGCGGATCTTCGCACGGAGGAGCGGCATTTACCTCCGAGGGAATTGGTTCGGCTCCGGCGCCGTCGCAGACTCGTGGCATGACCAGTTATCCGATCCACACCGTCGAAACCGCTCCCGAAGCCGAGCCGCTGAAGGTGCTCCAGGAGGCGTTCGGGTTCGTGCCGGCCGCGGCGGGGCTCATGGCGAACTCGCCGGCGCTGCTGAACACCTTCTTCTCCGCGTTCGGGCACTTCCGGGGCGGCGGCACGTTCGGCCCGGACGAACGGCAGGTCCTGCTGCTGTCCAACGCCGTCGCCAACGGCAGCGAGTGGGCGGTCGCCTTCCACACCCTGGAGTCGCTCGCGGACGGCGTCGAGCCGGAGGTGGTCGAGGCCCTGCGCCGCGGCGAACGGCCGGCCGATCCGCGGATGGCCGCGCTGTCGGCGCTCACCCGCGCGTTCATCGCCAAGCGGGGCCACCTCGACGACGCGGACGTTGCGGCGTTCACCGCCGCCGGCTTCACCGAGGAGCAGGTGTTCGAGGTGATCACCGGCGTGGCGATCTCCACGATGACCAACTACACCGCGAACGTCGCCCGGCCGCCGCTGGAGCCGGCCGTGCGGCCGCACGCGTGGACCGCGGGATACTCGGACGGTGTCTGACATCGGCCCACTGCTGAAACACTGGCGCGGCGCCCGGCGGCTGAGCCAGCTGGCGCTGGCCGCCGAGGCCGCGGTGTCGATCCGGCACCTGTGCTTCCTCGAGACCGGGCGCGCGAAGCCCAGCCGCGCCATGGTGCTGAAGCTCGCCGAGGTGCTCGACGTGCCGCTGCGCGAACGCAACACCCTGCTGCTCAGCGCCGGGTTCGCACCCGAGTACCCGGAGTCCGCATGGGACGTCCCGGAGCTCGCCGCCGTCCGCGAGGCGCTGGAAACCATCCTCGCCCAGCAGGAGCCGTTCCCGGCGCTGGTGATGGACCGGAACTGGGACATCCGGCACACCAACACCGCGGCCCGCCGGTTCTTCGCCTTCCTCCAAGACGGACGTTCGACGACCCCGCCCGGGCCGTCGAACGTGCTGCGCCGGATGTTCCACCCCGACGGCGTCCGCCCGAACGTGACGAACTGGACCGACGTCGCCGAAGCCCTGGTCCGGCGCGTCCGTCGCGAGGCGATCGGCGGGATCACCGACGAGCGCGCCCAGCGGATCCTCGACGAGGTGCTGGACTACCCCGGGGTGCCGGCGTCGCTGCGGTCGCTCGACGCGACGGCGCCGGTGCTGCCGATCGTGCCGATCCGCTACGCCCGCGGCGACCGGCGCTTCGACTACTTCTCCACCGTGACGACGCTCGGCACCCCGCAGGACGTGACGCTGCAGGAGCTGCGGATCGAGTGCTTCTTCCCGATGAACGACGAGACCCGGGAGCACGCGCGGCACCTCGCCGGGGAGTGAGCCCCGATGGACAAGTGGACAAGTGTCCGCTAACGTCGATTTAAGCGGACACTTGTCCGCGGCAATCGACGGGAGCGTGTCATGTCAGGCATCGAGGGCAAGGTCGTCGCCATCACGGGAGCGAGCGGCGGCATCGGCGAGGCCGTGGCCCGCCTGCTCGCCGAACGCGGCGCGGCGGTCGTCGTCGGAGCGCGCCGGGCGGATCGCCTGGCCGAGCTGGCCGAGGACATCACCGCCCGCGGCGGGCGGGCCGTCGCCTGCGCCACCGACGTCACCGTCCAGGCCGACGTCGAACGGCTCGTCGCCCGGGCCGTCGAGGAGTTCGGCCGGCTCGACGTGTTCGTGGGCAACGCCGGGATCAGCAAGATCGGCCCGGTGGCGGACCTCGACGTCGCGGGCTGGTCGGCGATGATCGACGTCAACCTCCGCGGCGTGCTGCACGGGATCGCCGCCGCCCTGCCCGTGTTCCGGCGGCAGGGCCGGGGGCACCTGGTGACGACGGTGTCGACGTCCGGGCTGAAGATCACGCCCACGATGGCGGTCTACGCCGCCACGAAGAACGCCGTCCGCACCCTGCTGGAAGGACTCCGCCAAGAGTCCACCGACGGGGTGTTGCGCACCACGGCGATCTCCCCGGGCTTCGTCCGGACCGACTTGGCCGACTCGATCGACAACCCGCAGGTGCGCGCGGAGATCCGCCGTGGCATCGACGAGTTCGCGATCGCGCCGGACGCGGTGGCTCGTGCGGTGGCTTTCGCGGTGGAGCAGCCGTATGACGTCGAGATCGGTGAGCTGGTGATCCGGCCCACCGTCCAGGGCTAACCGATCTCCGCCAGCACCTCGCGGACCCGGTCGCGCAGCCAGCGGTGCGCCTTGTCGTTCTCGTAGCGCTGGTGCCAGGACACCACCAGCGGCACCGGCGGCCGGGGCATCGGCAGGGGCACGATCACCAGGCCCAGTGCCTCGATCACGCCCGCGCACATGCCCTCCGGCACCGCCGTGACGAACTCGCCGAGCCGGACCACGCCGAGCGCGGCCGTGGTGGTCGGCACGGTCGCGACGACCTGCCGCTCGAGGCCGTGCCCGGCCAGGACGTCGTCCATCGGGTCGCGCAGCCGGCCGCGCCTGCTGATCCGGACGTGCGGCGCGTCCGCGTAGCGCCGCAGGGTCGGTTTCCGCTTGGCGAAAGGGTGATCCGGTGCGACGACGAGCACCAGCCGGTCCTCGAAGAAGGTTTCCGAGCGGATCTCCGGGGAGTCCGGGGCCGCGCTGCCGAGCTCGAGGTCGACCTGGCCGCGGCGCAGCTCGTGGGTGTCCACACTGGACTCGGCGAGCAGCCGCAGCCGGGCGCCGGGGGCGGCGTGGCGAACCGCGGCGATGAGCCCGGGGCTCAGCGCGGTGGTGATCGCGTCGTGGCAGACCAGCGTGAACACCCGGTCGAGCGCGGCCAGGTCGAGCTCCCGTTCCGGCGCGAGCACGCTTTCGGCCTGCTGCACCAGATCGCGGACCTGGGCCCGGATCGCCAGCGCGTACGGCGTCGGGGTCATCGTCCGCCCGGTGCGGACCAGGATCTCGTCGCCGGTGACCCGCCGGATCCGCCCGAGCGCCCGGCTCACCGCGGGCGAGGACAGGTGCAGGCGATCCGCGGCCGCGGCCACGCTGCCCTCCTCGAGCAGCGCGTCCAGCGCCGTGAGGAGGTTCAGGTCCAGGTGCATGGCGCGAAGCGTACTGGCGCCGCGATCACCGGACGGGACTCGCGCGGGTCCGGCCGGCCTCGTGCGGTGGCCGCACCCACCAGCGCAGGGCGGCGAACCGGCCGGCCCCGCCGAGGGTGCTGAGCACCAGGATGGCCAGGCTCTCCGGCAGCACGCCCGGCCGGGGGACGAGCAGCGGGAGCACGAGCAGGCCCGCCGACGTCGACCCGCTGGACCACGCCCAGCTCGCCAGGTTCTGCACGGCCTTGCGCGCCGGGATCGCGCTCGCGCGGGAAAAGGTGAACCGCCGGTGCAGTTCGGTCCCGGCGACCGTCGTCACCGCGTTGGCGAGCAACGTGGCGACGACGGGCGCCAGCACCGTGCGCAGCGTCCAGTAGACGGCGAACGTCCCGGCCGTGGCCGTCGACCCGACCAGCACGAACTTCGCACCCTGCCGGACGAGCTGCCGGGGCGCGGTTCCGTGCGGCCGGGTGGCGTCGGTCATGCCTCCGATGGTGCCCCGCCCGCGGCCGCGGAACGTCTTCCAGGCGCGCCGATCACGTCCCGGGCCGCGCCTGCGCACTAGCTCGTGAGTGCCTGCGTGCCGAGGACGGTGAGCAGGGCGAGGCGCTCGGCGTCTTCGGTGCCGGGCTCGGCGGTGTAGAGCATGACGCGCTGGTCGCTGCCGGCCACGGTGAGCGTGTCGCAGTCCAGCGTCACCGGGCCCACCCGCGGGTGGTCGACGACCTTCCGGGCGGTCTCGTGGTGCCCGACGGCACCGGAGTCCCACAGCTCGCCGAACCGGTCGCTCTCCGCGCGCAGTTCGGCGACCAGCCGGCGCAGCCCGCGATCGGCGGGGTAGCGCCCGGCGGCCGCCCGCAGGTCGGCGACCAGCATGGCCTCCATCGCCCGTTGCGACTCCGGCGTGTGCCGGACCCGGGTGCCCGGGCCGAGCAGGTTGCGCCACACGGCGTTGCGCTCGTGGCCGTGCCACCCGGACGGGTCGCCCATCAGCGCCGCGTACGCCGGGTTGGCGACCAGCAGCGTCCAGCCCGCGTCGAACACGGCGGCGGGCGTCCCGTCGAGCCGGTCCATCAGGCGCTGGACGCTCGGGGTGATGCGGGCGGGCACCGTGCCGGGGCCGGGCGGGGTGAGCCCGGCCAGGTGGAAGAGGTGCTCGCGTTCGGTGGCGGACAGGCGCAGGGCCCGGGCCAGTGTCTCGACGACCTGGCTCGACGGGTGGGACGCGCGGCCCTGTTCGAGACGGGTGACGTAGTCGGCGGAGATCCCGGCCAGCATGGCCAGTTCCTCGCGCCGCAGCCCGGCCGCGCGCCGCTGCCCGCCGGCGGGCAGGCCGGCGGTCTCCGGCGCGACCCGGTCACGCCAGCGCCGCACCGCCTGCCCGAACTCCGCCTTCGCCATGCCCTCCAGTGTGCGCCGCGCCCGCCGGATCTGCCTGGTACCAGCGGTCCCAGGAAGACCCGGCGGCTGGTGGCCCGGCACGTCCCGGCCGAACCTGGAGCCCATGACACTCACCGAATCCCCGGCCTGGTTCATCACCGGCTGCTCCACCGGCCTCGGCCGCGCGCTGGCCACCTGCGTCCTGGAACGCGGGTGGCGCGCGGCGGTCACCGCCCGCGACCCGCGGACGGTCGCGGACCTCGTCGCCCGCCACGGCGATCGCGCGGTGGCCCGCACCCTCGACGTCACCGATCCCGAGCAGGTCACCGCCGCGGTCAAGGGGGCCGAGGAGACCTTCGGCCGGATCGACGTCCTGGTCAACAACGCCGGCTACGGCTACCTCGCCGCCGTCGAAGAGGGCGACGACGCCGAGGTCCGCGCGCTGTTCGACACGAACGTCTTCGGCCTCGCCGCGGTGACCAGGGCCGTGCTGCCGGGCATGCGCGCCCGCCGGTCCGGCCACGTCGTCAACGTCTCCTCCCTCGGCGGGCTGGCCGGGTTCGGGGCCACCGGCTACTACCACGCGACGAAGTTCGCGGTGGAGGGCTTGTCGGAGTCCTTGGCCGCCGAGGTCGCGCCGCTGGGCATCGGGGTGACCATCGTGGAGCCGGGCGCGTTCCGCACGAACTGGTCCGGCCCGTCGATGAAGCAGTCCGCGACCCGCATCGACGACTACGCCGAGACCGCGGGCAAGCGCCGCGAAGCGACGCTGGCCACGTACGGCAGCCAGCCCGGCGACCCGGCCCGCGCCGCCGAAGCGATCGTCACCGCGCTCGAAGCCGGCGAACCGCCGTTGCGGCTGCTGCTCGGCACCGCCGCCCTCGCCGTCGCCCGCGGCAAGATCGAGTCCCTTCAGCGTGAGTTCGCCCGGTGGGAGGAGCTCAGCCGGAGTACGGAGCTGTGACGTCCTTTGTGGACTCGACGAGCACCCGGGCGACCACGTCGGGCTGCGAGAGCGGAACCCCGTGGGAGGCGTCGACCTCGGTGACCTTCGAGCCCGCCCGGCCGGCCATCCACCGCTGGGCTTCCGTCGGGATCGACCGGTCCGCTGTGGCGACCACGGCCCAGGACGGCAGCGTCCGCCAGGTGGCCGTCCCGTCGAAGCTCTGGGAGAGCGCCGCCGGGTCGAACGGGCGCTGGGCGGCCGCCAGGACCCGCGCCTCGGCCGGCTCGAGGTCGGCGGCGTAGGCCGGGGCGAACATCTCCGGACGCAGGTAGGCCTCCTGGCCGCCGGGGTAGTCGCGGACGACCAGGTTGCCGGGACCGAGGAGGCTGCCCGGGAACTTGCCGTTCAGCTCACCCGCCGTCTCGCCGGCGTCCTGCTGGAACGCGGCGACGAACACGAGCGCCCGCACCGCCGCGGTGAGCGCGTCCGGCGCGGAGAGCACCGAACCCGCGTAGGAGTGACCCGCGACGACCAGCGGCCCGGGCAGCGTTTCGAGGAAGCGGCGCAGGTAGGCGATGTCGCCGTCGAGGGTGCGGAGAGGCAGCGCCGGCGCGATCACCGCGTGCCCCTCGGCCTGCAGGATCGGACAGACGCGGCGCCACACCGAAGCGTCGGTCAGTGCGCCGTGGACGAGAACAACGGTCTTGGTGGTCATGCACGGAAGTCTCGGCTTTCGCGGCGTGCTCGAGCAGTGGCAGGACTGCCTCTCAGCGCTACGATCCTGCCATGGCTCGTCATCGTCTGGTCGTCGTCCTGCTCGACGAAGTCCTCCCGCTGGACTACGCGATCCCGTTGCACGTCTTCGCCCGCGAAGCGCCGGAGGCCTACGACGTGGTGACCGCTTCCGTGGACGGCCGGCCGGTGCCGGTCGCGGGCGGGACGTCCGTCGTGCCCGACGGCGGCCTCGATCTGCTGCGCCGGGCGCGCACGGTGATCGTGCCCGGGTACGCGGACGCCGCCGGGCGGCGGCTGCCCGGGATGGTGGTGCGCGCCCTGGCCGCGGCGCACCGCCGCGGTGCCCGGATGATCTCGATCTGCTCCGGGGCGTTCGCGCTGGCCGAGGCCGGTGTCCTCGACGGGCTGACGGTGACGACCCACTGGTCGCTGTGCGACGACCTGGCGGCGCGGTTCCCGGCGGTGACGGTGGACCAGTCGCTGCTCGTCGCCGGCACCGACGCGGTGCTGACGTCCGGCGGGGTGACCGCCGGCGTCGACCTGTGCCTGCACGTCCTGCACAGCGACCTCGGCGCCGCGGCGGCGCGCCACGTCTCGCGGCGGGTCGTGATGGCGTCGCGGGCGCCGGACGGCCAGCGGCAGTTCGTCGAGAAGAAGGTCGTGCCGCCCGGGGACGACGTCATCGCCCGCGCCCAGCAGTGGATGCTCACCGCGATGGGGGAGAACCTGTCGGTGCGGGACATGGCCGAGCGCGTCACCATGGCCGAGCGCACGTTCCACCGCCGGTTCCGTGCACGGACGGGCGTGCCGCCGCTGTCGTGGCTGCGCGAGCAGCGCATCGCCCGCGCGAAGGAGCTGCTGGAGAGCTCGGACCTGCCGATCGAGGAGATCGCCCGGGAGGTCGGCCTGGGCTCGCCGGCCAACCTGCGGGCGCAGTTCCGCCGCGCGACGAACGTCTCCCCGAGTGAGCACCGGCGGCTGTTCGCGTTCGGCCGGGCGGGCTGAGCGCGTGCCACCTGGCAGGATGTCCCGATGGACGCGCGCAGCAGGAACAACGTGGTCGTCACCGGCCCGGCCGACGGTCCCGTGGTGCTGCTGGCCCACGGCTTCGGCTGCGACCAGAACCTCTGGCGGCTCGTCGTCCCCGCGCTGGCGAAACACTTCCGGGTGGTGTTGTTCGACCACGTCGGCGCGGGCAAGTCGGACGTCTCGGCGTGGTCGGCGGAGCGGTACGCCGGCCTGGACGCCTACGCCTCGGACGTGCTGGACATCTGCGCCGAACTCGGCCTGCGCGACGTGACGCTCGTCGGTCACTCCGTGTCGGCGATGATCGCCGTGCTGGCCGTGAACCGCGCGCCGGAGCGGTTCGCGAAGCTGGTGCTGCTCACGCCGTCGCCGTGCTACATCGACGACGGGGACTACCGCGGCGGGTTCAGCCGGATGGACGTCGACGAGCTGCTCGAGTCGCTCGAAGCCAACTACCTGGGCTGGTCGGCGGCCATGGCGCCGGTCATCATGGGCAACCCCGAGCGACCCGAGCTCGGCGGCGAGCTGACCGACAGCTTCTGCCGCACCGACCCGGTGATCGCGCGGGTGTTCGCCCGCGCCACGTTCCTGTCCGACAACCGCGCCGACCTGCCGCGGGTCGCGGTGCCCACGCTGGTGATCCAGACCGCCCAGGACGCCATCGCGCCACCGGAGGTCGGCCGGTTCGTGCACGAGCAGATCGACGGCAGCGCCCTGGTGACGCTCGACGCGACCGGGCACTGCCCTCAGCTCAGCGCGCCGGAAGCGACCGCCGAAGCGATCCTGGCGTTCGCGAGCCCGCGGTGATGTGCGAGGCGGGGGACGCCGACGGCAGCAGCGAGGACACGGTCGGGGACGCGTTCCCGGCCCTGCTCGAAGACAGCGCCGAGGACCTCTACGAGCACGCCCCGTGCGGGTACCTCTCGACGCTGATGGACGGCACCATCGCGAAGATCAACACCACGTTGCTCGGCTGGCTGGGCCACCGCCGCGAAGAACTGGTCGGGCGGCGGCGGTTCGCCGACCTGCTGACCGTCGGCGGCCGGATCTACCACGAGACCCACATCGCGCCGATGCTGGCGATGCACGGCGAGGCCGGCGGCCTGGCCCTGGAGCTGCGCACCGCCGGCGGGACCCGGCTGCCGGTGCTCGTGACCTCGACGGTCAAGAACGGCGCGGACGGCACCGCCCAGCTGATCCGCAGCACGATCTTCGACGCCCGTGACCGCCGCGCCTACGAAGAGGAACTGCTGCGCGCCCGTCGCCAAGCCGACCTCGAACGCGACCGGGCGCGCGGGCTCGCGGCCATCCTGCAGCGCACCCTCCTCCCGCCGGCGCTGCCGGCGGTGCCCGGCATGGAGGTCGCCGCCCACTACCACCCCGCCTCCGCCGACGAGGTCGGCGGCGACTTCTACGACCTGTTCCCGCTCACCGGCGGCACCTGGGGCTTCTTCCTCGGCGACGTCTCCGGCAAGGGCGCCGTCGCGGCCGCCGTGACGTCCCTGGTCCGCTACACGCTGCGCGCCGCCGCCGTCTACGACCCCGATCCGGTCGGCGTGCTGCGCAACCTCAACACCGTGCTGAACCAGGAGTTCCGCGGCACCGACCCGCGGTACTGCACGGTCGTCTACGGCTCGCTCACCCCCGAAGCCGGCGGCTGCGTGATCACCCTGGCCGGCGGCGGGCACCCGCCGTCGCTCCTCATCCGGGCGGCCGGCACCGTCGAGTTCGTCGGCACGCCGGGCGGCATGCTGGTCGGCGCGGTGCCCGACGCCCGGTTCACCAAGGTCGGCCTGCGTCTGGCGCCCGGCGACACGCTGCTGCTCTACAGCGACGGCCTCACCGAAGCCCGCACGTCGTCCGGCCGGGCCCGCTACAGCGAAGAGGAGCTGCGGGAGTTCCTCAGGACTCCCGCCCCGACCACGGCACCGGCGGTGACGGCGGCATTGAAGGGCCTGCTGACGAGCTTCGGTGACGGCGTCGAGGACGACACGGCCCTCCTCGCGTTGAGCATCCCCTCGGAGACGGCATCGTGACCCCGGGCTTCACGACCGCCACGCGCACGGAGCCCGCCGGCCCGGTCCTCGCGTTCACCGGCGAGCTGGACGCCGCCACCGCCCCCACCGCCTTGAAGGCGATCCAGGCGCTGACCCCGCACCGCGGCGAGCAGCTGGTCGTCGACCTGTCCGCGCTGGCGTTCTGCGACTCGAGCGGCATCTCGGCGCTGCTGGCCGCGCGCAACCTCGCCCTGGCCGCCGACGCCGTGATCGCGCTCGTCGGCGTGCCCCGCCAGCTGCAGCGCAGCCTGAAGCTGATCGGCCTGGATGCCTTTTTCCCGGCGCACGCCACGATCGAGGCCGCCCGCGACGGACTATCCTAAAAGGACTGAGCGGTCAGGCGGCCAGGTCGTCCCAGCGGACGAGGACGGCGGCGGCGAGCAGGCCGGCGACGAGGATCTTGGCGATGATCAGCAGCGCGCTCGCGCCGGTGACCTGCCCGAGGTCGAGCAGCACCTCCGCGAGGAACGCCCCCGCCAGGATCTTCGCGCCCCAGCGCCGCCGGACGGCGACGGCGAGCACGCCGATCAGCTGCACCGCGGAGGCGAGCAGCGCGAGCACGAACCACGGCGACGTCTCGTCCCCGTGGTCCAGCTCGCCCACCAGCACGAGGATCCGGGCGACCAGGAGAACGGCCGTGCCCAGCCCGAACAGGACCAGCATCACGGGCAGGAAGATCCGTCCGGCCTGGCCTTCGGTGGCGGATTCGGGCACGCGGCGACGAGGCACGCCGGCCTCCCTCGGCTCGAATGACCTGAACCTCCCACCGTGCCCGAAAACGCCCCGCTTGACCATCGGTCATTTGCCGTAGTCACCGCCGCATCCTCGGATCGTGCGTCGGGTCGGGGTACAGGGGCGGGCAGCCGCCGGTCACGGCCTCCGGGCGCAGCTCGTAGTGCCAGGGTTCGTTGCGGTAGATCTGGCACAGCCCGTACCGGGCGCCGTGCTCGGACAGCCAGGCCCGCGCGTCGGCGGGCCCGACGTCGACCGCGTCGCCCCGCACGTGCGCCGACGTGGCGGGGGTGGCCACCCAGCGGGCCGCCTCCTCGGCCGAGCCGTACTTCGAGACGGCGTCGTGGAGCAGCTGTTCCTGGTACTCCGGCGATCGCCAGCCACCGTTGACGACGAATCCGACGCCGTCGCGTGCGGCGTCCGCTGCCGCGCGGCGCAGGGCACCGAGCAGCGCGGGATGGAGGTTGGCCACGGCCGGGGTCTCGTCGTCGAAGACCGGCACGGGGACGGGGACGGCGCCGTGGGCCGGGCCGAGGGCCTGCCGGACGGCGGGTTCGAAGTCGGGCATGCCACCAGCCAAGGGCGCGCGGTGTTGCCGTCCCGTATCCGGCTTCGGATATGCGGGCGATATGCGGCGCCTCCTAGCATCGGAGGATGCGCGTGCTGATCGTCGAGGACGAGCCTTATCTGGCCGAAGCCATCCGTGACGGGCTGCGCCTCGAAGCGATCGCCGCCGACATCGCCGGTGACGGTGACACGGCGCTGGCGCTGCTGGGCGTCAACGCCTACGACATCGCCGTGCTCGACCGCGACGTCCCCGGCCCCTCCGGTGACGAGATCGCCGAGCACATCGTGGCCTCCGGCAGCGGCCTGCCGATCCTCATGCTCACCGCCGCCGACCGGCTCGACGACAAGGCCACCGGGTTCGAGCTCGGCGCCGACGACTACCTCACCAAGCCGTTCGCGCTCCAGGAGCTCGTGCTCCGGCTCCGGGCCCTCGACCGGCGGCGGGCGCACAACCGGCCGCCGGTGCGGGAGATCGCGGGCCTGCGGCTGGACCCGTTCCGCCGCGAGGTCTACCGCGACGGCCGCTACGTCGCGCTGACCAGGAAGCAGTTCGCCGTGCTCGAGGTGCTCGTCGCCGCCGAAGGCGGGGTGATCAGCGCCGAGGAGCTGCTGGAGCGGGCCTGGGACGAGAACGCCGACCCGTTCACCAACGCCGTCCGCATCACGGTCTCGACCCTGCGCAAGCGGCTCGGCGAACCCTGGCTGATCGCCACGGTGGCGGGGGTCGGCTACCGCATCGGGACCGGGGGCGAGGGTGAATAGGGCGCCGGGGCTGAGCGTCCGCCTCAAGCTGACCCTCAGCTACGCCGGGTTCCTCATGGTCGCGGGGGCTCTGCTGCTGGCCGCGGTGTGGGTGTTCCTCCTGCGGTACGTCCCCGACCGGGCGATGCTCTACGTCCCCGACAGCACCGCGCTCAACGGCGTTTTCCCGGTCCGGTCGACGCTCCTGCACGTGTTCCTGCCGCGGGCGGCCGCGGTGGCGGGGTTCCTGCTGGTGTTCGGCCTGCTGGGCGGGTGGCTACTCGCCGGCCGGATGCTCGGCCCCTTGGTCCGGATCACCGCCGCCACCCGGATGTCCGCGAGCGGCTCGCTCTCCCACCGGATCAACCTGGAGGGCCGCAGCGACGAGTTCCGCGAACTGGCCGACAGCTTCGACGCCATGCTCGCGCGGCTCGAAGCGCACGTCGGCGAGCAGCGGAGGTTCGCGGCGAACGCCTCCCACGAGCTGCGCACCCCGCTGGCGGCCACGCAGGCCCTGCTCGAGGTGGCCCGCAGGGATCCCGGCGGCCCCAGCGGCGAGCTCGTCGAGCGCCTCCACACGGTCAACACCCGCGCGATCGAGCTGACCGAGGCGCTGCTCCTGCTCAGCCGCAGCGGCCAGCGCTCGTTCACCCCGGAGCGCGTCGACCTGTCCCTCGTCGCGGAGGAAGCCGCCGAAACCCTGCTGCCCCTGGCGGAGAAGCGGGGTGTCACGGTCCGGACGTCCGGGGACATGACGCCGGTCGGGGGCTCACCCGCGCTCCTGCTGCAGCTGACGACGAACCTCCTGCACAACGCCATCGTCCACAACCGCCCCGAAGACGGCACCGTGCAGATCGACACGGCCGTCCGTCCCGGGTTCGTCGTGCTGACCGTCGAGAACACCGGCGACAAACTCACCCCGCAGCTGGTCTCGACCCTCACCGAGCCGTTCCAGCGCGGCGCCGAACGCATCCGCAACGACCACGGCGGCGTCGGTCTGGGCCTGGCCATCGTCCGGAGCATCACCCGGGCCCACGACGGCATCCTCAACCTGACCGCCCGGCCCGGCGGCGGACTGCGGGTCACGGTGCAGCTGCCCACCTAGGCTGACCCGCGCCGCTCGGCGATGGTGGTGAGCACGTGGCGGGCCAGGACGTCGCCTGCGTCGGGGGTGCCGGTCGCGGACGCCCGTGCCGACATCGCTGTGATCCGGGCGGGATCGGTGAGCACCGGGATCAGCGTGGTCTCGATCCAGGCCGGCGTCGCGCGCGCCGACATCGCCGCCGCGGTCCCGCTGCGTCACCGGACACCGGTTCAGGCTGCCCCGCGCCGCTCGGCGATGGTGGTGAGCACGTGGCGGGCCAGGACGTCGCCTGCGTCGGGGGTGCCGGTCGCGGACGCCCGTGCCGACATCGCTGT
>NZ_JBICSQ010000015.1:104446-151014 GCF_043197175.1 Amycolatopsis sp. NPDC049252
GTGATCCGGGCGGGATCGGTGAGCACCGGGATCAGCGCGGTCTCGATCCAGGCCGGGTCCAGGTCGGCGTCGGAGACGAGCAGCCCGCCACCGGCTGCGACCACCGGCTGGGCGTTCAGCCGTTGCTCGCCGCCGCGCAGGGGCAGCGGGACGTACGCGGCCGGCAGGCCGACCGCGGCCAGTTCGGCGCACGTCATCGCGCCCGAGCGGCAGACCGCGAAGTCGGCCGCGGCGTACGCGTGGTGCATCTCGTCCACGTACGGAACGACGACGTAGGGCGGGTCGCCGTCCGGCACCTCGACGGTGTGCCGCGGCCCGGTGACGTGCAGCACCTGCACCCCGGCTTTTCGCAGCGCCGGGGCCGCGCCGGACACCGCGGCGTTGATCACCCCGGCGCCCTGCGAACCGCCGGTGACCAGCAGGACCGGGCCGCCGGGGCGCAGGCCGAACCGCCGCCGGGCCGCGTCGCGCAGCGCCGGGCGGTCGAGCCCGGTGATCGACGGCCGCAGCGGGATCCCGACGGCGGTCGCGTGGGCCAGCCGGACGCCCGGCGCGGCGGTGAACACGTGCGTCGTCAGCCGGGCCGCCAGCCGGTTGGCCACCCCGGGCCGGGCGTTCGCCTCGTGCACGACGATCGGCAGGCCCCGGCCGTGCGCGGCGAGATACGCCGCCATGGCCAGGTAACCGCCGAAGCCGACCACGACGTCGGCCCGCACGCGGTCGAGCACCGCCCCGGCCGCCAGCACCGCGCCGCGCAGCCTGCCGGGCGTCCGCAGCAGGGCCCGGTTCAGCGCGCGCGGCAGCGGTGCCGGCGGGATGAGTTCGAGCGGGTAGCCGCGGGCCGGGACGAGCGTGGTGTCCAGGCCGCGGACGGTGCCGAGCGCGGTGATCTCCGCGGCGGGCTCCAGCCGGCGCACCGCGTCGGCGAAGTTCATCGCCGGTTCGATGTGCCCGGCCGAGTGGCCGCCGGCGACCACGACGCGGCTAGGTGACGGGAAAGTCAAAGTACGTGTCCGGATGCGGTTCGTCGTTCAGGGTGTAGTGCCACCACTCGGCTGCGTACGCGGTGAACCCGCACGACTCCATGAGGGACCGAAGGTGATGGCGGTGGGCCGCGGCGGCCGGCGGGACGCCCGGCGCGTCGTGGTGCGAGACCACGTCCATCAGGTCGTGCCCGCCGCCCATCGGCACGGGTTCGCCGGTGGCCAGGTCGTGGAGCGTCAGGTCGACGGTGCTGCCCCGGCTGTGGCCCGACCGGGCCGCCACGTACCCGCGGGTGAACATCTCGGCGCGGTCGATGTTCGGGTAGTGCTTCGCCTTCGTCCGGCCGTCTTCCGGCTGCCGCGCCCAGCGCAGGAAGCAGTCCACCGCGCGTTGCGGGCGGTAGCCGTCCCACAGCAGCAGGCCGAAGCCCAGGGACTCGGCCTTCTCCTGCGCGTTCTCCAGCGCCGCGCCCAAGGCCGTCGTGCCGACGATCCGGTTGGTCAGGTAGCCGGCCACCGGCGCGCCGGTGAAGTTGTCCGCCGTGGCGTACTTGGCGTCCCAGCGTATTCCGGGTACCAACTCGTCGACGTAGCCGAAGTCCTTCATCGGAGTTTTCCGGTCAGGGTCAGGGAAACCAGCCGGTCGATCACCTCGGAGAGCGGCAACCCCGCCGCCGCCATCATCCTCGGGTACCGGCTGTAGGACGTCAGGCCGGGCAAGGTGTTGACCTCGTTGAGGACGACCGTCCCGTCGTCGGTGAGGAACAGGTCCACCCGCGCCAGCCCGCCGCAGCCCAGGGCGCGGTACACGGCTTTCGCCGTCTCCTGGACGAGGGCGCGCGCCTCCGCCGGGATGTCCGCGGGAACGATCGGGGTCGAGTTCTCGGAGCCGCTTTCGGGCGTGCTCTCCTGGTGGATCCGGAAGAAACCGTGCGACAGCGCGATGTGGTCCACCTCGCCCGCGACCAGGTCCGCGTCGTTCCCCAGGATGGCGCAGCCGACCTCGCTGCCGGCGACGGCCTCCTCGACCAGCACCTTCGAGTCGTACTGCCGGGCGATCTCCACCGCGCCCGCGAGTTCTTCGCTACGGGACACCTTGCTGACGCCGAACGACGACCCCGAACGCGCCGGCTTCACGAAGACGGGATAGGTGAGCCCGACGGGGTCGAGGTGGTCGTCCGCGGTGACCGTCCGGAAGTTCGGTGTGGCGATTCCGGCGCTGCCGGCGATGGTGTAGGCCAGCGACTTGTCCATGCACAGCGCGGAACTCTGGATGTCACAGCCGGCGTAGGGGATACCGGACAGCTCCAGCAGCCCCTGGATCGCGCCGTCCTCGCCGCGCTTGCCGTGCAGCACCGGCAGCACGACGTCCAGGCCGATCGTCTCGTACTTCCCGTCCTCCAGGACGAGCAGCCCGCGGACGTCCCGGTCTGGCGAGAGCACGACGGGCCGGCCATTTTCCCAGCCTTCGTCCGGGCCGTCGCAGAGCTTCCAGGCGCCGGACTTCGTGATCCCGATCCAGAACGGCTCGTACTTCCCGGGGTCCAGGTTCTCCGCGACCGTGCGCGCGGACTTGACGGAGACGGGATGCTCTTCCGAAGCGCCCCCGAAGAGGATGCCGATTCTCATATCCAATGCTGCTTTCCACTGACGAACTTCCGGCAGTTGACGAGGGAGTTTTCGATGGTGTCGCGCAGCGCGCGGTCGGTGTAGTAGGCCGTGTGCGGGCTGATGAGCACGTTCGGCAGTTCCCGCAGCCGCAACAGCTGTTTGCTGTCAACGGTTTTGTTCCGGAAGTCGGCGTAGAAGATGCCTTCTTCGCCTTCGAGGACGTCCAGTGCCGCACCGCCCAGTTCGCCGCTTTCCAGGGCTGTGACAAGGGCTTCGGTGTCGACGAGGGAACCGCGTCCGGTGTTGACGACGAACGCCCCGCGCTTCATCCGCCCGATGCGCCGGGCGTCGAGAAGGTGGTGGGTTTCCGCGGTGAGCGGGGTGTGGAGCGTGACGACGTCGCTTTGCAGCAGCAGTTCGTCGAGCGAGACGTAGTCGACGAAGTCCTTGGGGCGGCTGTCGTACGCCAATAGGCGGCACCCGAAACCCCGCAGCCGGTCCATGACCGCCGTGCCGATGCGCCCGGTGCCCACCACCCCGACGGTCAGGTCGCGCAGCTCCTTGCCCCGGACGTCGTCCAGCCGGTAGTCGTGGACGTCCGCGCGCCGGAGGGTGGAGCGTGCGTTGCGCACCGCCATCAGCAGCAGCATCACGGTGAAGTCGGCCACGCCGTCGGGCGAATAAGTCACGTTCTCGACGGAAATCCCGACGCTCTCCGCGTAACCGACGTCGATGTGGTCGAAGCCGACGCTCCGCGTCGAGAGGTACGCCACGCCGGCCCGGCCGAGCGCGAGGAGGGCGGCGCGGGTGACGGGCGTCTTGTGACCGACGCTCACGCACCGGTTCCCGGAGGCGAGGCCGGCGTTGGCTTCGGACACGGCCGCGCCGGTGATGGTGGGCTCGACTCCGAAGCGCGGCGCCAGCTCCCGGAACAGGACGGCCTCGTCCGGCTCGCACCCGTAGACCGTGACACCCAGCGCCGGGACGGCCGAGGCGGAGGACCAGGACGTGTGGGTCATGGTCCCAGTCAAGGCGCCGCGGTGTTGCCGTCCCGTATCCGGCTTCGGATACGCCGACGATATACACCGGCTGGTATCGACGAAGCGGCGGCGCCCGGGCGAAGATGCGGTCCGGGCGCCGCCGCGTCAGGCGGGTGGGATCAGGTCAGCAGGGGCCGGCGACCCCGTCGAAGGAGGCGCAGTCGTCCTGGTCCCAGGGCGTCGACTGCCACTGCTGGGCGGTCAGCGAGCGGGAGGTGTCGCCCGCGACGAAGGTCCACGGGCCGTAGTAGGCGTTGCTGAACCAGTAGTTGCCCTGGTCGTGGGTGATCGCGTCCTGGACGACCGTGCCCTGGTAGGGCGACCAGGACGGGTAGGTGCCGTAGTTGGCCAGCAGCGCCATCCGGCCGCAGAGGCCGGTGGTGCAGCCGACGTGGGCCGGGTCGAACCGGAACGTGTTGTCGTGCACCTCGACGAGCTGGGTCTTCCAGCGGCAGTCGTCGTAGAGCGGCCGGGTGGCGATGCCGGGCGCGGAACACAGCGTGCGGTCGGCGACCAGCTTGGTGCAGGTGTTGCTGGACGTGTTGGCGGGGCTGTTGCAGAACCGGTCGGAGTTCTCCCACGCCGTGATGCCGGACCAGTTGTCCTCGAACGTGTTGTCGTGGACGTCGATCAGGTGGGTCCGGGCCGGCACCCGCCGCTCGCCACCGGATTCCGAGAGGTACAAGCCGGCGACGGGGAAGTTGTCACCCCGGTCGGACTTCAGCTTGCCGGAGACGAGCGCGTTGCGCCGCAGGACGTTGTCGCGGAAGATCAGGTTGTAGCTGATCTCGTAGAACATGCCTTCGGCGTCGTTGTTTTCGATGAGGTTGTGCTCGACGAGGAAGTCGTTGTTGTTGGTGTCGGCCCACAGGCCGGCCCCGCGGTTGTCGTGCACCCAGTTCCCGCGGACGTCGGCCTTGTTGACTGCCCAGAACTTGATTCCGCCGCTGCAGCCGCAGCCGGGCACGCGGGTTTCCCAGTCGTCGGTGTTGTTTCCGGCGATTTCGTTGCTTTCGACGACCAGCCCGGTGATCGTGTTGTCCGAACGGTAGGCGTTCATGCCGTACTGCCCGTTGTTCCGCAGGCAGCTGTGCCGCACCACCTGCCGGGCACCGGCCATCAGCCCGGCACCGGCGTTGTTCTGCACGGTCGTGTTCTCGATGGTCCAGTGCTCGCCCGAATCGTGGTTGACGACACCCTGGTCCTGCGGCGGCACGAAGTTCTGGACGGTCAGGCCGCGGATCGTGACGTCCTTCGCCTGCTGGGTGAAGGCGGCCAGGTTGACCCGCTGCCCGTCGAGCACGGCGCCCGGCGCGCCGAGGTAGACGTCGCCGTCCTTGGGGATGACCTGGCCGAACGGGTCGGTGGCGAGGGTGTGCGTGCCCGGCGGGAGCCAGAACGTCGTGCCCGCCGGGGAATCCTGCGTCTTGTGGTAGAGGTCGCCGGGCACCGCCGGGTCGATCACGACGGCACCGGCCGGCGCCGTGGTGTTCGCGACCGGCTGGTGGTCGCACACCGGCCCCGGCGTCGGCGCTTTCGCCGCGCCGGCGGTGCCGGGCGGAACGAGCAGGGCGGCCAGTACTGCGGCTGCGAATACGAAACGGATGCGCGACATGGGGACGAACTTACGGAGTTCGTCTCGAAATGAGCATAGCCCAGCCGTGTTCGCCTTCGCCGCTTTCGAGTGTACGAGGTAACACAATCCGCCGTGATCAATGAACGTCGTGACAATTGCCGCAAATCAACCGTGGCTGAACCCCTCGTGCCGGGAAAAATACCGTTTCGCGCGGTGGGTTCAGACCGGTTCGGCGGGGCGGGCGGCGATTTCGGCGATCAGCTGCCGGTGACGGTGTTGATCAGGGTGTGGGGCGTGCCCTCGCCCAGCATCACGTAGAGGTCGGGAGCCTCGGCGGCGGCCGCGGCGCTGCGCGGGAACATGGCCTGCTCGTAGTCGGCGAGCGCGGTCTCGACGTCGCCGGGGTGCGCGGCGATGGCCCGGCCCAGCTCGGCGCCGTCGTACATGGCCAGGTTGGCGCCTTCGCCGTTGGGGACCGTGAGGTGCGCGGCGTCGCCGAGCAGGGTGACGCCGGGGGTGCGGTCCCACCGGTGCTCGGCGGGCAGGGTGTGGATGGTGCGCAGGACGGGCGCGGTCTCGCCGGCGGTGACCAGCGTGGTGAGCTCCGGCGCCCAGCCGTCGAACTCCTTCACGATCCGGGCGGTGGCCTCGAAAGCCAGGGCGGGATCGGTGAAGTCGATGCCCGCGAACCACTCCCGCGACCGCGCGAGCATCACCCAGGTGTGCAGGTTCCCGCCGCGCTCCCGGTGGGCGAGGATCCCCTTTCCCGGCTCCAGCACCATCATCGCGCCGCCGCCGACGGTCTTCGCGCTGGTCGGGTGCCGGTGGTCGCCGTCGAACAGGTGGGTCTCGACGAACCCGATGCCGGTGTACTCGGGGGTCGCGGCGGACAGCAGCGGCCGGACCCGGGACCAGGCGCCGTCCGCGCCGACGAGCAGGCTCGTGGTGACGGTGCTGCCGTCGGCGAAGGTCACCTCGTGGCGGCCGTCGCCGAGGCTGCGGACGCCGCCGACCTTGTGTCCCCAGTGGACGGTGCCGGCCGGGAGCGAGTCGAGCAGCAGCTGCCGCAGTTCACCGCGCTGCACCTCGGGATTGCCGCCGGTGCCGTCGTCGGGCACTTCGAGCAGGACGTGCCCGTCCCGATCCAGCAGCCGCAGCGCCTGGCGTCCCGCCAGGACGAGTTCGCGGAACTCCTTGGTCAGGCCCGCCGTCTCCAGTGCCGGCTGGCCGTTGTAGTCGCGGATGTCGAGCAGCCCGCCCTGCGTGCGCGCCGACGGCGACGATTCCGCTTCGTAAACCACGGACGGGATGCCGTGGGTGTGCAGCACACGGGACAGCACCAGGCCGCCGAGACCTGCACCGATGATCGTGACCGGGGTTGTCATGGTTCCTCCGGAGTCGGATTGGATCGTCACTCCAACAAGCTAGCACGGGTTTGGAGTGGCGATCCAGTCATGCGATGATGACGACCATGGGCAAGAAAACCGCGCCGCGCTCCCCCCGGCGCACGGACAGCCTGTCCCGGGAACTGATCATCGAGACCGCGACCGAGCTCCTGGACGGCGGCGGCGAGAGCGCGTTGACGCTGCGCGCGCTGACCGTCCGCCTGAGCACCGGCTACGGCGCGATCTACCACCACGTCGCGGACAAGGGCGACCTGCTCGCCGCCGCCACCGACGACGTCATCACCCGGGTGCTGTCCGGCGCGGCCCTCGACGGGGACCCGCGCGAAACCCTGCGCCGCCTCGCCCTCGGCCTGTTCGACGCGGTCGACGCGCACCCCTGGGTCGGGGCCGAGCTCTCCCGGCAGCCGTGGCGGCCCGCCCTGCTGGACTTCTACGAGAGCATCGCCCGGCTGCTCGACGCGCTCGCGGTCCCGGAACGGGCGCGCTTCGACGCGGCCGGCACGCTCGTGAACTACGTCCTCGGTGTCGCCGTGCAGAACGCCGCCAACGCCCGGTACCTGGCCGGCACCGAGACGGATCGAGCGTCCTTTTTGGACAACGCCGCCGCGCAGTGGGCGCAGGTGGACCCGGCCCGGTACCCGTTCGTGCACGCGTCGATCACGCAGCTGCGCGAGCACGACGACCGCCAGCAGTTCCTCGCCGGCCTCGACATCTTCCTGGCCGGCATCGCCACCCTGGACTAGCCGGCCCGGAACTCGTAGGTCCCGGAGCCGACCCGGTAGCGGGCGTAGCCGTTCTGCGTGCCTTCCGCCGTCGCGCCGGCCGGCGCGTCGACCCGCTGTCCCCGGCCGACCGGGACGAAGACCTCACCCGTCGCGCCGACGGGCACGCCGACCCGCAGCGTGAAGCGGTCGCGGTCCCGGGTCCAGTCCGAGCGCACCTGGCCGAGCGGGGAGTCGACGTAGGCCGAGGCCTGCCGCAGGTCGCCCACGGGGGCGGGCTGGATCTTGACCTTCGTGTAGCCCGGCGCCGCGGGCTCGATCCCCGCGACGTCCTGGTACAGCCAGTCGTCGACGGTGCCCATGAAGGCGTGCTGGTGGGATCGCGACCCGGCCTGCCACTCCTCCCACATCGTCGTGGCGCCCAGCGCCTGGAACCAGTAACCCCAGCCGGGGTAGGTCGGGTTCGTCGCGACGCTGTAGGCGAGCTCCGAGTTCCCCGTTTCGGTCAGCACCGGGAGGATGAGCTTCGTGCCCAGCGCACCGGTGTTCAGGTGGACGCCCCGCCCCTTGATGTCGCCGACGAGGTTCGCGACGACGCCGGCGCGGGCCGCTGCCGGCACGATGCCGAGGCTCAGCGGCAGCAGGTTGCTGGTCTGGCGGTAGCCCGCCGCGGGATCGTCGAAGTACGCGCCCTTCGAGGCGTCGAAGAACTTGGCGTTGAACGCGTTCGCGATCGTGCCGGCGAGCTGGTCGAAGCGCGACGCGTCGTCGTTGTGCCCGAGGGCGCGCGCGATCTCCGCCATCGTCGTGGTGGTCTTGTGGAGGTAGGCGGTGCCGGCGAGCCGCGCGCCCTCGGGCGGCTGGGCGAACCCGGGCGCGAGCCAGTCGGCGTAGCTGCTGCCGGTGTAGATGTAGCCGGTCTTGGCGATGTTCTTCTCGAAGAACCCGAGCCACGCCTTCATCGCCTCGTAGTTGTCCGCGAGCGGCTGGAGGTCGCCGTAGTACCAGTAGAGATCCCAGTCGACGAGCACGAAGCTCGCGGACCAGACCGGGTCGATCACCTGCTTGGCCCCGACGGTGCCCGGCACGGTCTGGCCGATGTTCCCCTCCGGCGTCTGGTCGTCCCGGTGGGCCCGCATCCAGTTCTCGTAGAAGTTCTCCATGTCGAAGCTGCCGATGGCGGCGTCGGCGGCCAGGAAGGCGTCGGCGGTGTAGGGCCGCTTCTCGTACATCGGGGTGTCGGTCGGCACCGAGTGCAGGTTGTTGAGGATCGTGTTCGCCTCGGCCGCGTGGTAGCGGTTGAGCAGGTCGCTCGAGCTGGTGAAGTCACCGGTCTTGGCGACCGCCGTGTGGACGCGCTGCCCGGTCACCGAATCGACGGTGACGCCCGCGGGCGCGGCGACCTGGACGTACTGGAACCCGGCGTAGGAGTAGCTCGGCGTGAACGTCTCCGGCCCGCCGCCCTTGAGGATGTAGATGTACTTCTGCAGCTGCATCCCGAAACCGCCGATGTTGTCGACGGTGCCGTCGGCCTTCAGCTTCTCGCCGTAGGTGATCGTCACCTGGGCACCGGCCGGTCCGCGCAGCCCGACCCCGGCCCAGCCCGCGGTCGGGCTGCCGAAGTCGTGCACCGTCGTCCCGGGGACGGGGGTGGTCACCTTGCCGGTCCCGAGCGTGTCGGTCACCTTGATCGGCGGGAACGACTGCGCCCGCAGCGCTCCCGCGGGCGCCGGGACGACGCGCGCGGGGCGCCAGGCGGAGGCGTCGAACCCGGTGTCGTTCCAGCCCGGCTGCTCGAGCCGGGCGTCGTGGGTTTCGCCGAACCACAACGATTCCGAGGTGGTGGGCCCGTCGGCGAGGGTCCAGCTGCCGTCGCTGACGACGCGCCCGCTCGTGCCGTCCGTGTAGGTGACGTCGAGCTCGAGCTTCAGCTTCGGTTCACCGTGCCACGGCGAGCTCAGCCACTCGTCGGGGTTCGTCATCGCGTAGTAACCGCGTCCCAGGCTCACGCCGATCGCGTTGGCACCGGACCGCAGGGCCTGGGTCACGTCGTACGTCGCGTAGAGATCCGTCTTGTCGTAGACGGTGAACGCCGGGTCCAGCTCGTGGTCGCCGACCCGGCGGCCGTTGAGGTAGAGCTTGTAGTACCCGAGACCGGCGACGTACGCCCGTGCGGACCTGATCTGCTTGGCCGCCGTGAAGTCCTTGCGCAGCAACGGTTCCGGCGGTGTCGTCGCCGTGACCGAGGTGCCCCACGGGCCCGAGCCGTAGGCGGCGGCCACCAGCGCGGCCGGCCACGCCGAGTCGTCGAAGTCCGGCTGCTGCCACCCGGTGGTGTTCGTGTCGGACGACTTCCAGGCGGTGTCGGTGACGATGTCGAGCGGCGCCCCCGCCGACGTCTCGACGTGCAGCTTGCCGACGAGCCCGGACGGGCCGGGCTGGGCGTTGGCGGCCTGGACCGCGAGCACGTTCCGCCCGGGTCGCAGGTCGGCGGTGAGGTCGACGTCGACAGCCGTCCGCCACGAGTCGGCGACCGCCGGCGAGCTCGCGACCTGCTTGCCGTTGAGGTACAGGACGAAGTTGTCGTCGGCGGTGAGCTGGATGTGGGCCGCCGTGACCGTGGCGCCGGCCGGCAGGTCGAACGCCCGCCGGAAGTACCGGGTGCCGACCGGCGCGGAGTCCGCCGGATTGCCCTGGGGGTACCAGATCCAGTTCGTGCCCTGCAGCGAAGTGGTGACCGGCTCCGCGCGCGCCCCGATCCAGTCGCCGTGGAAGTCGGCGCCGGTCAGGAACGCCGTCTCGAACCACGCGGCGTCGCTCCAGTCCGACGCCCGGCCACTGGCGTCCCAGACGCGGACGCGCCAGTAGTACCGCGTGCGCGACCGCAGCCCGGCGCCGGCGTAGGCGACGTCGAACGACTTCGCCGAGGACACCCGGCCGCTGTCCCACACGTCGCCCGTCCGGTTCGGCGCCGAGGACACCTGCACCTGGTAGGCCGCCTGCTGGGCCCCGGCCACGTCCGAGTTCAGCTCCCAGCCGAGCCGGGGCCGGGCCACGTCGACGCCGAGCGGGTCCGCCTGGTGCTCGACCGTCAGGGCTCCGACGTCCAGGCCCTTCGCCCGGGCGGCGTGCCCGCCCGGGTCGGCCAGGACCGGAGCCGTTCCCAGACCGGACACGGCCAGCATCACGACCAGCACGGCCGAGACTCCCGCTACACGCGACCTCATCGCTGTCCCTCCGTTGGGAAGCTCTTGAATCGTTTCAATACCGGTGCCGCGCAACGATATAACGCCTGGCCTCGAGGTGACAAGGGTCACGGCTTCCGGTCTTAGAACGTTCTAATCGACCGTCAGAGCCAGTCCCGGCGCTTGAACAACACGTAGAGCCCGGCGGAGAAGACGACGATGGCGACCGTGGAGACCCAGAAGCCCCACGGCCGGTCGACACCCGGGTAAGGGATGTTCTGGCCGTAGAAGCCGGTGATCGCGGTGGGCACCGCGATGATCGCCGCCCAGCCGGTCACCTTCTTCATGATCGTGTTGAGGCGGTTCGCCTGGAGGTTCAGCTGGGTTTCGCGGATCGTCGTGATGAGCTCGCGCAGCGACTCCGTCCATTCCGACGCGCGCAGCACGTGGTCGTAGACGTCCTGGTAGTACGGCATCAGCTCGCTGTCGCAGACGTGGTGGTCGCGGCGCATCAGCGAGTTGACGACCTCGCGCATCGGCAGCACGACCCGCCGGAGCCGGACCAGGCTCTTGCGCAGGTGCAGGGAGCGGCGGTGCATCTCGCGGTGGTCGACGTCGTCGTCGAAGACGAGGTCCTCGAGGGCCTCGATCTGTTCGTCGAGGGACTGCACGGCCTCGAAGTGGCTGTCGACGACGTAGTCGAGCAGCCCGTGCAGGAGGTAGCCGACGCCGCTCTTGGCCAGCTCGGCCGTGGCGTCCCAGCGGGTGAGGACCTCGGTGATGTCGAAGTCGTCGTTCTCCCGGACGGTCACGAGCGCGCGGTCGGTGACGAACGCGTCCAGTTCGACCGCTTCGAGGTCGCCGGTCCCGATGTCGAGCCGCACCGCGTAGGCGGTGAGGAAGGAGTGCGTGTCGTACCGGTCCACCTTGGGCCGCTGGTGGTCCTGCACGACGTCCTCGACCGCCAGCTTGTGCAGCGAGAGCTCCTCGCTGATCGTGGCGAGGTCCGCCTCGGTGGGGGCGCACAGGTCGAGCCAGACGGTGGCGGCCGGGTCGGCGAGGTGGTCGGAGACGTCCGCGGCCGGGAAGTCCTCGGCGACGAGGACCCCGTCGCGGTAGAGGCGGGTGCGGGCCATGCCGTGGAGACCAGCGCGTTGAATTCCCGTCAAAGTGCTGGACGCGGGCTGTCCCGGATGGACAGTGTGGAGGCATGCGCACCACGCCCAGCCCCGAATCCGCCGCCGCCGACCTGGTGCGGCTGACCCGGGCGACCGCGGCCGCGATGGAGCGCGCGACCGTCGCCCTCGAGGAAGCCGACGTGGCGCTGGCGGACGACATCGTGGCCGATTCGGTCCGGCTCGACTGGGAGCGCGACGAGCTGGCCCGCCGCGTGCACACGGTCCTGGCGCTGCGGGCGCCGGCCGTGTCGGTGCTCGCGGCGATCCACGCGCTGACCGAGCTGGAGCGGCTGAGCGGGCTCGTCCTCCAGGTCGCGCGGGCCGTCCAGCGCGCCTACCCGCACCCGGTGGTGCCGCACGCGCTGACCCCGGCCTTCGTCGAGCTGGGCCGGCTCGCCGTGTGGCTGGTGGAACTGGCCGCCGCCGACGACGGGCACGCCCGCGCGTCGATCGGGGTGGAGGACGACCTGGCCGACCTGCGCCGCCTCCTGGCGACCCTCCGCGAGCCGACGGACATCGCCGCGTTGAGCCGCGTCTACGAGCGATTCGCCGAGCACGCGGTCGTTCTCGGCCGCTTGATGAGGTCCGCGGCGCCCGGCAGCCGGGTGACGGCGGCCTGAGCGGCACCCGCGGTCACGAGCACCGGTGACGTGTTATCGCGCCGGGCCGGGGCCGGGGCCGGCGCTCAGCCGTCTTTCCGCGGAGACCGAGTAGGCGTGGGGCCGGAACGCCAGCACGGTGTCGTCCGAAAGCTCGACGCCGGGCGCCACCCTGGTCGGGTCGAAGACCTGGCGCTCCCACTTCGCGGAGTCCGGGGAGAGCCGCTCGATCCGGATCTCGCCGGCCGGCAGCAGGGTGCGCTGTTCGGGCCAGGCGATCGACGGATCGTGGGTCGGATCGCCCGGGTCGCCCAGCTGGACGACCAGGGTGAACGACACGGGCCCGTCGGCCAGCCGGCGGTCGAGGTCCGGCAGCAGGAAGCCGCGTGGCAGGCCGCGGGCCGATTCGAGGTCGACCTCACCGAGCTGGGGGACGAGCCGGTAGCGGAACGCGCGGCGCCGGCCTTCGGCGTCGGCGAAGTGGAAGGCGTGCAGCCCGTCGAACCGCGTGGTGGCGAAGCTCGCCGGGGCGTGCCGGGAGACGAACGCCTTGAGTCCGGCGTGGCTTTCCTTGTGCTGGAAGAGGAATCCGGCGAGCTTGCCACCCGCGGCGAGCTTGTCCTTGATCGCGGTCTCGGTGGTTCCGGCCAGCGCTTCGACGAGTTCGACGAAGCCTTCCGGGGTGCTGCTCGGAAACACCCGGAAGTTGGCGGCGACCAGGTCGTGCACCGCTTGGCCCTCGCCGTCGAGGAACTTGACGGCCATCCCGCGGATCCCGCGGGTCCGGTCGTCGGCGTCGTGCTGCGGCGAGCCGTTGGAGAACCGGACGACCAGGTCGGTCTCGCTGGTCAGGTGGGCCGCCGAGGTCAGCTGCGTGATCCGGCCGCTGGGGACGAACCGGCCTTCGAAGGCGGCGCCGCGCGCGTGCAGCCTGCGGTCCTGGGGACGGGGGTGTCCCGCTGCTTCGATCCGGTCGACGGCCTGAACGGCGGTCATCCCGCCCGGGGTGGTCACGCGGGAATCGTAGCGTGGCAATGGCCGGTGTCCGGCGGTCCGCACCGCCGCCGGCGTCGCCCGGCCGGCGACACTAGCTCTTGATGCCGACACCGCCGAGAGCGAACTGGTGCGCCGGTGGCGGTGTGCGCAGCAGCGGGCCGTCCGGCCACCAGTCCGTCAGGCGCACCAGGCCCGGGTCGAGCAGGTCGAAGCCGGCGAACAGGCGCTCGACGGCGTTTTCGGTGCGGCAGTGGATCTTCCGGTGGCACCGTGCCGCCCAGGTCCGCTCGATCGCGCCGCTCAGGACCGTTGCCTCGCCGGGCTCCCCCGGGGGCGCCCAGCAGCTGAGGGCCAGCGCCGATCCCGCCGGGAGCAGGGCCCGGTAGCCGGCCAGGGCCGCGGCCAGGCGGTCGTCGTCGGGTTCGTCCTGCACGCCCGTGGTCAGCAGCACCGCGACCGGCTGTGCCGGGTCGAGTGTCGCGCACACCGTCTCGTGGGCGAGCAAACCGTGGGGGTCGAGGCCGTCGGCGTGGACGACGTGGACGTTGTCGTTGACGTCGAGCAGGGCGCGTTCGTAGCTGAGGACGAGGCTGTCGGTACCGGTGTAGACGACCTTCGCCTCCGGGTTCTCGCGTTGCGCGGTCTGGTGCGTGTTGTCTTCGGCGGCGGGCAATCCGGCGCCCAGGTCGAGGAACTGGCCGAAGCCACGGGCGGCGAGGTGGCGGACGACCCGGACGTGCCACGCGCGGACCACGCGCAGCAGGTCGGCGAACCCGGGCGCGACCTCGTTCAGCTCCCGGAGCGCGTCGCGGTCGGCGGCGTAGTTGTCCTGGCCGCCCAGGGCGGCATCGCGGATCCGGGCCGGCGACGCGACCGTGTCCGACAGGTAGTCGCCGACTACAGCGAGAGTCACGCCACCTCCGGTTCGAACGATGCGAATGGATCGTTTCGCGTCGGCAGCAGTCTAATCACTGTGGTAATACCCGTGACCAGACCTGGGGTTTACACGAAAGAATGGTCCTCGAGGCGGGAAAACCCACTGGCGGTGAGCATTGCTGCGCTGTTCAGGTGACCCGCTCGCCGGGGCCGCGCGACGATACTGGTCGGGTGGACCTGAGCGGATGGGTGTTGCGCGACGGTGTCCTCGTACGGGCGGCCGGTCGCGTGCTGGTGCTCGACGAGGAGACGTGGTTCGAACATCCGCTCTGGCAGGCCTTGCCGATGACCCGTCCGCGACCGGCTGCCCGCCCTGGCCCGCACGCTCTGCGCGTGCACGGCGTCGACGTCGATCGCCTCGACCGGGGCTGGACCACGCTGACCGCGGCTTGGCACCACGGTGAACTCCACACCCGGGCCCAAGACCCGCCGCCACCACCGGACGCAGCGGCGGCCCGGTGGACCAGCCCACCTTGCCCGCCTCCCGCCGGCGGCTGGCCGGTCGTCCCGCTCGTGGGCTCCACGACGGTGGCCAACCTTCCCGCACGTCCGCCGCGGCGGACGTGCGGGAAGGAACTGACGATCACGCAGATCACGCAGTTCCACCCCCATCCGGCGCAGCCGGTACTGGTCGTGGCCGCGGAAGAGCCCGAGCGTGTCGAGCACGCTCTGCGGCCCACCTTCGGTGCGGCTCTGTGCGTGGTCGGCAGCCGGTACCGGCAGCGCGACATCGACGCGGCGCAGGATCGGCTGCGGCAGGAGCTGTCGGCCCGTCGCTGGCGGCTGACCTCGACCGGCCGGTCGGCCGGCGACGACGGGCAGCCCACGGTGGTGGCCCGGTTCGCGTGGATCGAGGCCGAGGTCGCACACTGGGCCGCGACCGTGCCCGATGGGCTGCTGGACGCCGACGTGTGGCTGACACCGATCGCGACGTGGCCGAGTCAGGTCCAGGAGAAGTGTTTCGACGATCAAGGAGCCACCCCCATGCGCGCAGCCCGCTACCACGACTACGGCCCGCCCGACGTGCTCGTCGTCGAGGACGCCCCGGAGCCGCACGCCGGACCCGGCGAGATCCGGATCCGGGTCACCGCCGCCAGCGTCAACCCGGTCGACTGGAAGCTGCGCTCGGGGGCGACCCGGGCGGTCCTCCCGGTCGACTTCCCGGCGATCCCCGGCCGTGACGCCGCCGGCGTCGTGGACGAGGTCGGCGAAGGCGTCACCGGTGTCACCGCCGGTGACCGGGTTTTCGGCCTGGGTGGCCTGTTCGGGGCGTCCGCGGAGTACGACACGCTGAGCGCCTGGGCGCCCGTGCCGGACCAGTGGACCTTGGAGCAGGCCGCCGGGGCCGGGCTGGCGGTCGCCACCGCCGGCCGGGGGCTCAACGCGCTCGGCGACCTGTCCGGGCGCACCCTGCTGATCGAAGGCGCGGCCGGCGGTGTGGGCAGTGCCGCGGTCGCGATGGCCGTGGCCCGCGGCGCCACCGTCATCGGCACGTCGAGCGCGGGCAAGCACGATTACCTGCGGGAGCTGGGAGCGCGGCCCACCACCTACGGTGAAGGGCTGGCCGACCGGGTCCGCGAGCTCGCCCCCGCGGGGGTCGACGCCGTGCTCGACACGGCGGCGTCCGGCTCGCTCGCCGACCTCGTCGCCATCGCCGGCGACCCGGACCGTGTCGTGACGATCGCCGACGCGGCCCGCGCGAGTGACCTCGGCGTCCGCCACTACCTGGCGGAGAACGACTCCGCGGTCCTCGCCGAAGGCGCCGCGCTGGGGGCCCGGGGCGAGTACACGCCGCACATCGCCGCGACGTACCCGTTGGACGAGATCGCCGAGGCGCATCGGGAGTCCGAGCGCGGGCACACCCGGGGGAAGATCGTCGTCGTCCTGTGAGGACGGGCGCCGGTGTCCGGTGGCGCGCGGCTTGAGCAGGGCTCTCACGAGTCAGGGGCGGGACGATTGCAGGGTCTTCGTCAGCTCGTGGGCTTCCTCGAGCAGGAGGGCGCCCAGCTCGGGACGGCGGCCGGCGCTGAAGCGTGACTCGATCCCGGTGAGGGTCAGGGCCCAGGCGGGTTCCCCCGCCTGGTCGAACACGGCGGCGGCCATGCCCCAGCTGCCTTCGACGACCAGTCCGGGATTGACGGCGTAGCCGAGTTCGCGAGTGCGGGCGACCCGCGCGCGGACCGCGTCCGGCCCGTGCTCGGGGCCCCACTGGGCCGTGAGGTCCGTCCGGCGGAGGTAGTCGTCGATTTCGCGGTCCGGCAGCATGGCCAGCAGGACCTGGCCGGCGGAGACGACGCCGAGCGGGAACCGGGCGCCTTCGAAGAGGACGAACGAGCGGATCGGGAACGAGCCGTCCTCGCGCAGCAAGCACACCGTCTCCTCGCCGCGGCGGGCGGAGAAGAAGGCACTTTCGCCGGTCGCGGCGGCGAGGCGGTGCACGCCGGCGCGGGCGTGCCGGGTGACGTCGTAGCGGTTCGCGGCGACCCCGCCGAGCAGGTACAGCTCCGGTCCGAGGTACCACTGCCCGCTGCGGTGGTCGCGGTCCACGTAGCCCTCGTCCGCCAGCGCCACGAGCAGCCGGTGCGTGGTCGGGCGGGCCAGCGCGCTCGCCCGCGCGATCTCGGAGGTGGACGCGCCGGTGCGCTGCGTGGCCGACAACGCGCGCAGGACCGCGGCGATCCGGCCGACCACGTTCGGGGGAGGAACAGTCACACCGCCGATCGTACGTTCACTGAGTGAACGCCTTTCCTTCGGATGCTCGCTGATCGAGAACTTCGCTGCGTTATTTCACCCTGCAATTGACGGATGAACGTCGCTCGACGTTGACTCGCGAGGGCGTTCACTGAACAGACGGACGGGAGAGACGATGGACTTCGGCGTCACGCCGCACGACGGCCTCCCGCTACCGCCTCGCGTGACCATCTGCGAGGTCGGTCCCCGTGACGGCCTGCAGAACGAGTCCGCGGTGCTGCCCGTCGCCGTCAAGGCCGAGTTCGTCGAGCGCCTGGTGGACGCGGGCCACACGGTCGTGGAGACGACGAGCCTGGTGCACCCGGAGTGGGTGCCGCAGCTCGCCGACGCCGAAGAGCTACTCCGCTCGATCACCTTCGCTCCCGGCGTGCGCTACCCCGTGCTGGTGCCGAACTCGCGCGGTCTCGAGCGTGCGCTCGACCACGGCGTCCGCGACATCGCCGTGTTCGGCAGCGTCACCGAGACCTTCTCCCGGCGGAACCTCAACCGCACGGTCGACGAGTCCTTCGAGATGTTCGCCCCGGTCGTCGCCCGCGCCCGGGAAGCCGGGATCGGCGTGCGCGGCTACCTGTCGATGTGCTTCGGCGACCCGTGGGAAGGCGAGGTGCCCGTGCCTCGGGTCCTGGACGTGGCCACCCGCATGCGCGCGCTGGGGTGCACCGAGCTCAGCCTCGGTGACACCATCGGCGTCGCCACCCCGGGCCGGGTCGCGGCCGTGCTCGACGCCCTGATCGCGTCCGGCGTCCCGGTCGACTCGCTCGCCGTGCACTTCCACGACACCTACGGCCAGGCGCTGGCCAACACCCTGACCGCCGTGCGCAAGGGCGTCACCCTCGTCGACGCGTCCGCGGGCGGCCTGGGTGGCTGCCCGTTCGCCGGCAGCGCCACCGGCAACCTCGCCACCGAGGACCTGCTCTGGCAGCTGCACGGTCTCGGCATCGAGACCGGCGTCGACCTGCGGAAGATGGTCGACACCAGCACCTGGCTCGCCGAACACTTGGGGCGGCCGAGCCCGTCTCGCACCGTCACGGCACTCGCCGGCTGAGCGCATTCCGAGAAGGAGAGGCATGGACAAAGCAGTCACCGCCGAGCAGGCACTGGCCGGGATCGCCGACGGCGCGACGCTCGCCGTCGGCGGATTCGGCCTGTGCGGCATCCCCACCACGTTGATCGAGACGCTGTACAAGCGGGGGATCAGCGACCTGCGGGTCGTGTCGAACAACTGCGGGGTCGACGACTGGGGACTCGGGATCCTGCTGGCCGACCGGCGGATCAGCCGCGTCACCGGGTCCTACGTGGGGGAGAACAAGGAGTTCGCCCGCCAGTACCTCGGTGGTGAACTCGAGGTCGAGCTCTGCCCGCAGGGCACGCTGGCCGAGCGGCTGCGCGCCGGCGGCTGCGGGATCCCGGCGTTCTTCACCCCGGCGGGGGTCGGCAGCCAGATCGCCGACGGCGGGCTGCCGTGGCGCTACGCGCCCGACGGCTCGGTGGCGGTTGCGTCGCCGCCCAAGGAAACCCGGGAGTTCGGCGGCGTCACGCACGTCCTCGAAGAAGCCATCGTCACGGACTTCGCGCTCGTCGCCGCGGCCAAGGGCGACCGGCACGGCAACCTCGTGTTCGAGAAGTCCGCGCAGAACTTCAACCCGCTGTGCGCGATGGCGGGCCGCGTCACGATCGCCGAGGTCCAGGAGCTGGTCGAACCCGGCGAGCTCGACCCGGCCGAAGTGCACCTGCCCGGCGTGTTCGTCCAGCACGTCGTGCACGCCCCCGACCTGGAGAAGCGGATCGAGAAGACGACTGTGACGGAGGCCGGCCGATGAGCCTCACCCGTGAGCAGATGGCCGCGCGCGCGGCCGCCGAGCTGCGTGACGGCGAGTACGTCAACCTGGGCATCGGCCTGCCGACGCTGATCCCCGGCTTCCTGTCCGAAGACGTCCACGTGGTGCTGCACAGCGAAAACGGCATCCTCGGCACCGGCCCCTACCCGGCGCCGGACGCCGTCGACCCGGACCTGATCAACGCCGGCAAGGAAACGGTGACCGTCCGCCCGGGCGCGTCGTTCTTCGACTCGGCGCTCTCGTTCGGCATCATCCGCGGCGGCCACCTCGACGTCGCCGTCCTGGGCGCGATGCAGGTCTCCGAACACGGCGACCTGTCCAACTGGGCCGTGCCCGGCAAGATGGTCAAGGGCATGGGCGGCGCGATGGACCTGGTCCACGGCGCCCGCCGGGTCATCGTGCTGATGGAACACACCACAAAGGACGGTTCCCCGAAGATCCTGCGGGAGAACACCCTGCCCTACACGGGGTTGCGCGTGGTGAACCGCATCATCACCGACCTCGCCGTCATCGACGTGACCGCCGAGGGTTTGGTGCTGGTCGAAACAGCGCCCGGCGTCACCGAGGACGAGGTACGCGCGGCCACGGGCGCGCCGCTGAAGGTCGCCCTGTCGGCATAACCCACCACGGCACGGCACGGCCGGTCACGCGCCGGGCTCGGGGTTCGGCCCCGACAACCGCCGCCAAGCCTGTCGCCTGACCGGCCGCCGAGGCAACCGCGCGCGCAGGTGCCCGGGAATCGGCGCGGCGACCGCGGCAGCCTCGACGTACTCCTTGGCCCCCTGCGCTCCGAGATCGGGCGCAGCGGCTCGGACAAGCCGAAGGGCGGCAAGACGCTGACCCGAATCAAGCAGCTCGGCGATCCGGACCCGCAGCGGGTCGGCACGTTCGATTCCGCGCACCTGCTCGAGGTACTCCTCGATCCACTCGCCGTTCTCGAGATCGGCGAAGACAAGCACCTCGTGCAGGCTGCCGTCCACCCCGTCGACCAGGAAGGGCCGGTGCCCCACCACCGCGTCCATCATTTCGCGGGTGTGCAGGTAACGCTCGCTTTGGCTGCTGATCACCCAGCCGAGCCGGTGCGGGCTGACGTCCATGACCGCCATCGCCGGCCCGCCCTGCGCCGGCCAACCGGCCAGATGCCGCTCCACGATCCCGACGGCCCACTCTTCCGACACCACGGCAACAGACTATGGCGTTCGTTGGGCGTCCGCCTGATCCCGTGCCCCTTGACCACCGTGGTCCACAGTGGAATCACTCCGCGAGAAGTCCCGTGCGGCGACCGGCGATCTCGCTGCGCTTCGCGGGCGCGGTGTGCTGGATGATCGAGCGGACGTTCTGCCACGCGTCGGCGGTTTCTCCTGAGGCGCTCGACCAGGCGTCGGAGACCTGCCGGGTGGTGTGGCTCCGGGGCTCGAGCCCCGCAGCCCGCGCGCGGCAGCATCCCGGTGACCGTTGCCTGGTCACGGGGTGAACGCGACCGTCGCCGCGAGGTCCTTCTGGGCTTCGAGGGCGGTGAGACGTTCGCTCAGTGCCGCGTGGACGGCGTCGTAGGTGTCGGACCCGAGGGCGAGGCGCACGGGCGGGTGCGGGTCGCGCGTGGTCCGGAAGACGACGGCGGCCAGCTTCGCCGGATCGCCGGTCAGGGTGTCGTCGCCGGTCGCTTCGAGCCGGCGCCGGGTCCGGCCGACGACGTTGTCCCGGTAGGGGGCCGTTTCCTCGGTGTACCGCAGAGCCGACGCGAAGCCGGTCCGGGTACCGCCGGGCTCGACGATGGTGAGGTGGATGCCGAAGCCGGCGACTTCGCGGGCGACGCTCTCGGTGAAGCCTTCGAGTCCCCACTTGCCCGCGTGGTAGGCGCTGTGCGTGGGGATGGCGACCTGGCCGCCCATGCTGGAGATCTGGATGATCCGGCCGCCGCCCTGCTCGCGCATCGACGGCAGGAACGCCCGCGTGATCAGCATCGGGGCGAGCAGCAGCACCTCGACCTGGTCCCGCACCTGCTCGGCGGTCATCTCCTCGGCGGCGCCCACGACCGCGTACCCGGCGTTGTTGACCACGACGTCCACCGGGCCGGACCGCAGGGTCCGCTCGACGACCGCGGTGACGTCGGCCGCCCGGGTGAGGTCCAGGGTTTCCACGGTCAGCCGGTCGCCGTGCGCTTCGGCCAGGTCGTCCAGCGCGGCCGGGCGGCGGGCGGTGGCGGTGACGCGGTCGCCGTGCTTCAACGCCTCCTCGGCGATGTGGTGACCCAGGCCGCCGGAGGCGCCGGTGACGAACCAGTGGCGCACGGGCTTGTCCGGAATGGACATGTGAGCTCCTGACGTAGGATGCCAACCGGAATCGGTTCCGCTAAGCACTCTAAGCGGAATCCGTTCCGGTATGCAACCGGAGAAGGGACTCGCATGGCCCCCGCGCCCCGCCGGACCAGGAGTGACGCGCTCCAAAACCGGGCCCGCCTCCTGGAGGTCGCCGCGCAAGCGTTTGCCGACGAGGGCCTGGACACCGCGCCGGCCGCGATCGCCCGGCGCGCCGGGGTCGGCGTCGGCACGCTCTACCGGCACTTCCCGACCCGGGAAGCCCTGGTCGACGCGGCCTACCGGCACCAGCTGGCCCGGGTGTGCGAGACGGTCGCCGACCTGGTCGCCCGGTACCCGGCCGCCGAGGCCGCCCGCCGGTGGGTGGCCCACTTCCTCGACTACGCCGCGGCCAAGAGCGGCATGTCCGCGGCGCTCGACGCCGTCGTCGCCTCCGGAGCCGATCCCTTCGCCGACAGCCACACCCTGCTCACCGGCGCGGTCGGCCGCCTGCTCGAGGCCGGCGCCCGCGACGGCACGTTGCGCACCGACCTCACCCCCGACGTCGTCCTGCTGCTCATGGGGGGCATCGCCTACTCGGTCCGGCACGGCACGCCGTCCCAGGCCGGTCAGCTCGTCGACCTGCTCATGGACGCGCTGGCGAACGGCGCGGCCGCGCGGCCGTGACTTAGCGGACCGAACGTTCTACCCGTTACACTCGATCCGATGGTGCACAACAGTCGAGGTCAGGTGTCCGAAGCGCGGTCGAGGCTGCTCGCGACGGCGACCCGGATCTTCTACGCGGAGGGTCTGCACTCCGTGGGGATCGACCGGATCGTCGCGGAGGCGAAGGTCACCCGCGCCACGCTGTACCGGCACTTCCCCAGCAAGGACGATCTCGTCGTCGCGTACCTGCAGGGCGTCCACGAGATGGAGCGCGAGGGGGTCGACAAGGCCCTCGCCAGCGGCCTTTCGGCGGCCGACATCCTGCGCACCATCGCCCAGTCGATCGCCGAGGGCATCCGGTCGGCCCAGTTCCGCGGCTGCGCCTTCCTCAACGCGGTGGCGGAGTACCCGGACCCCGGGCATCCCGTGCACAAAACCGTGCTCGCCCATCGCGAATGGTTCCTGCGCACCGTCACGGACCTGCTGGCGCAGGTCGGGAAGACGCCGCCGGGGCTGGCGGGCCGGCACTTCGTGATGCTCCGGGACGGCGCGATGGCGGCGGGCTGCCTGTCGGACCCGCCCGAGGTCTGCGACACGTTCCTCCAGGGCGTCGACGGGATCCTGCAGTTCCGCATCGGCGCCGCGTCGAAGTAGGACCCCACCTCAAGACTCCGTCGGGTCGTTCGCAGTCACACTGCCGGTTTTACCAGATAGAACGTTCGGTCTTGACAAGGTGCGCACCGCTCGCCATGCTGAGCTGAGAGATAGAACGTTCGGTCTTCCGGGGGACTCCCCACAGTCTTGAAGGGATCATGGTGACTACTGTCGACTCGCCCGCCGTAGGTGGATTCGCACCGACGCTGCGCCGGTTGTACTTCGTGCGGTTCGCGTTCGCCATCGTGTGGGCGCTGCTGGTCTTCCTGACGACCAAGTCGGGTCTGGGGGCGATCGGCGTCGTCCTGGTCGTCCTGTACCCGCTGTTCGACGTGGGCTCGGCCGTCGTGGACGCTCGCTCGTCGAAGGGCTCCGGTTCGGTTCGCGGCATCTACGTGAACATCGCGATCAGCCTGCTGGCCACCGCCGGCATGGCCGTCGGGTCCGCTTCCGGCATCCCGGCGGTGCTGCGGGTGTGGGGTGCGTGGGCGATCGTGTCCGGCATCGTCCAGCTGGTCGTGGGCATCGTCCGCCGCAAGATGGGCGGGCAGTGGCCGATGATCCTGAGCGGCGGGATTTCGGTCCTGGCCGGCGGAAGCTTCATCGCGGGGGCGGCCGCGCCGGGCGCGTCACTGTCCAATGTGGCCGGCTACGCCGTGCTCGGCGGGATCTTCTTCCTCGTTTCGGCGATCCGCCTCGGTCGTGCCGCCAAGGGAAACTGACGGGCCCGCTCGTACTGGGCGTGCATGCCGACCAAGGCCTTGTTGCGCAGTGGGGCGGCCCGGCGCGTGAAGCGGTGACGGGTGAGCTGGACGTGCCCGCGGTGTTCCGCCGTCGCGAGACCTGGCCGCCGAGCCGAGCGGGTCGTCGAGGTGACCGGCGCCGCGTTCAGCGAGCTCGGGTCGTCGGTGACCATGCCGGCCCGTGACGGCGTGCTGCACCTCGCGTCGCCGAATCGTTGCGGGACAGTGGGTTTCGGTGGGCGTCGGCGCCGAGGCCGGATCCGTCAAGCGCGACGCGGACGGCACGGTGTCGCTAGGCCGGTGTTCCGCGCCGGTTGGAGTGCGAGTTCGCGTCTTCGTATGCCAAGACCGCGCCGCGTCGGGACAGTTCGGCGGTGCCGCGAGGCCGTCCCGTCACTGCGCCCGGATCGAGTCCAGGGGGACGAACGCGTGCTCGCCCCGGGCGGACGGCTAATGGCGAAGGTTCCCGGCGCGAAATATTGCACGGCCGAGATCGCGCATTGGTGAATCATGATCTGTTGGTTCCGCGAATGTTTAAACGATGTCAGGTATCCGGTCGTCTGGGTGCCGGAATCGAATGGTCGAACCCCCTCGCGGTCGTGGAATCGTCGGCGGCCGACGCCGATCTGCCTGGTAGTGCGGCGAAAGACCGGCGACAGGTGTCTGCCTCGGCGGTGGAGCACTCTATTGACACCACTTCCGGGAATCGGAACACTGTGTCGCGGCGCCGGTGTTCCGTTGCGGCCGAGGGGTGGTCCAATTCCGATCATGGGGTGATCGGACGTCCGTTGTGCACGGCGTTATCCGGTGCCGTTCTGTCACGTGGTCGTGTCGAGAATGCATTTCGAGGAGGACACATGAGGATTCGTGCTTTGCGGCTGAAGACCTTCCTGGCGTCGGCGGCGCTGGTGGCCGGCGCCGCGCTGGTCTCCGCGCCGGTCGCGTCCGCGGCGTCGCCGGACGGTGCCGTGCAGTCTCCGCAGCTCGGCCGGTTCACACAGGCGCAGGTCGAGAAGTTCTGGACCCCGGAGCGGCTGCGCGGGGCCAGACCGGTCACCCAGGACGCCCCGAAGGCCGCGGCGAGACCCGAGGTCGCTTCGCCGGTGCTGACGCCCGGCGGGGACCAGTTCGGCAACGCGCAGGCGGCGCGGCCGTACACGTCGGACTTCAACACGCGGGTGACCGGGAAGGTCTTCTTCCTCAATCCCCGCGACGGCCTGACCTACGTCTGCTCCGGCTCGGTGATCAACTCCACCGGCAAGAGCGTGGTCGCCACCGCGGCGCACTGCGTGTTCCAGGGCGGGGCCGGCCAGTCGGTGTGGAGCCAGAACTTCATCTTCATCCCGTCCTACGACAACAACAGCCGCCCGCTGGGCACGTGGAGCGCGGCGACGTTCTGGATCCCGACGACGTACTTCAACCACGGCAACGACGGCTTCACCCACGAAGACGACGTGGCCACCGTGGCGATCGCGGCCCAGGGCACGTCGAAGATCACCAACGTGGTCGGCGGCCTCGGCTGGGTGTCGAACAACTCCGGCGTGATCAACGGTTTCGACACCCACGGGTACCCGCAGGAGATGTACGGCGGCCAGAACCAGCTGCGCTGCATCGGCAACGGCCGGGATGCCGGCGGCTTCAACGGCGACACCTACCTGTTCACCAACAACTGCGTCGCCTTCGGCGGGTGGAGTGGCGGTCCGGTGATCAACGGCAGCAACCAGCTGCTCGGGGTCACCTCCGGCAGTGACCGGTCCACCAACTCGTTCTACGCGCGCGCCGCGTCGAACACCTGGGTCCCGGTCCTCAACGCGGCCCAGGCGGCCGGCTTCTAGAACCGGTCCACCACTGCGCCCGCCGGAAGCACCTTCCGGCGGGCGCAGTGGTGCGCCCGCGAGCCGTCCACTTCTGGTTGCTGTCGCCGTCGCCCGTCCAGAGTTCCACCGCGGTGCCGTCGGCCGTGTCGGCGCCGGTGAGGTTCAGACACCGGCCTGACCTCGACCGTGTCCGCGACCCTCGGCGATCGAGGCTGGCCCGTTCGGAGGTGCGTGACGAGACCGTTATGCAAGCCGGGGTTGACCGGGTGAGTGTTACCGCTAACACTGGCTCCTCGCCGCCACCCGGAAAAGTGACGGAGACCACATCGGTTCGCGAGGAAGGGGATGCCGGTGGCCGAACGATCCCGCTCCGGTGGCCCTGTCCGGACGGCTGCCGCCGACGCGCGGCAGCCCAGCCTGACCGATGTCGCCGAGGTGGCGGGCGTGTCCCACATGACCGTGTCCCGGGTGATCAACGAGACCGGCCCGGTTCGCCCGGAGACCCGGGCCCGCGTTCTCGCCGCGATCGAGGAGCTGGGGTACCGCCCGAACTCCGCGGCCCGTGCGCTGGTCACCGGACGCACCGGCACGCTCGGCGTCGTCGCGCTCGAGTCCAACCTCTACGGTCCGGCCAGCACGCTGTACGGCATCGAGAACGCCGCTCGCGAAGCCGGTTACGTGATCACGATCTCGAGTGTCAGCCGTCCTGGCCGGTCGTCGATCGCCGACGCGGTGGAGAGCCTCCGCCGTCAGGCCGTCGAGGGCATCATCGTCATCGCGCCGCACGTGACCGCGGCCCGGGCCCTGGAAGCCGTGCCCGCGGATTTCCCGGTCGTCGCCGTCGGCGGCGGCGAGGGCGCGGCGGTCCCGGTGATCGCCGTCGACCAGCGCGACGGCGCCCGGCGCGCCACCGAACACCTGCTCGCCCTGGGACACCGCACCGTCTGGCACGTCGCCGGGCCGGAGGACTGGCTGGAGGCCCGCGACCGCGAGCTCGGCTGGCGGGAAACCCTGGAGCACCACGGCGTTCCGGTGCCGCTGGTGGTGCGCGGCGACTGGAGTTCGCGTTCCGGGTACGAGGCGGGGCGGCTCCTCGCCCGGGAACGGGGCCTGGACGCGGTCTTCGCCGGCAACGACCAGATGGCCCTCGGCGTACTGCGCGCGTTCGCCGAAGCCGGCGTCGCGGTGCCGCGCGACGTCCGGGTCGCGGGCTTCGACGACGTGCCCGAAGCCGCGTACTTCACGCCGCCCCTCACCACGGTGCGTCAGGACTTCATCGAGGTCGGCCGGCGCACGTTCGGCCTGCTGACCGGGCGCATGGGCGGGGGCGACCGGCGTGCGCGCGCCCTGGTCGTGCCCGAACTGATCGTGCGCGAGAGCACCGGGCCGCGGTAGCGCCGCCACCGGCGAAACCCGGCCGAACCAGAATCGGACAGTTAGCGCTAACAGTGTTGATCACCGTCGATCGAGGAGTGAACGTGCTGAAGAAGCGATGGGCCGCCGCGGCGGCCGTGGCGGCCGGACTGGTCCTGCTCACCGCCTGCGGTGGTGGTAGTGGCAGCGGCACGGGAACCACCGGCGGAGCCATCACGCTCGGCTTCGCCCAGGTGGGCGCCGAGAGCGGCTGGCGGACCGCGAACACCAAGTCCATCCAGGAGTCGGCCAAGACCGCCGGGATCGAGCTCAAGTTCTCCGACGCGCAGCAGAAGCAGGAGAACCAGATCGCCGCGATCCGCTCGTACATCCAGCAGAAGGTCAAGGTCATCGCCTTCTCGCCGGTGGTCGAGTCGGGGTGGGACACCGTGCTCAAGGAGGCGAAGACGGCGAAGATCCCGGTCATCCTCACCGACCGGGCGATCGACTCGCCGGACAAGACGCTCTACAAGACCTTCCTCGGCTCGGACTTCATCGCCGAGGGCAAGAAGGCGGGAGAGTGGCTGACCAAGGAGTTCGGCAGCGCCACCGGCCAGGTGAACATCGTCGAGCTGCAGGGCACCACCGGCTCGGCCCCGGCCAACGATCGCAAGAAGGGTTTCGGGGACGTCATCGCCGCCGACCCGAAGTACAAGATCGTCGCCTCGCAGACCGGTGAGTTCACCCGCGCGAAGGGCAAGGAGGTCATGGAGGCCTTCCTCAAGTCCCAGCCGAAGATCGACGTGCTCTACGCGCACAACGACGACATGGCTCTCGGGGCCATCGAAGCGATTCAGGCGGCGGGCAAGGTGCCGGGCAAGGACATCAAGATCGTCTCGGTCGACGGCGTGAAGGACGCCCTCCAGGCGCTGGCCGACGGCAAGATCAACCACGTCGTCGAGTGCAACCCGCTGCTCGGCCCGCAGCTGATGGACCTGGTCAAGAAGGTCAACGCGGGGGAGCAGGTGCCCGAGCGGATCGAGACCCAGGAGACCGAGTTCGACCAGGCGTCGGCGAAGGCCGCGCTGCCGCAGCGCCAGTACTGAGGGGTGTCGCGATGCCCGCCGAAATCCTCGTCATGTCCGGGATCCGCAAGGAGTTCCCCGGTGTCACCGCCCTCGACGACGTCGGCTTCCGCCTGTTCCCGGGCGAGGTCCACGCGCTGATGGGGGAGAACGGCGCCGGGAAGTCGACGCTGATCAAGGTGCTCACCGGTGTGCACGGGGTGGACGCGGGCTCGATCACGCTCGCCGGGACCGCCGTCTCCTTCGGCGGCCCCGGCGAGGCCCAGCGGGCCGGCGTCAGCACGGTCTACCAGGAGGTCAACCTCTGCCCGAACCTGTCCGTGGCGGAGAACGTCTGCCTCGGCCGGGAACCCCGCCGCTTCGGCCGCATCCAGTGGGGCCCGATGCGGCGGCGGGCCGAGGAGCTGCTGGCGCGGCTGGACGTCCGGGTCGACGTCTCGGCCGAGCTGAGCACCTGCTCGATCGCCGTGCAGCAGCTGGTCGCCATCGCCCGGGCCCTCGACGTCGAAGCGCGGGTCCTGGTGCTGGACGAGCCGACGTCCAGTTTGGACGCCGGCGAGGTCGAGCGGCTGCTGGCGGTGGTGCGCTCGCTGCGCGACGAAGGCCTGGCGATCCTGTTCGTCTCGCACGTCATCGACCAGGTCTTCGCGATCGCCGACCGGATGACCGTGCTGCGCAACGGAAAACTGATCGGCGAGTACCGCACCGCGGACATCACGCCGGTCGAGCTGGTCACCAGGATGATCGGCAAGGAGCTGCGCGTCCTCGAAACGCTCGAGGACTCCGGTCCCAGCCGGGCCGAGGTCGCGGACGCGCCGGTGCTCCTGTCCGCCGAAGACCTCGGCCGCAAGGGCGGCATCGAGCCGTTCACGCTCGACATCCACGTGGGCGAGGTCGTCGGGCTGGCCGGCCTGCTCGGCTCCGGGCGCACCGAGCTCGCCCGGCTGCTCTTCGGCGCCGACCACGCCGACAGCGGGTCGGTTCGCGTCGACGGCGAGGCCGCGAACCTGCGCACCCCGCGCGCCGGGCTCGACCACCGGATCGCGTTCCTCTCGGAGAACCGCAAGACCGAAGGCCTGGTCGAGGACCTGACCGTCCGGGAGAACATCGTCCTCGCGCTCCAGGCCTCCCGCGGCTGGGCGCGGCCGCTGTCCCGCCGCCGCCAGGACGAGATCGCGCGGAAGTACGTCGAAACGCTCGACATCCGCCCCGCTGACCCCGAGGCGCTCGTCGGCAACCTCTCCGGCGGCAACCAGCAGAAGGTGCTGCTGGCCCGCTGGCTCATCCTCGAGCCGCGGCTGCTCATCCTCGACGAGCCGACCCGCGGCATCGACATCGGCGCCAAGACGGAGATCCAGCGGCTGGTCACCCGGCTCTCGGCCGACGGGATGGCCGTCGTCTACATCTCCGCCGAGCTGGAGGAGGTGCTCCGGCTGAGCCACCGCGTCGTGGTGCTGCGCGACCGGAAAGTGGTGGCGCAACGGGAAAACCAGGGGCTCACCGCCGACGACGTCATGGCCACGATGGCCGAAGGGGTGCAGGCATGACCGGCTTGGCGAAACACCGGCTCTTCTGGCCCGTGGTGGCGTTGCTGGCGCTGCTGGCGGGCGACCTCGTCGCGAGCCCGGCGTTCTTCTCGATCGAACTGCGTGACGGCCACCTCTACGGGAACCTCGTCGACATCCTGAAGAACGGCGCCCCGCTGATCCTCATCGCGATCGGCATGACGCTCGTGATCGCGACGCGCGGCATCGACCTCTCGGTCGGCGCGGTCGTCGCGATCAGCGGTTCGCTGGCCTGCCTGTGGATCGCCGACCACCCCGACGGCGTGGGCGCCACCCTCGTCGCGGTCGGGCTGGCGCTCGGGCTGTCGCTGGTGCTCGGGGTGTGGAACGGCTGGCTCGTCGCCGCGCTGGGCATCCAGCCGATCATCGCCACGCTCATCCTCATGGTCGCCGGGCGCGGGATCGCCCAGCTGATCTCCGGCGGGCAGATCATCACCATCAACTCGGCCCCCTACGAATGGATCGGCAGCGGCTTCGTGCTGACCCTGCCGAGCGCGATCCTCATCGCGCTGGCCGTGTTCGTCCTCGCTTCGCTGCTCGTCCGCCGCTCCGCCCTCGGCCTGCTCGTCGAGGCCGTCGGCGGCAACCCGGAGGCCAGCCGGCTGGCCGGCCTCCGCTCGGCCCGGCTGACCTGGCTGGTCTACGTCTTCTGCGCGCTGTGTGCGGGCATCGCCGGGCTGATGATCAGCGCCAACGTGCACAGCGCCGACGCCAACCACGCCGGGCTGTTCATCGAGCTCGACGCGATCCTCGCCGTCGTCGTCGGCGGCACCCAGCTGACCGGCGGCCGGTTCTCCGTGGGCGGCGCGGTGATCGGCGCGCTGCTCATCCAGACGCTGACCACCACCGTCTACGCCCTCGGCATCCCGCCCGAGGCGATCATGCTGTTCAAGGCCGTGGTCGTGCTCGCGGTGTGCCTGCTGCAGTCGCCCGCGTTCCGCCGCAAGCTCCGGCGCCGCCGGACACCCCGGCCCGGGCAGCCGGCCCCCACGTCCGCTCCGGAGAAGGTCGAGGTCACGGCATGACCACCCTGGACCGCGTCCGCGGATACCGGCCGAAGCAACGGCACCTGCCGATCCTCGCCACGATGGCGCTGCTCGTCGGGGCGTACGTCTTCGGCGCGTCGAGCTACGAGGCGTTCGGGTCCGGGCAGGTCGTGCTCGACCTGTTCATCAACAACGCCTTCCTGCTCGTGGTCGCGGTCGGGATGACGTTCGTGATCCTCACCAGCGGCATCGACCTGTCCGTCGGGTCCGTCGTCGCACTGTCCACAGTGGTCTCCGGCGACCTGATGCAGAAGCACGGCTGGCCCGCCTACGCGGCGATCGCGGTGGTGCTGGTGCTCGGCGCGCTGCTCGGCGCCGGGATGGGCGTGCTCATCCACTTCTTCGAGATCCAGCCGTTCATCGCGACGCTGATCGGGATGTTCTTCGCCCGCGGGCTCTGCTACACGATCAGCACCGAGGCGTACTCGATCGACAACCCGACGATCGCCACCCTCGCCCAGACGCAGATCCCGTTGGGCGGGGAGCTGCACATCTCGATCAGCGTGATCGTGGCCCTGGTCGTCGTCGCGGTCGCGGGCTACGTGCTGGCGTTCACGCGGTTCGGGCGCACGGTCTACTCGATCGGCGGCAACGCGCAGTCCGCGATGCTGATGGGCCTCAAGACCGGCCGCACGAAGATCGCGGTGTACACGATCAGCGGCTTCTGCTCGGCCCTCGGCGGGCTGCTGCTGGTGCTGTACAAGTCTTCCGGCGACCCGCTCAACGGAGTCGGCCTGGAGCTCACCGCGATCGCCGCGGTGGTCATCGGCGGCACCATCCTGACCGGCGGCTCCGGCTACGTGCTGGGCACCGTGCTCGGAATCATGGTCCTGGGCATCATCCAGACGCTGATCACCTTCGACGGCACGCTCAACTCGTGGTGGACCTCGATCATCACCGGGGCGCTCCTGTTCGTCTTCATCGTCCTGCAGCGCCTGGTCACCCGTAGAACCCGGTAGCCGGCTTCTCGGGTGACCGCGGCCGTGAACGCCGAAGCCGACTACTTGCCTATCGGGAAAGAAGTGAGTACTTTCCAAGTAGGCAAGTAGTCGATGGAGGTAGTCATGGACGAGCAGCAAGCAGCGGAAGCACTGGCCACGGTTCGGGCGCAGCAGGACCGGACCCGGCGGGCGGCACGGCTGCCGTGGTGGGTCTACGCCGTGGTCTTCGTGCTGGCCGCCGGGGGAATGGCACTCAACGACTTCATCAGTCTCAGCGGCGCCAAACTCGTCGCCGTTCTGGTGCTGGTGGTGCTGGCCGTGGTGTTCGCGACCAGTCGCGTGAACGGGCCCGCGCCGCTGGGTAGGGTGCGCGGTGTGCAGCGCCGTCAGTCGTTCGTCCCGTGGGTTTTCGGCGTCGTGGCGCTCCTCGCGGGTCTCGGCGCGTGGCTGATCTCCCGCTACGGCAGCGAGATCACCCACGATCTCGCCGGTGCCGTCGGCCTGCCCGGGTATCCCGGGACCGTCGGCGGGGTGCTCTACGGCGCCGCGTTCACCGGGCTGTTCGCGCTGTCGCAGCTGCTGCTCACGGTGGCCCAGCGGCGGCAGCCCGCATGACGGCTCCGCCACCGTCCGGGCTGGATCGCCTGCTGTCGGATCCGACGCGGCTGGCGATCATGTCGGTGCTGTGCGCGGCGCAGTGGTGCGATTTCGCTTTTCTGCGGGACGCGGTGGCCCTGTCGGACTCCGCGCTGTCCAAGCAGCTGGCCACGCTGAAGAAGGACGGATACGTCGAGCAGCGGCGGACGTATGCCGGGCGGGTGCCGAAGACTTCGGTGCAGGCCACCGGCGAGGGGCGGCAGCGGTTCCTCGGGCACGTCGAGGCGCTGCGGATGATCGTGGAGCGAACCCGCAGCCCGCAGTCCGGGTAGCCGTTGCCGGGCCACCGTCGAGGGGCTCAGGTGCCGCTGCCGAAGGTGCCGATCCCCTCGGTCAGCAGGTCGAAGGCCTCGTCGATCACCCGGCTCTGATCCGTGGCGACGGCCGGGGCCGGGTCGCCGGCGATGAGCCGGCGCAGGGGGGTGACCACGACGGTGGTCGCCGCGGCCAGGAGCAGGCGGGCGACCAGGTCGGCGCGGACCGGATCGCCGGTTTCCTCGCTCAGCCGGCGGGCTACGGCCGATTCCAGGTACTCGCGTTGTTCCCGGGCCCGCGAGAGCAGCGCGGGGCTGTCCGCGATCAGGTGACCGAACTTCGCCATGCCCGGCGCGGCGGTGGACAGCACGTGCCGCTGGGCCAGCAGCCGGTGCATCAGCCCCCGGACCGCCTCGACGACGGGCTGGCCGGGCGGCCGGTCCCGGAGGGCGTCGACGAGCAGTTTTTCGGCCTCGGCCTGCAGATCCAGGAGCAGGTCCTCCTTGCGCGGGAAGTAGTTGGTCACCGTGGCCTTGGCGACGCCGGCCGCCTCGGCGATCTCCACGACCGTCACGGCCTCGAACCCGCGCTGAGCGAACAGGCGTGTCGCGACATCGGAGATGTGCTGCCGGGCCTCCCGCTTCTTGCGTTCTCTCAGTCCCTCGCGCATGGTCGAAAACCATACCAGGACCAAACTTGACACGATCATAATTTTAGTACCATCATAGTTTTATGGATGTGGACGTGGTGGTGGCCGGTGCCGGCCCGGTCGGGCTCCTGCTCGCGGCGGAGCTGAGCCTCGCCGGCGTTTCCGTGGTCGTGCTGGAACGCCTGACCGAGCAGAACCAGGCCCTCAAGGCGGGCGGGATCAACGGGCGCAGCAACCAGCTGCTCGCCCGGCGGGGGCTCGGCGCCCGGATCGCCGCGGAAGCCGCGAAGCACGGTGACGGATTCGCCGCGTTCAGTCGCGAGCGCACCGCCCCCGGCGCCGACGGCCGCCCGCCAGCCCGGTTCGGCGGGCACTTCGCGGGGTTGCTCCTGAACACCGGATCGGCCCTCGAGGTCCCGCCCGCCACCGTCCTGCCGCAGCAAGCGCTGGAGCGGTTGCTCGGCGCGTGGGTCGCCGAGCTCGGCGTCCCGGTGCTGACCGGGCACGAGGCCACCGAGCTCTGGCAGAACCCGGACGAGGTGACCGTGCGCGTGCGTACGAGCGATGGCGCGAAAGCCCTGCGGTGCGCGTATCTCGTCGGCTGTGACGGCGGCCGCAGCACCGTGCGCAAGCTCGCGGGGTTCGCGTTTCCCGGTACCGACCCGCTGACCACCGGCTACCAGGCGATGCTCACCCTGGACCCCGCCGTGCCGCTGCCCACCGGGTGGCACGCCACCGACCGCGGGCTGTACGCCCACGGACCGAAACCCGGCCGGATCCTGACGGTGGAGTTCGCCGGACCGCCCGCCGACCGCGATGCCCCGGTCACCCGGGCCGAGGTGCAGGAAGCACTGCGCCGCGTCAGTGGCGCGGACGTGGTCGTCACCGAAGTCGAAGCGGCGGCCAGGTTCACCGACAACACCCGGCAAGCGGCAACCTACCGACGGGGTCGCGTGCTGCTGGCCGGCGACGCCGCGCACGTGCACCCGCCCTTCGGCGGCCAAGGCCTGAACACCGGCCTGCAGGACGCGGCGAACCTCGGGTGGAAACTGGCCGCGACCGTGCACGGGTGGGCGCCGAGCGGGCTGCTGGACAGCTACACCACCGAACGTCACCCGGTGGCCAGGCAGGTCCTGGAGAACACCCGCGCGCAGATCGCGCTCATGCGGCCGGACCCGCACAGCCGTGCGATGCGAGCGTTGTTCGCGCAGCTGCTCGAAGACGACGTGACCCTGACCGACCTGCTGGGAGCCCGGCTGCAAGGCCTCGACGTCCGCTACGGCACGGGCCCTCGGGCCCACCCGCTGACGGGGCGCTACCTGCCCGACCTCCCCGGTCTGGCGGACGCCATGCGGCTGCCGCGGCCGGTCCTGGCCGATCTGAGTGGTTCGGCGGGGTTGGACGCCGTCGCCGAAGGCTGGCGCGACCGGGTCGACCTGTGCCGCTTACCCGCGGCGCCCGGTGTGACCGCGTTGCTGCTCCGCCCGGACGGCTACGTCGCCTGGGCCGCGGACGGCCCTCCGGACGCGGCTTCCCTTCGCGAAGCCCTGACCACGTGGTTCGGTGAACCGCGGTGACCCCCGCCGGTTCAGCGGCCGGGATCCGGCCGGCCGGTGCGGTTCAGGAGGCCGGTGAGGTAGATGTCGGCTTGACGGCGAGCGGTGAGCTTCCACTCCGGGACGTGGGAGAGACCCTGGGCCAGCAACGCGCCGAAGCTGACGATGTCGGCTCTGGTCACGTCGGCCCGGATCGTGCCGTCGTCCCGTCCCTGGTCGAGGATCGCGCCGAGTGTCCGGTGGGCCTCGTCCCGGAGGGCGACGGTGGCCTGGTCGACGGGTGCCGGGCCACCGTGCATCGGGAGCACGAGGTCCGATCCGTGCTCGATGGTCCGGTCGAGGAAGAAGCGGATCCGCTCGATCGGTGGTCCGTCGAGGGCCGCGGCGCGGCGGGCGGTTTCCAGCACCAGCTGGAAGGACCGGTGCGTCAACGCGCCGAGCAGCGCGTCCCGCGAGGGGTAGTGGCGGTACACGGTTCCGACGCCGACCCCGGCGTCCGCCGCGATGGTGGCCATCGGGACCGCGGTCCCTTCCCGGCGGACCGCGGCGGCGGCCGCCGCGAGGACCCGGTCGCGGTTGCCGGCCGCGTCCTTCCGTGGTCCGCGTCGCCGGACGACTTTGTCCTGTTCCTCGGTCACGGCACCGATCATCGCAGCTCGAGGGTCCGGAGGCATCGTTGACAGCCTCGTTAGCCGGACGATATCGTCCGTTTAAGGCGCACGAGTGCCGGGAAGAAGGACCTCCGTGACATTCACCGTCGACCCTCAGGTCGCCGCGATCCTGGCGCCGATGGCCGAAGCCATGGCCGACGCACCGCACCCCGCCGTGGGCGACGTCGCGACCCGCCGAATCGCGCTGGAAGCGATGATGGCCGAGACCGCGGCGCTGCAGCCCACGCCGGCCGACGTGACGGCCACCGACTTCCACGCGGTCGCCGGGGACGGCACGAAGGTGCTGCTGCGCTGGTACGCCAAGGACGGCGCCGCCCCCGGTCCGGCCGCGCTGTACCTGCACGGCGGCGGGATGATCCTGGGCAGCGTCGCGCTCTACGACGCGCCGATCGCCCGGTACGTGTCCGCGAGCGGGGTGCCGATGCTGGCCGTCGACTACCGGCTCGCTCCCGAGCACCCCGACCCCACGCCGGTCGAGGACGTCTACACCGGCCTGCGGTGGCTGCACGACCACGCCGCCGAACTCGGCGTCGACCCGGCCCGGATCGCCGTGATGGGCGACAGCGCCGGTGGCGGCCTGGCCGCCGGGGTGACGTTGCTGGCCCGTGACCGCGGCGGACCGGCGGTGGCGCGCCAGATCCTCGTCTTCCCGATGCTCGACGACCGCACGACGACGCCGGATCCGGAGCTGGTCCCGTTCGCGACGTGGACCTACGACGACAACGCCACCGGGTGGGCGGCGCTGCTCGGTGACCGGGCCGGCGGGCCGGACGTCTCGCCGTACGCCGCCGCGGCGCGGGCGGCCGACCTCTCGGGCCTGCCGCCGACGTACCTCGAGGTCGGCCAGCTCGACATCTTCCGCGACGAGGACCTCGACTACGCCCGGCGGCTCGGCGCGGCGGGTGTCGACGTCGAGTTCCACCTGCATCCCGGTGTACCGCACGAGTTCGAAACGTTCGCCTGGGACACCGACGTCGCCCGCCGCGCGGTCACCGATCGCCTGCGTGTCCTCGGTTCCCTCTGACCATCCACTTCGGACTCGTCCGTTTCGGACCCGTCCTTTCGAACGGAGCCACCCGATGAGCATGGCCTACCTCGCCCAGCCCGATCAGCAGCAGAAACTGGAGTGGCTCGACGGCGGCACGCTGTCGATCCTGCTCGACAGCGCGGCGACCGACGGCCAGCTGATGGTCGGCCGGTTCGACGTCGCCAAGGGGGAGGCGCCGCCGTTTCACCTGCACACCAAGGAAGACGAAGTCTTCATGCTCATCAAGGGCACCGCGCTGGTCTGGGTGGGCGAGGAGGAGATGGAGCTGGCGGAGGGCGGCATCGTCTTCCTGCCCAAGAACATCCCGCACGCCTACCGCATCACGTCCGCGAAGGCCGACCTGCTGATGATCAACACCCCGGCGGGCATCGAGGGCATGTTCCGCCACGCCGGCCGCGACCGGGCCGAACCCCGCCCGGACGGCTTCGAGATCTCCCCGGACCGGATGGCCGAGGCGGCGGAGAAGTTCGGGAACGTCATCGTCGGCCCGCCACGCTGACAGCGGGCTATTCCTGCGGGTGCAGGACGATCCGCCCGAAGGGCCGCGTCCCGGCGAGTACGTGATAGGCGGCCTGGACCGCGGCGAGCGGGTAGGCGGCGGCGATGGGTACGGCCAGGTTCCCCGAGGCGCTGAGGTCGGCGAGAGCCCGCAGACCTGAAGCACCACCGGCGTTCGCCGTGCCCAGGGCCTGGACCCCCTTTTCCTTGGCGGCCTGGTAATCCACCACGGTGGTGACGCGCGGCGGGGACACGCCGAGGGCAAGAGCGAGGTCGACGTAGCCCGACCCGAACGCGTCGATGAAGGCGTCGATCGGACGACCGTCGGCCGCTTCGCGGATCTTCTCGGCGACGTTGGTGCCGTAGGACACCGGGCGTACACCGAACTTCCGCAGCCGGTCCGCGTTGCCCGGCCCCGCGATGCCGAGCACCGTCGCGCCATTTCGCCGGGCGAGTTGCGCGGCCGTGAGACCGACCCCGCCGGATGCGCCGGAAATGACGACGACCTCACCTTCGCGGGGCTCGACAGCCTGGACGGCGGCCAGGCCGGCCATCGGTGTGACGTACAGGGAACCGGCCACGTCCCACGGCAGCACGGCCGGTTTCGGGACCACCTGATCGACCGGGACGGCGGCGAACTCGGCGTGCGCCGACCAGTCCTGCGACCAGCCGAGCACCTCGTCACCGATCTTGATGTCGCGCACGTCCGCGCCGACCGCGGTGACCGTGCCGGCCAGGTCGCGGATCGGCACGTAGGGCGCTCCGTGCAGCGCGGACAGGGAGCCGGGGTTGATGCACGACGCTCGGACCTGCACCACAGCCTGACCCGGGGTGGGTTCGGGGGCGGGGACCTCGTCGATCCGCAGCTGCTCGATACCGCCGAATCGATCGTATCGGACGATGCGCATGGCCGGTCCTTTCCTGACTGTCGGGCCGTCGAAGGTGCTCGTCGCCGTTCACCGGCGCCGGATGAGCGGCAGCAGGATGTCGTCGACGAGGTGGTCGAGGAAGGTGTCGTCACAGGGTTTCCCGGCCACGACGATCCGGTGGACGATGACGGCCGGGGCGATCTCCGCGAACAGCTCCGCCGCACGCGGGGACAGTTCTTCGTCGTGTTCGAGCGCGCCGCGGAAGGATTCTCCGGCCATCGCGGCCTCGTCGCGCCGCAGGATGCGCCGCATCCCCGTGGCCAGGTCCGGATCGCCGCGCATCCCGGCGAAGAGCGCGCCGAGCAGTCCGACCTCCTGCTCGGCGATCTCGCCGGCGAGCCAGGCCACCATCGCGGCCAGGCCGTCGCGAAGGTTGTCCGAGGTGACCTCGGGTGGTGTGGCACCCGCCCGGTGCTCGACCGCTCCCACCACCAGCGCCGCCTTGTTCGGGTAGCGGCGGTAGATCGTCGCCTTGGAGACCCCGGCTTCGGCCGCGACCGCTTCGATCGACATCTGCTCGTATCCGGACGCGACGAGCAAACGAAGGGTCGCGTCGAGGATCGCCACGTCCCGGCCGGCGTCACGCGGCCTGCCCCGGCCCGGCGGGGGCAGGTCTGGTGGGCTGCTCATCGGGCCGCCGATCTCCTGACTTTCAATACGACACCGTTCCGTATTGAAAATCTACCGGCGGGGCTTGGTCCTGTCAAACCGAAGTGGCTGACGACGCAACCCGGCCTGCGCTCTCGGGCCTTTCCCGCGACCACAGTGGACAGTCCGGATGCGGAAGAAGTCCCGGATACCACAAATCCCCGGGTTGAAGATCTTCAACCCGGGGATGGGGTGTGAGGGACGCAGAGCCCTTCAGCGCAAACGGGTCAGGCTCCCGCGGCGGCCTTCAGGTCCGCCGCGCGGGCGGTGCTCTCCCACGGCAGACCCAGCTCCGGACGACCGAAATGGCCATACGCGGCAGTCGGGGCGTAGATCGGGCGCAACAGGTCCAGATCACGGATGATCGCGGCCGGACGCAGATCAAACACCTCGGTGATGGCCTGCTGGATCTTCGACGGATCCACCGTCTCCGTCCCGAACGTCTCCACGAACAAACCCACCGGCGCCGCCTTACCGATCGCATACGCGACCTGCACCTCGGTCCGCGTGGCCAAGCCCGCGGCGACGACGTTCTTCGCCACCCACCGCATGGCGTACGCGGCGGAGCGGTCGACCTTCGACGGGTCCTTGCCCGAGAACGCGCCACCACCGTGGCGGGCCATCCCACCGTAGGTGTCGACGATGATCTTCCGGCCGGTCAGGCCGGCGTCCCCCATCGGGCCACCGATGACGAAACGACCGGTCGGGTTGACCAGCAACCGCGCGCTGGAGGTGTCGATGCCCAGGTCCTCGAGCTCGGGGCCGACCACGTGCTCCTTGACGTCGACGCTGAGCATCTTGTCCAGGTCGATGCCGTCGGCGTGCTGCGAAGACACGACCACGGTGTCGAGGCGGACCGGCTGGTCGCCGGCGTACTCGATGGTCACCTGGGTCTTGCCGTCCGGGCGCAGGTAGGGCAGCACGCCGTCCTTGCGGACGGCGGTCAGCCGCTTGGAGAGCCGGTGCGCCAGCGCGATCGGCAGCGGCATCAGCTCCGGGGTGTCGGAGCAGGCGTAGCCGAACATCAGGCCCTGGTCACCCGCGCCCTGGCGGTTGATCTCGTCCTCGACCGAGGCCCCTGACTCGACCCGTGTCTCGTAGGCGGTGTCGACGCCCTGGGCGATGTCGGCCGACTGGGACCCGATCGCGACGTTGACGCCGCAGGAGTTGCCGTCGAAACCCTTGGCGGAGGAGTCGTAGCCGATCCGCAGGATGACGTCGCGGACGATGGTGGGGATGTCGGCGTAGGCCTCGGTGGTCACCTCACCGGCGACGTGGACCTGGCCGGTGGTGATCAGGGTTTCGACCGCGACGCGGCTGCGCGGGTCCTTCGACAGCAGGCCGTCGAGGATCGAGTCGCTGATGGCGTCGCAAATCTTGTCGGGGTGCCCTTCGGTCACCGACTCCGAGGTGAACAACCTGCTGCCGGACATGACGGTCCTCGCTTCCGTGAAGGTTTCGCCGGGAGTAACGGACAGCGGCAGGCATTCCGCACGGAATGCCTGCCGCTGGTGGTGAACCCGAGTCGAAGTCTTTCCCCAGTCCCCAGTGAACTTCGGTCGAACTCGGTTTCCCCGGTGGTGCGTCGGGAGGTGGTCAGCCTTCCTTGCCCGATATCGCGTGGTCGTCGTCCGGCAGCCCGATCACGGTGTCCGCCGCGTTGTCCAAAATGGACACGATCCACGAGAGCAGGTCCTGCTTCGTCGTGCTGGCGGCCTCGAGCCATCGCTGCTTCCGGTCCGCCGGCACGTTCATCTCGATGCTGAGGACGTCGCTGCCGTCCTCGTCGTCCGCCGCCCGCGCCGCCTTGCGGCTGGCCCGGACCCGGTTGCGCAGCTCGTTGCGTGACCACGCGAACTTCTCCGCCCGGTCGAGCCACTTCTCCTGCTGTTCCTCCGGCAGGCTGGCCAGCTCCGCGTGGTGCTGGAAGCTGAGCGCCGGCCGGCGGCGGGTCACCGAGTACCGTCGCGCCACCCACGCGTAGTTGCGAAGCGTCTGATAATCCAATGACGTCTTCGCGATCGCGTGCATGTAGCGGTCGGGGTACTGCGCCTGTCCGTAGATCAACCAGTCGCCCAGCCACCACGTCGAGGACTCCGAGATCACGAAGATCTCGTGGCCGATCTTGCTCCACTCGTCGAGCGGGATCTGGGGTGGCAGGTTGAGGCTGGTCCGCCTGGTCAGCATCCCGTCGGTGAACGGCCGGCCGGACAGGCGGCCCGGGGGCGAAGCGACCGGTGACCGGTCGGTGTTCCGCGGGCTGCCGGCCGGTTCGGCGTGCCGCGGAATGCTGCCCTCTTTGCTCGTCATCATCACCATTCGTCTCCTAGGCGTCATCGACGTAGACGACCTCGGCCCGGTGAACGTGGTCTCCGGGCCGCCCTGTGCTCCTCCCCATTGGCCTTCTCCTCCTTCCACGATCGGGTGAATTCCTTGGTGCCAGCACCCTACACGCGGGCATGGTGCCGGGTTGGTTTTCCGGGATTCCCCGGGGCGGCTTCGTGCGCCGTTCCGGAATTCGGGGCGGTGCGGGTGACCTGAGCACCTCGCCACGGGGATCGGAACGGCGCGTGGCCGCTCTCGTCCCATTCCGGGAGGGCACCACAACGGTGTGGTGTATAGGGAAAGTGATCCCGGGCACGCGTCCCGCCGTCCGGGGTGGGCGCGGCCGGTTAGTTCACGCCGTGGACTAAATGAAGATCATTCGGGTTTGTCCGTTGGCTCCCCGGCCCGGCGCGCGCCTTCGCGTCCGCCGTCGCCGGTCGTGCCCGAGCCCCCGTGCCGAAACGGTCGTGTCCAAAGCGCCCCCAGGTGCCCCAGTGGTGCGGGCCTCGACGGGCCCGCGTCCGGCCGAAGCGATCCGGGTGCGCGACGATTCCGCGCGGAGGCGGACCACCTCGGTGACCAGGTGGATTCTGGCACCGCTGTTGGTCTTTGACAAGTTGGGCGCGCTGTGTCCACGCCGGACTCGGCGCCGCTTCCGCGCCCGCCCGGCGGGTGCCGGGCGCGGGACCCGCGTCCCGCCGGCGGGACGTCCGGTCCGTGCCGGTGAATACCGGCGAACCCCGGGAGTGTGACCGGAAATCGTCACCCGCCGGCATCGGGGAGAAGGGCTTCGATGCGGTGCCCGCGCCATTGACGCCTCCGCGTCGCCTTGCCTAGGGTTCCGATATCCACATCGCGGCATTCTCATTATCGCCTCGCGGTCGACGTATATCGACGAATGGACCCAGAAATGAACAAGGCCATGAAAGGAATCGTGCTCGCCGGCGGAACCGGTTCGCGGTTGTACCCACTGACGAAGGCGACGTCGAAGCAGCTGCTCGCGGTCTACGACAAGCCGATGGTCTATTACCCGCTTTCGGTGCTGATGCTCGCCGGCATCCGGGAGATCCTGGTCATCTCGACCCCCGACAGCATCCCGGCCCTGCGCGCGCTGCTCGGCGACGGCTCCGACCTGGGGCTCGACATCGGCTACGCCGAGCAGGACCAGCCGCGCGGCATCGCCGAGGCGCTGCTCATCGGCGCGGACCACATCGACGGGAATCCGTCCGCGTTGATCCTGGGCGACAACATCTTCCACGGTGCCGGCTTTTCCCGAATCCTGCGCGCCGCGCGCGAGCGCCTCGACGGCTGCACGCTGTTCGGTTACCCGGTCTCCGATCCCGAGCGCTACGGCATCGGGGAAACCGATGATCGCGGTTCCCTGGTGTCGATCGAGGAGAAACCGCTGCGCCCGCGTTCCGACAACGCGATCACCGGGCTGTACCTCTACGACTCCGACGCCGTCGAGATCGCCCGCGGCATCGAGCCGTCGGCGCGGGGCGAGCTGGAGATCACCGACGTCAACAAGGCGTACCTCAAGGACGGCCGCGCGCAGCTGTGCCGGCTCGGCCGCGGGTTCACCTGGCTCGACGCCGGGACGCACGACTCCCTGCTCGCCGCCAGCCAATACGTTCAAGTGATCGAAAAGCGCCAGAGCGTGCGGGTCGCGTGCCTGGAGGAGATCGCGCTGCGCATGGGCTACATCGACGCCGAGCGGTGCCGGCGCGCCGGCGAGGCGATGAAGAGCTCCGAATACGGCAAGTACCTCGTCCAGCTCGCCGAGACGCTGGGCTAGCGGGATGGGATACGCGGAGCTGACCCCGCACGAGCTGCTCACGCCCGGGTTCGCGGCGCCGGAGGTGACCGGGCGCGCCTGGCACGTCCGGTGGGACCGCGAGCCGGCGATCGGGCCGGACGCGCTGCCCGCCGTCGTCGACTTCCACACCTCGGGCACCACCGGGCCGCGCCGGCGGTGGCGGCGGCACGGGCCCAAGGTGTGGGCCGAGGCGGGGATGCTCGCCGACCTGGTGGCCCCCGGGCGGCCGGACGCCGTCGTGTCGTTCGTGCCACCGGTCCACCTGTTCGGCGCGCTGGCCACGGTGCTCGTCCCGGCCCGCCTGCGCGTGCCGGCGTGGTACCGCGACGGCTTCTACGGCACCCTGCCCGGCATCGGCGGCCGCCCGGTGGTGATGGCGACGCCGTGGATCTTCGAGCTGCTGCTGCGGCACCTGGACTGGGTGCGCGGGCTCGACCACCTCACCGTGCTCTACGGCGGCGCCATGCTGCCGGCCACCGCGGGCGACCTGCTGCGCGAACTCGGTCCGGAACGCGCCCTGCTGGTCGAGGTCCTCGGCTCCACCGAAGCGGGCGGCATCGCGACGCGCACCTGGCGCGAAGGCGAGCCCCCGGAGTGGCAGCTGTTCCCGGACGTCGGGTTCGCGGGGCCGGTGACGCCGGGTACCGAGGTGCCGCTGGCCGTGACCAGCCCTCGGCTGGCGTTCCGGCCCGGCGAACCGGAGCCGGCGTCCTGGGAGGCCGACGACCGGGTCGTGCCGCTCGGCGAGCGCTCGTTCCGGCACGCCGGCCGGGCCGGCCGGCTCGTCAAGGTCAACGGCCGCCGGATCAACCTCGACGACGCCGAGTACGCCCTGCGAGCCGTGCTCGACTGCGCCGACCTCGCGCTGCTGCCGGTCACCGACCCGAAGATCGGCGAGCACGTCGAACTGCTCGTCGCCCTCGCGCCCGGCACCGAGGTCGCCGACCTCGACCTCGCGGCCGCGTTCGCCCGCCTGGGCGTCCGGCCGCGCAAGCTGCACGTCGTGCCCCGGATCGACCGGTCCGCCCTGGGCAAGCTGCGGCACGTTCCCGCCCCCACCACACCCGACGAGGAGGTCGCAGCGAGGTGACACCGATCGCCGAAAGCCAGGGCCGCGAGCTGACCAGTTCCACGTACCTGAGCGAGATCGTCTGGAGCGCCGACTGGGACGCGAAGATCGACCCGTGCGACGACGCGGACATCGCCCGGATGCGCGCGAGCGCCCGCACCATCGAGGAGCACCTCACCGCCGACAAGCCGGTGTACGGGCTCACCCAGGGCTTCGGGCCGCTGGTGGTGTTCGACGCCGAGTCCGAGATGGAGCAGGGCAGCTCGCTCATCTCCCACCTCGGCACCGGCCAGGGCGCGCCGCTCGCGCCCGACGTCTCGCGGCTGATCCTGTGGCTGCGCATCCAGAACATGCGCAAGGGCTACTCCGCCGTCACGCCGCGGTTCTGGCAGATCCTCGCCGACCTGTGGAACAAGGGCTTCACGCCGGTGATCCCGCGGCACGGCACGGTCAGCGCCAGCGGTGACCTGCAGCCGCTCGCGCACGCCGCGCTGGCGTTCGGCGGGCAGGGCCGGGCGTGGCGCCGCGACGGCGGCGGCCGGTGGACCACGGTGCCCGCGAAGGACGCGCTGAGCGCGCTGGGCCACGAGCCGGTCGACTGGCCGGTGCGGGAGGCGCTGGCGTTCGTCAACGGCACCGGCGCGAGCCTCGCCCAGTCGATCGTCAACCACCAGTCCGCGCTGCGGCTGGTGCAGGCGGCCGCGATGCTGACCGGCCGGCTGGCGAAGCTGCTGGGCGCCAACCCGGAGCACTACGACGCCGGGCACGGCATCGCGCGCGGCCAGCTCGGCCAGCTGACCGCGGCCGAGTGGATCCGGCGCGAGCTGCCGGACGGCCAGGCCCGCGACCCGAAGCGGCCGCTGCAGGAGCCCTACAGCTTGCGGTGCGCGCCGCAGGTGCTCGGCGCGGTGCTCGACCAGCTCGACAACGTCGGCAACGTGCTGGCCCTGGAGGTCGACGGCTGCCAGGACAACCCGATCACCTTCGAGGGGCGGCTGCTGCACGGCGGCAACTTCCACGCGATGCCGGTCGGGCTCGCCTCCGACCAGACCGGGCTCGCCATGCACATGGCCGTCTACCTGGCCGAACGGCAGCTCGGGCTGCTGTTGTCCCCGGCCACCAACGGCGACCTGCCGCCGATGCTGACCCCGCGCGCCGGTCGCGGCTGCGGGCTGGCGGGCGTGCACATCAGCGCGACGTCGTTCGTGTCGCGGATCCGGCAGCTGGTCTACCCGTCGTCGCTGACGACGTTGCCCACCAACGGCTGGAACCAGGACCACGTCCCGATGGCGCTCAACGGCGCCAACTCCGTGGCCGAGGCCCTGGAACTGGGCTGGCTGGTGATCGGCTCGCTCGCGCTCGGCGTCGCGCAGCTGGCCGTGATGACCGGCGCGCCGCCGGCCGATGGCGGGATCTGGGCCGAGCTCGCCGGGATCTGCCCGCCGCTGGCCGAGGACCGGCCGATGGCGGGCGAGGTGCGGGCGGCGCGCGACCTGCTCCACCGCTACGCCACCGACGCGCTGGCCAACGGCGACGCGGGATGAGCCTGCGGGTCAAGGGGATCTCGTTGCAGGTCGACGAGGTGAGCGAGGAAGCCGCCGCGCACGACCTGCGCGCGATCAAGGAGCAGCTGCACTGCACCGACGTCATCCTGATCGGGATGGACCTGCCGAAGCTGTTCACCGCGGCGCACCACGCGCTGGAGAACGGCCTCGACGTCTGGATCGAGCCGCACCCGGTGGACATCGGGCGGCGGAAGGTGCTGCGCACCCTGGAGATCGCCGCGCTGGCCGCCGAACAGCTGCGACGCGGCTTCCCCGGCCGGGTCAACCTGGTCGTCGGCTGCGAGTTCTCCCTGCACCTGGCCGGGATGATCCCCGGCCGGCCGGAGGCGATGCGGCTGCTGCTCACCATCCATTGGCGGCGGCGTTTCGAAAAGCGGATCAACCGCAAGGTGAACAAGCTGCTGGCGCGGGCGCTGGGCCGGGTCAAGCCGGTGTTCGGCGGCCCGGTCACCTACGCGGCGGCGTCGTGGGAGGACGTCGACTGGTCCGGCTTCGACTACGCCGGGGTGAACCTGTACCGCACGGCGTCGAACTCGGCGCAGTTCGAGGTGCGGCTGCGGGAACGGCTCGCGCGCGCCGGGAAACCGCTGCTCATCACGGAGTTCGGCTGCGGCGCCTACGTCGGCGGCGCGCAACGCGGGCCCGGCTCGTTCAAGATCGTCAACTGGCTCTCGGTGCCGCCCAAGATCCGCAAGGGCAACATCCGCAGCGAGCGCGTGCAGGCCGCGTACGTCGGCGACATGATCGACGTCTACTCCCGCAACGACGTCCACGGCGCCTTCGTCTACACGTTCGCGCTGCGCGACTACCCGCACTTCGCGGATCCCTTGCGGGACCTGGACATGGCGTCGTTCAGCGTCGTGAAGATCGACCCCGACGACCTCGAACGCTGGGAACCGAAGGCCGTGTTCCACGAGATCGCGCGCCGGTACGCCGTTCCCGCGGTGCGGCTCGCCGCGGGTGGCCGCGCTAGCATCGAGCAACCATGATCGGTTAGACCGCTTACGGGGGACCCATGGAAATTCACCAGCTGCAGAAGCACGATCGGTTCCACATCCGGCAGAAGCAGAAGCTGATGGTCATCCGTTACCACGTGTACGCGGACGACGGCCAGGGCCAGCCGGGTGACCTGGTCGCGTTCATCGAAGAGAAGCGCCTCACCTTCAAGGAACACGCGACGTTCTACACCGACGAGAGCAAGGAAACGGTGCTCGCGAAGTTCCGTTCCCACAAGGTGGAAGAGCTCTCCAGCGCGTACCAGGTGCTGGGCACCGGCGGCGACGAAGACGTGCTCGGCCTGTTCGGCAAGAAGTTCGGCAAGTCGTTCTACCGCTCGACCTGGGTGCTCGACCAGGAGGGTCGCGACCGCCTGACGGTCAGCGAGCGCAGCCAGGGCATGGCGGCGTTCCGCCGGATCTGGAAACTGGTCCCGTGGCCGGGTGACGTCGAGGTCCCGTTCTTCTGGAAGTACCACTTCGACTTCACCCGCGGCGAGGACCAGGTCGTGGGAGCGGTGGAGAAGACCGCGCGGCTGTCGGACAACTATCTGCTGCGCCTGGAGGACGACGAGATCGACCGCCGCCTGGCCCTGGGCCTGGCGATCGGCCTGGATGCCCTGCAGTACAACTGATCCTCCCCAAGCCGTGAATGTCGCATTGAGGGACTTAGGGGTCAGTTCAGAATGAGTTTGCGTAGGCAGATCATGGAGCAGGCCAGGCTGAGGATGGCTCGATGCACGTCGGCTCGGCGTTCGGTGCGGATGCGCAGGCGGCGGAAATTCTTGAGCCAGGCGAAGGTGCGTTCCACGGGCCAGCGGATGGTGCCCAGGCCGGAGCCGTGCTCGGTGCCACGGCGGGCGATGAGCGGGGTGATGCCGCGGGCGCGGACCAGTCGG
>NZ_JBICSQ010000016.1:0-141292 GCF_043197175.1 Amycolatopsis sp. NPDC049252
GGCCGGCTTCGGCAAGTAGGACCAAGATCCGTGAAGGTCACATCGAGGGACTCTGAGTCCCTCGATGTGACCTTCACGGCTCACTTCAGCGCGACCAGGCCGACCACGAACAGGCCCGCCGGGACGACGGCCGCCGACAGGCTGATCAGCCACGTCCCGCCGCGCCGGCCGGCCGGGGCCGCGTCGAGCACCATCCCGCGCACGAGCGCCGCCTCGACGACCGCCGTCAGCAGGAAGCCGAGGCCCACGCTGAAGATCGAGGCCGCGCCGACGAAGAACAGGCCCGACGTCGAAGCCGCGCCCAGCGGCGCCGCGACCTCCCAGCGCACCAGGCCCGCGCTCGCCGCGAGCAGGGCCAGCAGCAGGACGAACGCGACGAGGAACCCGATCCGCGCGCTCGTCTGGTGCTGGGCGCGGGTGAACAGCCAGCACCCCACGTCGAGCGCCGCGACGACCACGGCGAGCACGAGGAACCCGGCACGGATCGTCAGCACGTGATCACTCTAGTCAGGCGAAACGGGCTTCGACGCTGCCCAGCGCGCCGAAGTCGGCGACCACGTGGCCGCCCGCGTGGATCGGGCACGGGGTGGTCGCCGTGCCCGTCGTCACCACGTCACCCGGGCGGAGACGGTGGCCGGTGCGGGCCAGTTCCGTCGCGAGCCAGTGCAGGGCCAGCCGCGGGTCGCCGAGGACCAGGCCGCCGTGGCCGCGGGCGAACTCCGCGCCGTCGGCGTGCAGGACCACCGCCTGGCCCGGCAGGTCGAGGTCGCGCCAGTCCGGGACGGCCCGCCCTTCGACGAACCGGCCCGCGCACGCGACGTCGGCCAGCAGCTGCGGGCCGCCCGCGTGCTGGTGGTCGGTGTAGCGGCTGTCCGGCATCTCGAGCGCGAGGAACATCGTGTCCACCGCGTCGAGCACCCCGCCCAGCGACGGCCCCGGGCCGGGGTCGGCCTTCATCCGGAAGGCGAACTCCGGCTCGGCGACGCCCATCGTCATCGTGTCGGCCGGCACCGGGGCGCCCTCGAGCTGGTGGAACCGCTCGAACAGCGCGCCCGGCAACGGGCCGGGGACGCCGAGGTGCTGCTGGGCGTACGCCGTGGTCGCGGCGATCTTCCAGCCGCTGACCGGGCCGGCCAGCTCGGCCAGCGCCGCCTGCGCCGCGCGGCCCTCGGCCGCGTCCCGCGGGCGGACGTCCGCCGGGAGCCCGTCCAGCCGCTCGCCGGTCCGCCACGCGTCCCAGAGCAGCTCCGCCGCCCGCTCGTGCTTCACGCCCGTGATCTTGCCAACCGGAACACCGGGTGTCGATCGGCTTCCGCCTCGAACGCCTCGACGGGGCCGCTGCCCTTGGCGTCGAAGTACGGCGCGGTGACCGGGATCTGCCGCACGTAGGCCTGCAGCACCGGCGCCGCGGTCGCGGCGTCGGCCTCCTCGACCTCCCACGTCTCGGTCTTGCGGCCGCGGCTCAGCCGGGCGACGGCGTCGGCCCGCAGGTTGTGCACCCAGGCGACGGCGCCGTAGGGCGCGACGAGCCACCGGTCGCCGCCGACCTCGACGACGTTCACCGGGGTCGTGCGGTCGAGGCCACTCTTGCGGCCCTTCGTCGTCAGCAGCACGCCACCGTTGCCCGCGGCCGGGACGCCGCGCGCGAGCAGCGGCTTCACCAGCGCGTTGACGGTCTTCCGCAGCGTTCCCAGCCGGTACTCCCTGGCCATCACGGATGCATAGCGTAGGCCCCGGAAAGGTCGCGGACCAGCGCCCAGACGGCGTCGAACCGCGCCGCGTCGACCACCGGCTTGCGCAGCGCCGCCAGCGCGATCGCCTGCTGGGCTTCGGTCGAGCTCGACTTCCCGTTCAGGTCCACCGCCGCGACGCTGAAGTCCTGCACCAGCACCGCGAAGATCTGGTCGACGACCTGTTCGTCGAGCCCGGTGCTGCCGGCCTGCTCCAGGATCAGCTGGCCGTAGACGACGAGCGTGAACAGCTCGGTGAGCGCGAGCCCGAAGTCGAGGTCGGCCTGCTGGGCCTCGTCCGGCGCGGCCTGGGTCAGCAGCTCCAGCAGCGCCCCGGCCTGCTCGGTGAACAGCGCGACGTTCGGGATGTGCGAGGCCTGCGCGTACGCGGCCTTCCAGTCGTGGAACCGGACCTTCGACAGGCCGCGCGCCGGGCCCTGGCGGAAGAGGAACTCGTCGTCCGCGGCGTCGGTGCGCGTCGGCACCGGCGCGTACTCCTGCGGCGCGAACAGGTACGCGGGCATGAACTTCGCGATCAGCGCGAGGTTCACCGCGACCGTGCCTTCGAGCTTCGGCAGGCCGTCGATGTCGTTCTTCGCCATCGCGAGGTAGGTGTCGGCCTCGAAACCCTTGGCCGCCACGACGTCGGCGACCAGGCCGATCACCTTCTGCGCCTCGGTGGTCACCTTCATCTTGGTGATCGGGTTGTAGAGCAGGTAGCGGCGGTCCTCGGCGTGCGCGCTGCGGAAGTAGTCGACGGCGCGGTCGGAGAACAGCTTCATCGCGGTCAGCCGCGCGTAGGCCTCGACGAACTCGCGCCGCACGTGCGGGAAGTCGGTGACGGGGTTCCCGTAGAGCACGCGGTTGTGCGCGTGGGTGATGGCCTCGTACAGCGAGTGCGTCGCCATGCCGATGCCGCCGAAGCAGAGGTTGAACTTGCCGATGTTGACGGTGTTCAGCGCGGCGCTGAAGGCTTCGGCGCCGACGTGCAGGATGTCCTCGGCGTGCACCGGGTAGTCCTCGAGCCGGAACTCGGCGACGTACATCTGCGACGGCACGACGTTCTTGACCACGTGGTAGTTCGGGTGCTCGGAGTCGGCGTAGAAGAAGACGTACTGGTCCGGGCCCTCGACACCGTCGATCCGGCCGAACACGGCGACCGTGCGGGCGACGTTGCCGTTGCCGATGTAGTACTTCGAGCCGGTGGCGCGGTACCCGTCGCCGTCCTTGGTGAGCACCATGTCCGAGGAGTAGATGTCGGCGCCGTGGTCCTTTTCGGACAGTCCGAACGCGCCGACGCCGCCGGCGTCCAGCGCGTCGGCGGCGCGCTTGCGGGCGACGTCGTTGCCGCTCTGCCACACCGGGCCGAGGCCGAGGATGGTGACCTGCCACGGGTACCAGTAGTTCAACCCGTAGAACCCGAGGATTTCCGACAGCGCGGCGACGCGGCTGGTGTCCCAGCGCTTGTCGGGGTTGCCGTCGGCGTTCGCGGCGGGCGTCAGGAAGGTCGAGAAGAGGCCCTCCTTGCCGGCGAACTCGATGAAGTCCGCGTAGAAGGTGCGGGCGTGGTAGTCCTCGGTCAGTTTCGCCTTGCCGCGCTGCTCGAACCAGTCGATGGTGGCCCGGAGCAGCCGGCGCGTCTCGGCGTCGAAGTGGGCCGGGTCGTACTCGTGCGGGTTCAGCAGCATGGGTGGGCCTCCTTGATTACCGACCGGTAACTTAGCAAGACGATCCGAGTGCGGGCAATCTCACTAGGGGTACGTCACTCGCGTTGGGTACACTGATCTTGCGGGCCGCTCAGTTCTGCCTCGGCCCGCTGCTGTTGTCGACTACCACGCGCCGCGGCCGTTGACCGGTCTGCGCCGGGCAGGACAACCCTTCTCAGGTAACGGAGACCAGGGCGCCCCTGCGCCCGCATGCACTTATGACCACTTTCGCTGAACTCGGCCTGCCCACCACCATCGTGGACGCGCTGGCCGCACAGGGTGTCACCGAGCCCTTCCCGATCCAGGCGGCGACCCTGCCGCACACCCTCGCCGGGCGTGACGTGCTCGGCCGCGGCCGGACCGGCTCCGGCAAGACCTACGGCTTCGTGCTGCCCGTGCTGGCGCGCCTCTCGGCGGGCCCGACGCGACGCCGGCCCGGCCGTCCGCGCGCGCTGATCCTGGCGCCGACCCGTGAGCTCGCGACGCAGATCGAAGCGTCCATCCTGCCGCTGGCCAAGCCGCTGGGCCTGCGCACGACCACCATCTTCGGCGGCGTCTCGGCCAACCCGCAGATCACCCGGCTGCGGGACGGCGTCGACATCGTCGTCGCCTGCCCCGGCCGGCTCGCCGACCACATGCGCTCCGGGCACGTGAAGCTCGACGCCATCGAGATCACCGTGCTCGACGAGGCCGACCACATGGCCGACCTGGGCTTCCTGCCCGAGGTGCGGCGGATCATGGACGCCACCCCGTCGCGCGGGCAGCGGATGCTGTTCTCCGCGACCCTGGACAACGGCGTCGACGTGCTGGTCAAGCGCTTCATGAGCGACCCGATCACGCACAGCGTCGACTCGGCGCAGTCGCCGGTCTCGACGATGGAGCACCACGTGCTGCACCTCGAGGAGACCCACCGGCTGCCGGTGCTGGTCGACCTCACCGCGGCGCCGGGCCGCACGCTGGTGTTCACCCGGACGAAGAGCCGCGCGAAGGCGCTGACCCGCAAGCTGGTGGCGTCCGGCGTCCCGGCCGTCGAGCTGCACGGCAACCTCGGCCAGAACGCGCGCACGCGCAACCTCGAGGCGTTCTCCTCGGGCGCGGCCAAGACGCTGGTCGCGACCGACATCGCGGCGCGGGGCATCCACGTCGACGACGTCCGGCTGGTCATCCACGCCGACCCGCCCGTCGAGCACAAGGCGTACCTGCACCGCTCCGGCCGCACGGCGCGCGCCGGCGCGTCCGGCACGGTCGTCACGCTGATGACCGACGCGCAGGTCCGCGACGTCCGCGACCTCACCCGCAAGGCCGGCATCAAGCCGACCACCACCCAGCTCGGCCCGGGTCACCCGCTGCTGGCGGAGCTGGCCCCGGGCGAGCGGTCGTTCACGGCGTCACCGAGTCGGCCGCCGGTGGACAACCGCCCGAAGAAGGTCACGGCCTCGGGCGCGGCACCGGGCGGCGGCCGCGGCCGCCGCGGCGCCCCGGCCACCCCGAAGGACAACCGCGGCGGCGAGCGTTCCCGCGCGGCGGCGGCCCAGTCCCGCCGTGACGACCAGCAGCCCCGGTCCGCCGGCGGCGGCCGTCGTGGTGGTGCCCCGGGCGGTTCCGGTGGTTCGGGTGGCGCCCGCCGCTCGGGCGCCCCGGCCGCGGCCGCGGCCGGCAAGTCCGGCGGCGGCCGCCGTGGCGGAGCTCCCGCCGCGGGAGCCGGCCGTTCCAGCGGCGGCGCGGCGGCGTTCTCCTCGGGCACCCGCGCGGGTGGGCGCCGAGGCCGCTGATCGCGGTACTGCCAGCTGACAACACGACCCCGGGCCGGGTGCCCGGGGTCGTGTTTTGTCGGTACCCCTCGCCGGTCCGGCGTCGGGGCGGCCCGCGTGTCATGCTCGCCGCATGGAGGACACGGAACTGGTGCAGACCGGCATCGGGCTGCTGGCGTCGGTCTACCGCCTTCGGCAGAACCTGCGGGACGGGACCGGCGAGCCCGGCGCCAGCGGGTATCCCGAGCTGCTCGAAGGGGCGCTCGACTTCACCATGACGGCCGACTTCACCCTCCCCGAAGAGCACATCGCCGAAGTTCAGCAGATCGTGAACCAGGCCGTCGACCAGCTGGCGCACCGGCAGGAGGCCGTCATGCGCGGGCTGCTCATGGGGTTCGTCAAGATCGTCGAAGCCTACGAGGAAGACGAGGCCCGGCCCGACGTGCTCGAGGCCCTTCAGCAGCTCTCGCTCGAAGTGGCTACCGAGGAATAGGCACCGTCAGGATCCGGCCCGTCCGCGGGCCCGTTCCGACGCCGTCCAGGCCGTGCCACTCCTGGGTCACCAGGTACAGCGTGTCCTCGCTCAGCGCGCACGCGAAACACCCGCTGTCCAGCGTCACCCGGTCCAGGACTTCGCCGCCTTCACGCACCCGCGTGCACGACTTGCCCGGGACGTCCGCCACCCAGATCGCGCCGGAGGGGTCCAGGGCGATGCCGTCCGGGACGCCGTCGCCGAGGTCCGCCCACACGCGGCGGTCGCTCAGCGAGCCGTCCGGGGACACCGTGAACGCCGTCAGGCGGTTCGCGTACGACTCGGCCACGATCAGCGTCGCGCCGTCCGGGGTCAGGGCCATGCCGTTGCCGAACGCGATGCCGTCCGCGACCTCGCGCACGTCCCCGCCCGGTGAGACGTGCCAGATCCCCCCTGGCCGGTAAGCCTCGCCCGCCATCAGGTCGAAGCCGCCGCCGTTGACGTAGCAGCCGCCGTCCGCGGCCACCACGATCTCGTTGAAGCCCGTTCCGCCCAGCTCGGCGTGGGTGGACACGGAACCGTCCCCGGACAGCCGCAGCAGCAGTCCCTGCGACGACGAGACGATCAGCGGGTCGCTATCGGAGAAGTCGAAGCACATCGGCATCGTCGGGAAGTCCGCGCGGAACACGACCTCCCGCTCCCCCGCCGGCGTGACCGCCACGATCTCGTGGGCCAGCCAGTCGGCGAACCACAGCCGGCCGTCGTGCCAGCGCGGCGACTCGCCGAACGCGATCCCCTCGAGCAGCACCCCGGTCATCGCCACACCCCCACGATCACGGCCACGACCAGGATCTTGACCAGCCAGTCGCCCGCGTGCAAGGCGGCCAGCCGCACCGGCACGTTCTCGTGCAGCACCGACCCGGCCAGGATCAGCACCGGGAACCCCGCCCAGAGCACCAGCGCCAGGCCGAGCGCGCCCGTGACACCGTCGACGCCCACCGCGGTCAGCAACCCGGCGAACACGGTCACCAGCAGCAGCGTCCGGACGAACTCCGCGGCCATCTTCCACGGCGCGGGCCGCTCGAGCGCCGCCGTACTCAGGCCGGCCCAAACCGTCCCGAACGCCAGGTACCAGGCGGTACTCACCACGAACCCCGCCACCGAGGCCACCAGCACAGCCACGACACCCATCGGACTCTCCTTCGCGTAGGACCTGCTTGCGAAGGGGACGTCGACGCCGTCAGCGGCGCTTCGACATGCCGGGCGGAAAACTTTCTAGAGCGACGACGTCAGCCCGCGCGCCCGCAGCACCGCGCGCTCCAGCGGGCGGAACACGATCAGCTCGATCCCGACGCCGACCAGCAGGATCAGGAAGATCGCCGCGATCACCGTCTCGATGCTGTTGAGCGAGGACCCCTGGTTCAGGTACGCGCCGAGGCCGACGCCCAGCTGCGGGGACAGCGCGATCAGCTCGGCCGCCATCAGCGAGCGCCACGAGAACGCCCAGCCCTGCTTGAGCCCGGCCAGGAAGCCGGGCAGCGCCGCGGGCAGCAGGATGTGCCGGGCCGACGACAGCCGTCCCGCGCCCATCACCTGGCCGACGCGCGGCAGGATCGGCGGGATCTGGTCGATGCCCGAGACCAGGCCGTTCGCGATCGACGGCACCGAGCCGAGCAGCACGACGAAGTAGATCGCGCCGTCGTTGATGCCGAACCACAGGATCGCGGCCGGCACCCACGCCACCGACGGCAGGCTCTGCAGCCCGGTCAGCAGCGGCCCGATCGCGGCCCGCACCACGCGGACCTTCGCGACGAGCAGGCCCAGCGGCGTGCCGAGGACGACACCCGCGAGGAACCCGAGCGCCGCGCGGTGCACCGACGTCCAGACGAACCCGAACACCTCGCCGGTGACGACGTGGCTCCAGAACTCGTCCCACACCGCGAGCGGCGCGGGCAGCTGCGCCTCCGGCCAGAACGCCGCGGCCCACAGCAGCTGCCAGACGACGATCAGCAGGACCAGCGCGAGCACCGGCGGCAGGAACCCCCAGGCGAACCGCTTCCAGAAACTTGGACGGCGTTCGCCCACGGGGGCGTCGAGCGAGTCCAGTCCGGCGCCGACCGCGTCGAGGTCCTCGACGTCGGTGCTGTCCCTGGCGGGCCGGTCAAGCTGCGGCATGGGTGCTGATCACCTCTCGCAGGTGCCCGGTGATCTCTTCGGTCAGCTCCTCGGCGTCGGCCAGCGGCACGTCCACCCACTCGCGCACGACCCGCCCGGGCCGCGACGACAGGAGCACCACGCGCTGCCCGAGCCGGACCGCCTCGCGCACGTCGTGGGTCACGAACAGCACCGACGTGCCGGTGCTGCGGTAGACGCGCAGCAGCTCGCCCTGCAGGACGTCACGGGTGATGGCGTCGAGCGCGGCGAACGGCTCGTCCATCAGCAGCAGCGCCTGCTCCGGGTCGCCGCCGACGCGCAGGGTGGCGGCCAGCGCGCGGGCCAGGGCGACCCGCTGGCGCATGCCGCCGGACAGCTCGTGCGGCCGCTTGGCGCCCGCGCCGGTCAGCCGGACCAGGTCCAGCAGCTCGGCGGCCTTTTCCCGGCGCTCGGCCCGGCCGAACCCGGCCAGCCGCAGCGGCAGCTCGACGTTGCGCGCGGCGGTCAGCCACGGCATCAGCGCGGCCTCCTGGAACATCACCGCCGGCCGGGACGTGGTGAGCGTGATCTCCCCCGCCGACGGCGCGTCGAGGCCCGCGACCAGGTTCAGCAGGGTCGTCTTGCCGCAGCCGGACGCGCCGAGCAGGCAGACGAACTCGCCGGGCGCGACCGTCAGGTCGACACCGTCCAGCGCGACCACCGCGCGGCCGGCCGGGCCGAACACCTTGCGGACGCCGTCGAGACGCACCGCGGTCGCGCCGGTGTAGTTGCTCCGGCCGGTCGGGAGGGTGGTGGTCATCGTTGGCTGCCTCTCCGGATCACTTCACGAGTTCGGGGGCGTTCACGGCGGGCTGGTTCTGGCCCTTGAGGACGTCGTTCAGCGGGCCGAAGTCCGCGAAGCCCTTCAGGGCTACAGCCGATTTCACCACGCCCGCGGTCACCGAGTCCTGCGCGAGCTGCGGGAACTCGGCGGGAATCGGGTCGGTGGTCAGCTCGATGTTCGAGAACGCGCGGTCGATGACGGCCGGGCTCAGGCTGCTGCCGGCCAGCTCCTTGAGCGCGCCGTTGACCACGGTCTTGGCGTCCGCCGGGTTGGCCTTCGCCCAGTCGATCGCGGCCAGCTGGCCCTTCAGCACGGCGCGGACGGTGTCCGGGTGCTCCTGCAGGAACTGGGTGCGCACGATGATCACGGTCGTCGGGAACCGGCCGCCGGGCCACAGGTCCTTTTCGTCGACCAGTACCTTCGCGCCGGCGTCGAGGACCAGCCGCGACGACCACGGCTCGGGCAGCCAGCCGCCGTCGACCTCGCCCTTCTTGAACGCGTCGAGCGTCTTCGAGTTGTCCAGGTTGGTGATCTTGACCTGGCCGGTGAGGTTCTTGCCCGCGACGAACTTCTTGAGCGCGACGTCCTGGGTGTTGGCCAGCTGCGGGGTGGCGATGTTCTTGCCCTTGAGCGCGTCGACGCTCGCGATGTCCGGCTTGACGACCAGCTGCGCGCCGCCGGAGACGGCGCCCGAGATCAGCTGGATGGTGCCCTTGGACTTGGTGAAGGCGTTGATCGCCGGGCCGGAGCCGATGTAGGCGATGTCGAGCGAGTTGCCCAGCAGCGCGTTGACCTCTTCGGGGCCCGCGTTGAACGTCTGGGTGGTGAGCTTGGTCGAGCCCAGTTCCTGCTTGAAGAAGTCCTTCTTGACGCCGATCAGCGCCGGGGCGTGCGTGACGTTCGGGAAGAACCCGAGGCGGACCTCGGTGGCGGCACCCGCGTTGGCGGCGGGGGCAGCGGTCTCCGCGGCGCGGGAACAGCCGGCGAGCACGCCCACGACGGTCAGGGCGGCGAGCGCCGAGGCCAGGAAGCGGGTTCTGTGGTGGGTGCGCACGTCAGCGTCGCCTTTCGCGGGGTCGATGTCCGGGCGAGGTTCGCACGGTCACCCACCCGGGCGCATAGCCATCCGCATCCCGGGAAATCCGGTGAGATTTCTTGACATCGGTGATTCCGGCGCCTAGACGCAACCGGCCGGCCGGTTCAGGCGTGGTTCTCCCGACGACCTCTGAGGGGGAGCCGATGAAGACAGCGCACGAGATCCGGGCCGTCATCGTGTCAGTGCTCATGTCGTGGGCACTCTCGGCGCTCGGCCCGATCGGGGCCGACTGGCTGGCCACGGCCGGCCTGGGCGAGTGGCCCGCGGTGTGGGTGGTGGCCACGGTCCCGTTCGCCGTCCTGCTGGCCGGCGGCCTGTGCTGGCTGTTCACCGGACGGGGACGGCCCGCCTGGCTGCGGTTCCTGCCGCTCTGGATGTGCCTTCCGACGAGCGCGCTCGGCCTGACCGGCCTGGTCACCGGCGCTGCGTCCCGGGGTCACCTGTTCGTGTCGATCTTTGTTTCGGTCCCGGCGGCGATGGCGTTTCTGCTGCTCATCGTCCGATTGCGAAATGCGGGCAACCAGTCGCGTCATCCGAACGTGGTAGAGGTGACCACGGATTCGGAGGGATGACATGACGAGCACCGCACACCGCACCGGCCAGGGGGCCACCATCCGCGTGGCGCTGGTCGTGCTCTTCGTCGGGCTGGGCCAGGCGTCGTTCGAGTGGCTCCGGTCACTCGGCATGGACGCCGTGACGAGCCTGGTCGTCTGGGCGATCCCGGTCGTCACCGCCGCGGCCGTGACGCTGGTGCTGTGGCTGGCGTCGGACCGCGCGTTCGCGCTGCGGACGTGGCTGCCGGTGAGCCTGTGCATCCCGGTCTACCTGACCGGCCTGTTCGGCCTCGCGACCGGCACGGCGAGCCTGGTGGCCTCGATCGTCAGCGGCGTCGGCCTGGGGATCACGGTCGTCGCCGTCGCCGGCCTCTACCGGGCCCGCCGCCAGGACGACGCCCGCGAACCGGCGCGCCAGTAGCTCAAAGCCGTGAAGGCCTCCTTACCGGCGCTAAGAGCCGGTAAGGAGGCCTTCACGGCTTTTCAGCGGCGCAGGAGCAGGGAGACGTCACCGAACTCGTGCCACAGGTAGCGGCGCTCCACCGCCGCGTCGTAGGCCCGCTGGACCAGCTCCGGGCCGGCCACGGCCTCCAGGAGCAGCAGGTGGGACGCGTCCGGCGCGTGCAGGCCGGTGACGATGCCGTCGACGACCCGGGCCGGGCGGTCCGGGCTCAGGACCAGGTCCGTCCAGCCTTCGGCGGGTCCGTCGGCGGCCGACTCCAGCGCGCGGGCCGCCGTCGTGCCCACCGCGACCACCCGGCCGCCGCGGGCCCGGACCCACGCGACCAGCGCCGCGGTCGTCGCGGGCACGCGGAAGCGCTCGGCCTGGGGCGGCTCACCCGTCTCCAGCGACGACACCCCGGTGTGCAGCAGCAGCGGCGCGAAGAGCACTCCGTCGGTCACCAGGCGCGTGACCAACGCGTCGGTGAACGGCCGGGCCGCCGACGGCATCTCCGCGCTGCCGGGCTCGCGGGCGAACACCGTCTGGTAGTCGGCCAGCGGCCAGGCACGTGGGACGTAGCCGTAGCGGATCGGACGTCCGCTCGCGGCCAGCAACCCGGGCACCGGGACGGACACCGAAGCCCGCCACAGCCGCGCCTGCCCCGGCACGTACGCGGCCAGCAGCGTCAGCGACGCGCCACCGGGCAGCGCCAGCCGCTCCCCCGGCCGGCCGTCGAGCAGCGGGCCGCCGGGCGCGCGCAGCTCGACCACCCACGCGCCGTCGTCGAGCTCGGTCGAGAAGTGGACGACGACCTGCTGCCGGCCGCGGCGCGCGTCGATCGCCGCGGGCAGCGTCCCGGACGTGTTGACGACCAGCAGGTCGCCGGCCCGCAGGTGGTCGCCCAGGGCACTGAAGACCGTGTGGTGCACCCCGGCCGGGTCCGCGACGAGCAGGCGGACCTCGTCACGGGCCAGGCCGCGCGCCTCCGGCGGTGCCGAGGCCGAGAGTTCGTCAGGCAGGTCGAACCGGACGCTCATGCGGGCACCAGCAGGTCGGCGGCGCGGTAGCGGCCGCTGGCCGGGCGTTCGTCGAGCAGCCGCAGGAACGCCGGGACGGACGTCCCGGGCAGCGGCCGGTCGGAGATGTCCTCGCCCGGGAAGGCGAGCTGGTGCATCGCGGTGCGCATGTCGCCGGGGTCGACCGCGTACACGGCCAGGTCCGGGTGTTCCGCGCCGAGCACGGCGGTGAGCTGGTCGAGCGCGGCCTTCGCGGAACCGTAACCACCCCAGCCTTCGTAGGCTTCGACCGCGGCGTCCGAGCTGACGTCGACGATCGTGCCGCCGGCCTTCGTCAGGGCGGGCAGCAGCAGCTGGGTGAGCGCGAGCGGCGCGAAGACGTTCACGCGGTAGACGTCTTCCAGCTGTGCCAAGGGATAACGGCCCAGCGGCGGCAGCGGGCTGACGCCGAGCGTGCCGGCGTTGTTGACGAGCAGGTCGAGCGAAGGCCCGGCAGCGGCGGCGAGATCGGCGCGGTGGTCCGGGTCGGCGACGTCGCCCGGGACGGGCGTGAACCCGGCTTCCCGGGCGGCGGCGGTCAGCGCGGCCGCGTCCCGGCCGTCGCCGACGACCGTCCACTTGCGACTCACCAGGGCCGCGGCGAGGGCCTTCCCCAGCCCCGCCGAGGCGCCGGTGATCAGTGCGACTGGCATGGTTCCTCCTTGCAGGGGTACCACACCATCGTTGAACCTCTACATTACTCGAGGTCAACCGCGGGCCGGCCGCGCAGCAGCAAATACGCGGCCAGCGAAACGACGAGCCCGACGTAGTACGCGAGATCGGCGCCGTGCAGCGCCGCCGCGACCGGGCCGGTGTAGAGCGAGGTGTTCATGAACGGCACCGCCGCCGCGAAGCCGACCATAAACGCCACGACGGCGGCCCAGGGACGCGCGATCGTCGCGGCCCGGACGTCGACGCGCTCGCCACCGCGGGTCCGCCGCAGCCAGTCCGGCAGCACGACCCCGAGGAACGGCGGGATCCAGTAGCTGACGAACAGCAGCACGTTCTGGAACTTCGCCGCCAGCTCGCCGCTGTGCATCCAGAGGATCAGCGCGAACGCCAGCACCGTGACGAGCACCGCCGACACCGGGCGCCGCAGCCGGACGCCGACGGTCTGCAGCGCGAGCGAGCCGCTGTAGTCGTTCATCGCGTTGGACGACACCGCCGCGAGCGCGATCACCGCGAGCGCCAGCGAACCGAGGAACCCGCCGCCGAGCAGCGCCGCGACACCCGTCGCCGTCTGGTCGCCGAGCGACGTCCCGAGCGCCAGCCCGAGACCTTCGCCGATCGCGTACGACGCCGTCAGCCCGAGGAGCGTGAACCAGAAGACGCCGCGCGACGACGTCTCCGCGGGCAGGTAGCGGCTGAAGTCCGAGGCGTACGGCGCCCAGGAGATGGCCAGCGACAACGCGATCGTCGAGAACAGCACGACGGCGCCGGTGTGGTCGCCGCCGGTCGCGGTGTCGGCCGTCGCGATCGGGTGTCCGGAAAGGACCTTCACCGCGAGCGCGGCGAACGCGAGCACCAGCAGCACGCTCATCACGGCCTGCACGCGGTGGATCAGCGCGTAGCCGAACACGCCGAGGGCGCACTGCAGCACCAGCACGATCAGCACCGCGGCCCAGAACGGCAGCCCGGTCAGCTCGGCCAGCGCCTCGCCGCCGAACAGCCCGACCAGCGCGTCCCAGGCGATCGAGCCGAGCCACTGCACCAGGCCGGGCAGCACCACCCCGCCGCCGAACGGCAGGCGCGCCAGCGGCAGCTGGCCGGTGCCGGTGCGCGGGCCCCAGGTCGACAGGTACGCCACCGGCAGCGAGCCGAGCACGGTGCCGGCGAGCATCGCGACCAGGCCCGTCCAGAAGCCGAGGCCGAGCGACGCGGCGAGCGTGCCGGTGAAGACCGCGGTCATCGTCAGGTTCGGCGCGAACCACACGCTGAACTGCCGCCACGGCCGCCCGAACCGGTTGCCCTCCGGGACCGGGGTGATGCCGTGGGTTTCGATCGCCAGGTCCGAGCCCCCGGCGGGCATCCGCCCGCCGAAGACCTCGGCGTCGAGACCGCGTCCGCTCATGTCCTGCCTCCACTCGGCTGATCGAGGCCACCTTAGGGCGCGGATGCCCTGGTGACGGCCGCGAGTGCGCGCCGCCACACCACGACGACCACGACATGCGGGCGTACCTCGGCGCACCGGTCCGAAACGCCGTGAAGGCCTCCTTACCGGCCATAAGAGCCGGTAAGGAGGCCTTCACGGACCTCGAAACTAGACGAGCAGCAGGAACAGCAGCCCGCTGGGCGAGCCGAGTCCGGTCACGTCGTCGTAGCCCTTGGTGGTGTGGATCGTCAGGCCCTGGTAGTCCAGCGTCCGCGCGGAGCGGAGCAGGCCGGCCGAGGCGTCGACCGAGTTGGCGTAGTCGACCCGGGCCACCGCGGCGTTGTCCACGTGCTGCACGTCGCTGATCGCCTTGGTGCGCGAGGTCAGCTTGTAGATCACGGGGTTGATGAAGCCGTGGTGGAAGTGGTCGAAGCTGTCGGCCACCGCCATGATGCCGGCGAACACCGGCGACGCGAGGCTCGTGCCGCCGATCCGGTACTGGTCGTAGTAGGCGCCGTCCGGGAAGGTCTGCGTCTGGCCGACCAGGAAACCGGTGTTCGGGTCACCGACCGCGGAGATGTCCGGAACCACGCGGCCCTTGTGCCCGGCCGTCTGGTTCTTCGTGGACAGCGCGTCCGGCACGACACCCTTCTGGTAGAAGGGCTGCGCGAACAGGCGGCTCGTGCCACCACCGGAACCGGACGTGTACGCGGCCGGACCGTAGACGCCGTTGGTCAGCGTCGACTTGCTGGTCTCCCAGCCGGTCTCGAAGAGCTTCTGGCCGTTCTTGCCGATCGCGATGGACGTGCCGCCGACCGCGGTGATCCACGGCGCCGAGGCGGAGAAGTCCGGCGAAGGCGTGCCGAGGCGCGCGACCTCGTCACCGTTGTCGCCCGAGGAGAAGTAGACGCCGATGCCCTCGAGGACCGCCTGCAGCGAGATCTGGTTGAAGACCTTGACCTCGTCGGCCGGGATGTCCTCGCCCGTGTCGCCGTAGGAGTTCGACACGATGTCGGCCTTGTGGCCGGCGATGACGTAGTTCAACGCCTCGTCGAGGGCGTTGTCCTCGCAGGACGTGCCGCCGACGTAGAGGATGTTCGCGCCCGGGGCGAGCCCGTGGGCGGCCTCGACGTCGAGGGTTTCCTCGCCGTACCAGCCCGCCGCGTCACACTGGTCCGGCTGCTCGAGCACCGGGTCCGGCGGGAAGATGTGCTGCGAGAACTGGCTCTGCTTCAGCGGGTGCTGCGGGTCGTTCTTCTTCGCGTACGTGCTCGCGTCGGAGTAGATCGTCGGCGAGGCGAAGGCGTCCACGATGGCGATCGTGGTGCCCTTGCCGTCCGCGCCGGCCTTGTCGATGCCGTACGCCGACCGCAGCTGGGCCGGGGTGTAACCGCAGGGCGCGTAGGGCAGCTGCTTGCCGTTGTAGGCGGGATCGGTGGTGTCGATCTTCTCGCCGTAGTAGGAGCTGCACGGCGGCGCGTTGCGGAAGCCGGGGCCGGGAGCGACGTCCGACGGCTGGACGGACTTGGCCGCCTTGCCGGAGTCGATGCCGTCCGTGTGGTCCGGCTTGAACAGGTTGGTCGCCTGGTCCACGCCGACGACGCCGAGCACGTCGCTCGCCAGGTTCGCGGGCACCGACAGGTTCTTGTCGGCGGCGCGGAGGGTCTGGCCCTTGACGTTGTACTTGCCCAGCTTGACGGCGAAGGCCTTCTGCGTCTGGTCGGCGGTGCCGGTGGCCTCGACGTAGGCGCGGTTCGACGGGATGTCCCCGATGCTGAAGCCGCTGCCGGTCAGCCACGCCTTGACGGCGTTCACGGTCGCGTCGCTGGCGGCGAAGCGGTCCCGCACCTGGTCGGTGCTCAGGTACTGGCGGTAGGTCTTGCTGTCCGGGTCGGACACGGCCTGGGCCAGCGCCTCGGCACCGGCGTTGTCGCGCTGGTTCAGGTAGACGCGGAAGCTCAGCTTCGCCGCGGGCGCCGTGTCGGCGACCTTCGCCTGCGCGTTCGCCCACAGCGGGTGCGACTGCGGAATGTCCTGACGTCCCTGCGCCGACGCCGCCGCGGGCATGGCTGCGGTGAGACCACCCACGACCGCGAGCGAAAGGAGCAGGGTGGAGCTTCTTCGCACAGAAATCTCCCTCTTTTGAATCGGCCCCCAGTAAAGGACCTGGAACACCGGACGAGACTAGATCGGGGTTCCGCTTCCGGGGAAGTACTTGCGGAACCGTTATCTGGTCGCGAATTCACGGGGTCAGGTCCGCGGTACGGAAATCCGATTTGTCTCGCGAAATACGCGAGGATTGTTCCCCGATGCGCGGTAAGTCCGGTTCGTGGCCGTATTACGGACCACGCCGAGGGGGCGTTCGCCACCTACGAAAGTCGGTCGCTCCGTCCACTCCGGACAGTCCGGGCGTGACGGCACTTAGGCCGTCGTCAACCGGCGTCGCGCGCGGCAGGGCGCGACGGTACCGCACCTCGCGGACACCGGCCACGAAATGCGGCTCGGCCAGGTCTCCCGCGATCACCAGCACGCCCGGGTCGACCACCGGCACCAGCGTCGCGAACCCACCGCCACGCCGACCGGATCCGGCCGGCGTCAGGCCTGCGTCGTCAACCGGCGGTCCACCTCGGCCGGGGAAAACACCGACTCCACCACCATCGCCACCGCGCCGCCCACCGCCAGGCCCGTGCCGCCGATCTCCACCCGCAGGCTCTGCGTCGCCCGCGGCAGCGCCCGCCGGTACAGCACCTCGCGGACGCCGGCCACGAAATGCGGCTCGGCCAGGTCTCCCGCGATCACCAGCACGCCCGGGTTGACCACCGACACCAGCGTCGCAAGGACTTCCCCGACCTGGCGGCCGGCGAACCCGGCCAGCCGGACCGCGGCCGGTTCGCCCGCCAGGAGGCGGTCGCGGACGCCCGATCCCGACGTCGTCGGCAGGCCCTGCTCGGTCAGGCGCGCGGCCAGCGCGCCGCCGCTGGCGACCGCCGCCAGGCAGCCCATCGAGCCGCACATGCAGCGGGCCTCGGGGAAGCCCGGCAGCCGGATGTGCCCGATGTCGCCCGCCCCGCCGTCGACGCCGCGGTACACCTCGCCGCCGATCACCAGGCCGGCGCCGATCCCGGTCGACACCTTGACCACGACCAGCGCGCGCGACTCCGGGTGCCGCGCGCGGTGTTCACCCAGGGCCATCAGGTTCGCGTCGTTGTCGACGAGCACCGGGACGCCGAAGCGCGCGCCCAGGTATTCGTCGATCGGGTAGCGGTCCCAGCCCGGCATGATCGGCGGCTGCGTGACCCGCGCCTGGCCCGGCTCGACCGGCCCCGGCACGGAGATCCCCACGCCGCAGACCGGGACGTCGGCCTCGGCCAGCATCGCCTCGAACCACTCCGCGATCCGGCCGAGCACCGGCTCCGGGCCGTCGGCGACGCGCAGCGGGCCCTCGCGGTGCGCGAGCCGGCGGCCGGACAGGTCGGTGAGCGCGACCTCCGCGTGCATCGTGTCGACGCTCGCGGCGAGGACGACGGCGTGCCGGTCGTCGAACCTCAGGTGCCGCGCCGGGCGTCCGCCGGTGGAGTCCTCCTGCCCGCCCTCGGCCAGCAGGCCCGCCGCCTGGAGCAGGTCGAGCCGCGCGGTCAGCGTCGATCGGGACAGCCCGCTGCGCGTGAGCAGGGCTTTCCGCGTGGTCGCCTGGCCGGTCCGGACCAGCCGCAACAGCTCGCCGGCGCTGGTCGGCGTTGTCATCACGGGCCCCCTTCGCTGTGGCCCGCATCATCCCAGGGCTTACTTTTGTCCATTGACAAGACATAAGTAGGAGATAGATTGGACACATGGACGTAACATGGGGGTCCGCTGAAGCTGTCCTCGCCGACAACTGGATCGGCGCGTCCACCGTGCCGTCGCGCGGGCTCTACCCGCACCAGTGGAGCTGGGACTCCGCCTTCATCGCCTTCGGCCTGCGCCACCTGGCGCCGGAGCGCGCCCGGCGTGAGCTGGTGACGCTGTTCTCCGCGCAGTGGCGCGACGGCCGCGTCCCGCACATCCTCTTCAACCCGGACACCCCGCCCGAGGCGTACTTCCCCGGCCCCGCGTTCTGGCGCGCCGGCCGGACGTCCGGGCTGATCCAGCCGCCGGTGCACGCGCGCGCCGTGCTCGCCGTCCACCGCGCCGACCCGGCGGGGTCGGGCGCCGAGACGTTCCTCGCCACGCTCTACCCGAAGCTCAAGGCCTGGCACGGTTACCTGCGGACCTACCGCGACGCGGGCGGGCGCGGGCTCGCCTCGATCGTGCACCCGTGGGAGTCGGGGATGGACAACAGCCCGGCGTGGGACGGCCCGCTGTCGCGCGTCACGCCCGCCGACCCGGCCGGCTTCGTCCGCCGCGACCTGCAGCACGGCCACGCCGCCGACCGCCCGAGCGACGAGGACTACGGCCGGTACGTCCGGCTGGCCTCGGCCTACCGCGACTGCGGTTACCTCGACGAGCGCTGGGCCGACGTCGACGGCGGCTTCACCGTCGAAGACCCGGGTCTCAACGCCCTTCTGGCCGACGCCGAGCTCGCGCTGGCCGAAATCGCCGACGTGCTCGGCCTGCCCGCGGCCGCCGCCACGCACCGCGAGAGCGCGGCCCGGGTCGCCAAGGCGCTGCAGGAAACGTTGTGGGACAGCGCGTCCGGTTTCTTCTTCGCCCGCGACGTCCGCACCGGCGAGCGCACCCGCGAGTACACGTGCGCCGGACTGCTGCCGCTCGTGCTGCCGGACCTGGCCGTCGCGCCCGCCCTGCTGGCCACGGCCACCGGGCCGCGGTTCCGGCTCGGTCAGGTGCACGGCGTGCCGAGCTACGACCTGACCGCGGCGGACTTCGACCCGGGCCGCTACTGGCGCGGGCCGTCGTGGTTCAACGTCGGCTGGCTGGTCCGGCGGGGCCTGCTGCACCACGGTGAGCACGCGCTGGCCGCGTGGCTGCGCGACGACCTCGTCGAAACCGCCACGGGCACCGGTTTCGCCGAGTACGCGGACCCGTTCACCGGCACCGGCCACGGCGCCCGGTCGTTCGGCTGGACCGCGGCGCTGACCGTGGACCTGATGTCCACACAGGACTGACGGGCGGCCCGCCCAGCCGCGTCGGGGGCGGGTGGGCGGGCCGGCCGCCGCGATTGTGGTGTGCTGGGACCACGACTGCGGACTCGTTCCAGGCCGACGTGACCTACGACGACGCGTACCTGCTGTTCCTCGACGCCGCGGGTGTTCGAGCATCGTCGGCCGCGATCCGCGGGACCGCGTCGCGCTCACGGCCGGGCACGCGATCCTCACCGAGGACGTCCCGCGGCTGCGGGAAGAACTCGCGGACGGCGAACCGCGGCTGCGGACGGCGGTGCACGAGGGCGCGGTCCGGCTGCCCGGTGACCGGAACGCGTCAACTTCGCCGCCCACCTGGCGGAAGTGGTACCACCGGACCGGCCGGCCGTCTCCGGCGCGGTGCACCGGGTGGCCGCCCCGTTCACCGACCGGTTCGCCTGGGTCGGGGTCTTCGAGAAGCAGCAGATCCACCTCGTGCTCGCCGCCGACGGTGCCGAACCGGGCCGGCGGGCGTGGCTGCGCGCCACTGGGCCGACCGGCAGCACAAGGCCCAGCTGGTCGGCGCGGCGTCGCGGGAGCTGCCGGATCTGGGCACCACGCTGAACTCCGGCTCCACCCGGCTGGCCACGACCGACCGGCCCGCCGTCTACCGCGAGTTCCTCCGGCGCGGCGGAACCCACCGCTGCGTCCTGCTCGGTCCGGCCGGCGAAGGGGCCGCCCGGTTCAAGGAGCGCCACGCCGCTTCGACGTCCACCAAGCGGCCGGGTTCCCCGACATGACCGTGCCGCGCGCCGATCCCGGTCCGCACAGCCTGATCCTCCACTCGCCGTACCTGCTCGGCCCGGTCACGCTCGATCGCGCCGACCTGCCGCACCACTTCGCGACACCCGGCTCGGGTGAGCGGCACCGGACCCTGGACACCGCCATCGCACAGGCCGGCCGGCCCGACGTCCTGGCACGGGTCCGGTGATCAGGAGGCGGTCGCACCGGGCCGTCGTCGTCATGCGGAGGACGACCACCAGTGGTCTGGTCCACCTTTTTCGCGTGTTTCGACTGGCGGTACACGGAAGTAGCCATTCGGGTTAAGTATCTAATATATGACACGAGAGATCCGATCCCGGCTTGACTGAGCCGAGCGGAGGCGAGTAGATGTTCTCCCCGGAGAGCGTTTCGCTCGACGACCACCGCTCCGGCGACACGGGCAGCACGCCGCGCCCCCGAGCCGGCCGGGATGCCGACGGACGGCGGATCGGCATCCCGGCCACCTTCGTCGCGTGAGGGACACCTTCAGCGGGTGTCCCGCACGCGACCGCCCGCACCACCGGGGCCAGTGCACGAAAGGACGACGAATGTCCGAGCACCCCCTTCGCCCGACCCGGCGCGCGGTCCTGGCCGGCACCCTGGGCGCCCTCGGCGCACTCGCCGCGGCGGGTCCCGTCGCGCGGGCGGCCTCCCCGATCGGCGACGCGGCGCCGCCGCCGGACTGGTCCCGGGCCGTCATCGACTCGACGATGACGCGCTACACCCCGGACGGGCTCGGCGGCTGGGGGTACACCCTCGGGCTGTACCTCTACGGCCAGTACCTGTGCTACCGGCGCACCGGCGAGCAGAAGTACCTCGACTACATCGTCGCCTGGTACGACCGGTTCATCACCGACAGCGGGATCTCCACCAGCTTCACCAACCTCGACTCGATGCGCTCGTGCCAGCTGCTGCCGCTGCTGTACGCCGAGACGGGCCGGAAGAAGTACAAGACCGCGGCCGACCAGCTGCGCAAGCGCTTCCCGAGTTACCCCCGCACCTCCGACGGCGGCATGTTCCACGCCACCAGCAAGGTCGGCCAGCTGTGGGGCGACGGCGTCTACATGGCCCAGCCGTTCCTCGCGCTCTACGGCGCCGCGTTCGACGACGGCGCGTACAGCTTCGAGGAGTCGGCGAAGAACCTCGTCGTCTACTTCGGCCACCTCCGCGAACCCGCGAAAGGCTTGCTGTACCACGCCTATGACGAGGACGGCTCCGAGTCGTGGGCGTCCGGCACCGGGCACCACTCGAAGTACCACTGGGCGCGGGCGATCGGCTGGTTCGGCATGGCCGCGATCGACATCCTCGAAGTGCTCCCGGCGAACCACCCGCGTCGCGCGGCGCTCGTCGAGATCGTGCGGTTCCTCGCCGCGGGCTACCAGCGGTACCAGGACAAGAACACCGGCCGCTGGTACCAGGTCGTCGACCGCGGTGGCGACCCGAAGAACTGGCTCGAGACGTCGGCGTCGTCGATGTACACGTTCACGATGGCCCGGGGTGTCGAGCGCGGCTACCTGCCGGCGTCGTACCAGGCGGTGGCGGACCGTGGTTACGCCGGAGTCCTGGACAAGATCTCCGTCGGCCCGGACGGCCTCACGAACATCACCGACATCTGCGAGGGCACCAACGTCGGCGACCTGTCCTACTACTACGCCCGGGCCCGCAAGACCAACGACTTCCACGGCCTCGGCGCGTTCCTGATCATGAACGAGCAGTACCGGCACTGACCACGAGGCGCGCCGCGGAAGGGGCCCCGGCTCAAGAGCCGGGGCCCCTTCGTGTGTGCGGGTCAGCAGGTGGAGGTGGAGCCTGTCGTGTTCACGCGCAACGCCGAGTTCTTGACGCAGTAGCCCGTCACCGACTGGAAGCCGACGTCGAACGGGCTCTTCGTGCCCTTCTCCGCCGTGAAGTGGTCGAACGTGATGTCGGTGCTGTTGTTGACGATGCTCGCCGGGCGGCCGTCGTCCCCGGCGAACTCCACCGAGCTGTCCACGAACCGGATGCCGGACGCGTAGTGCAGGTACCAGCCGTACGACGGGCGGGTGCCGATGCTCTTCGGGTTGTAGTCCGACGCGTCGTTGCTCGGGACGCCGGTGCCCATCGTGCCGTTGCCGCCCGGAACCGACAGCTTGACGCCGGTGAAGGTGACGTCGGAGACCCGGTGCCCGCTGTCCGCGCCCCAGATCGTCGGGCTGAAGTTCGTGCCGGTGTGCGTGCCCGTGACGTTGTCGAACGTGATCCCGCTGATCGTGCCGACGCCGGGGTTGTTCCCGCAGCGTTTGCGGGTGCCGATCTTCATCATGATCGGCGAATAGGTACCGGACATCGTGATGTCGCGGTAGTGGACGTCGGAAATCTTCGCGCCGTCCATCGAAACGATGCCGATCCCCGATTTGTGCGCGCCGGTGATCGTGATGCCGGAGAACTGGTAACCGGTGAAGTCACCGCACGTCTCGGAACCGAACATCAGCGCGTTGCAGCACTGCGCCGACAGTTTCGCGTTGTGCACCGTCACGTTGCCGTTCGGCAGTTTCGCGCCGAGCGCGTAGTCGCTCTTGAACACGAGTGCGTCGTCGTTCGCCGCGATGTTCGCATTGGTGATCGTGACACCGGTCGTGCTGATGATGTTCCAGCCGTCGCGATCACTCGCGGTGTCGATGGTCAGCTTGTCCGAGACGACGTTCTTGCAGCCGTTGAGCAACGCCGCGAAGTGCCCGCCGCGGCGCAGCTTGATCCCGGACAGGGTGAGCCCGTCGCAGCGCGTGATCGACAGGATCTTGTCGGCCTCGCCGGACTTCGGGTTGCCGGTGATCAGGTTGCCGCCGCCGTCGATGGTCCCGGCGCCGGTGAAGCCGATGTTCGCCAGCCTGTCACCGAAGAACATCGCGTTGTGGAAGTGGCTGTGGCCGTAGTCCTGGTAGGCGTCCCACTGGTTCGATTCGGGCTTGTCGTAACTGTCCGCACCGGACCCGGTGATCGTCGCGCCGGCGTCGAGCTGGATCGTCACGTTGCTCTTGAGGTGGACGGTGTTCGCCGACTTGTAGTTACCCGGCGTGAACCGGACGGTGCCGCCGCCGGCCGCGTTGGCCGCCGTGATCGCCTTGTCGATCGCCCCGGAATCGTTGGCAGAACCGTTTCCCCTGGCGCCGTAGTCCTTGACGTCGTAAACGCCGCCGGGTGCCGCCGCGCCGACGCCGGCACCGGCCACCACCAGACCCGCCACCAGGAAGGTGACCAGCAGGCTGTTCCTTTTCGCTTTCACCGTGAGACCGCCTTGTCGTCATGGAATCGGAAAAACTCGGCATGACGGCGGAACACTCAGATTACGAGCGTGGCGAGCGAACTGTCAAGATCGCCCGGAACGGCGGATTCCGTGCCTGCCCAAGGGACCCGCACCACCCCCAGCCGGGTGCGGGTCCCCCGAGGTTCGGTGCGGCAGGTGCTCCGGTTTCCGCGGCGGCGGACCGGGACGGACACCGAAGAGCCTGCCGACTCCGGTGTCCTGTCAGGATTTTCGCAGTCTACCTTCACGACGTCCCGGGCAAACGTGCATTTTTCATGGTCCGGACCATGAATCGGGCACTAGGCGAACCCTACGCCGGACGACAGCAGCACGAACGCCCGATCGGCGGCGGCGACCGCGTCCGGATGGCGCTCCGCGGCCGGGATCCCGGCCGCGACGGCGTCCATGTTCGCGGTGGCCAGCAGCCGGCGGACGGCCGCGATCTGCGCCGCCGCCAGTTCGGCGTCCGGGGCCGGCACGCCCGCCTCGGCCAGCGCCCCGGCCAGCGCGGCCTCCCCCGTCGAGCTGAACTCCGCCAGCCGCGCCACCAGCGCCGGGGTCCCGGTGACCAGCCGGAACACCGCGACGACCTCGGGGGCGTCGCACAGGCCGGTCACCGGCTCACGCTCGGCGAGGCCCCGCAGGAACGCCTCCCGCAGGGCCGCCAGCGCGCCCTGCCCCGGGCGGCGCGCGCGGACGACGTCCGCCGCGTCCGTCTCGTGGTCGGCGAACCGGTGCAGCACCAGGTCCTCCTTGGTCGGGAAGTAGGCGAAGAGGGTCCGCTTGGACACCTCGGCCACCCGCGCCACCTCGGCGACCCCGACGGCGTCGAACCCGCGCTCCAGGAAGAGCGTGATCGCCGCCGTCGAGATCGCCGCCCGCGTGCGGAGCTTCTTGCGCTCCCGCAGGCCCAGTTCATCGGTCACGTCACTCAGCGTAGCGCCGGACCTCAGACCTTCCGCAGGCCAGGCGTCCCCGCTTGCACTACGTAGCTGGCGTCGTTCTTGATGACCACCTTCGCCGGGTCGTAGACGCTGGTGTCGGACGTCGTCATGAAGTCCGCCCGCGTCTGCGACGGCGTGGTCGTGACGCGGACGTAGCCGCGCTCGCCCTTGCAGTACTTGACGTGCGGGTTGTTCGCCAGCCACGCCGCGGTGGGCGGGGTCGCGGTGTCGCTGTTGCTCGTCACCGACGTCGTCACGAGCTCCGAGCCGATGATCGGGTCACTGTGGTCGAAGTAGTCCAGGCGCAGGTCGGCGGCCCAGTGCCGGTGGACGTCGCCGGTCAGCACGACCGGGTTGGCCACCTTCCGGTCGACCCAGCCCTTGGCGATCCGGTCGCGCGAGGCCTCGTAGCCCTGCCAGGAGTCGGGACTCTCGCAGGTGGCCTTGTCGCCGTCGCCGTCGCGGGTGGCGAAGAAGACCTGCTGCCCGAGGAAGTCCCACGTCGTCGGGTGCGACTCGAACTGCTTGAGCAGCCACGCCTCCTGCGCGGTGCCGAGGATGCTGCGGGAGGTGTTGCGCATGTCGGTGCACGCCGGGCCGGTCGAGCCGGACGGGTCCGCGACCTGGGCGTTGCGGAACTGCCGGGTGTCGAGCATGTGGAAGCGGGCGAGGTTGCCCCAGACGAACTGGCGGTACAGCTGGATCGAGGCGCCGTTCGGCTTCGCCGTCGACCGGATCGGGGTGTGCTCGTAGAAGGCCTGGAAGCCGGCGGACTTGCGGGCCGTGGACGCGGGCGAGGTGGTGCCGTTCCAGTTGTTCATCACCTCGTGGTCGTCGAACACCACCATCCACGGCGCGATCGCGTGCGCGGCCTGCAGGTCGGCGTCGGTCTTGTGCTGGCCGTGGCGGGCGCGGTACAGCGCGAGCGTGGTCGTGTCTTCGGGGACGGCCAGGCTGCGCGGGTTGCGCTCCGCCGCGGCGCGGCCCGACTTCTTCTCGTAGATGTAGTCGCCGAGGAACAGCACCAGGTCCGGGTCGTCGGCCACGACGCCCTTGTACGCGTGGTAGTAGCCCTCCTCCCAGTGCTGGCACGAGGTGAAGCAGTACTTGAGCTGGTTGACGGCGGCCCCGGCGGCGGGCGCGGTGCGCGTCCGGCCGACCGGCGAGATGTAGCCGGAGGTCTTGAAGCGGTAGAAGTATTCGCGCGCGGGCTGCAGGCCGGCCGGTTCGATGTGGACGCTGTGCGCGGACGCGCGGACCGCGCTCACCGAGCCGCTCTGCACGACCGAGCTGAACGCGGCGTCGTTCGCGATCTCCCAGTCGACCGCGTACGTCGCGTCCGGCATGCCGCCGAAGCCGTCGGCGTCGAGCGGCGCGGGCGCGAGTCTCGTCCACAGCACCACGCTGTCGGGCAGCGGATCGCCGGAGGCGACCCCGAGCTGGAACGGGTCGTGGATGGCGGGCGCGGCCGCGGTGGTGCGGGCGTTCGCCCAGGACGGCAGCGCCGCCGAGGCCGCGGTGGCGGTGACCGCGGCGAGCCCGCCGAGGAGCACCCGGCGCCGGTTGACCTGACTCATGTCGGAAGTCCTTTCGGGGAGGGGAGAAGCGGTCAGGCCGCGAAGTCGGTGATGCCGTCGCTGCAGGACTTCAGGTCCGGCTTGGCGGTGGTGTAGTTCGCGACGCAGACCTTGTAGAAGACCCAGCCGCCCTTCGCGACGGTCACGGCCTTGTCGACCGTCGTGCCCTCGCCGCCGGAGTTCCAGACGTAGAACGGGCCGGCGCCGCCCTTGAGCCAGTACGCGACGACCGCGGAGTAGCCGTCGGCGTCGGTGTCGTAGACCAGGAAGTGCGAGTCGGACGAGCGGTACTGGCCCTCGCCGGCGCAGGCGTCGGCGCACTGGCCGCTGCCCGTGCCGGTGCCGCAGTCGGGCGCGATCCGCGTGTCGGAGCCGGTGTAGACGTAGGTGTCCGAGATGTAGCCGCCGAGCGCGGGCACGTAGTCCCACAACGTGCTCGTGCCGTAGGTCCCGGTCACCGACGTGCCGGCGGTCTGGCAGTCGATGGTCACCGACGCGCCGTTCGCGACGGTCTTGACGGCCGTGGCGCTCGCGGTGGGCGCCCGGCGGACGTTCAGCGGGTCACCCGCGGTCTTGACGGTGCCGGTCGCCGCGGCGGACGCCGCCACCGCACCGCCGACCACGAGCGTGGCGACCGCCGCGAGGACGACCCCGATCCCGGCGCTACGCCGGAGGTTCAAACGCTTCATGGCGGCAGCGTGACTTCGGGCCGTACACGTCTCGTACAAAGGCCCTGGCCTGCGCACAGACACTCCGAATGGATCTATCGGCCGAGGTGGTGGGGAAATAACATCCGGGCATGGGGGAACTCATCGGGCAGGTTGAGGCCACCTCGCTTACCATCCGCGTCCTCGGTCCGCTGGAGGTCACCGCCGCCGGGCGGGTGATCCCGCTCGGCGGCCCGAAGCCCCGGCTGCTGCTGGCCGCCCTGGCCCTGCAGCCGAACGTCGTCGTGTCGACCGACGTGCTGGTGGAGGTCCTGTGGCCGGATTCGGCGCCGCGCTCGGCCGCGGCGAACATCCGGACGTACGTCCATTCGCTGCGAAGACGGTTCGCCGAGATCGACCCCGACCTCGGCGAGCGGATCAGCAGCCGGGCCTCCGGCTACCTGCTGACCGCGTCGCCGGGCGAACTCGACCACCTCGCGTTCACCGCGGCGGCGGGTGAAGCCCAGGAAGCGCTCGACCGCGGCGACGCCGAGAGCGCGCTCAAGGTGCTCGACCGGGCCGACGCCCTGTGGCGCGGCGAAGTCCTCGAAGGACTCCCCCACGACCACAGCTGGGGCGCCACCGTCGCCCGGCTCGCCGAGCTCCGGCTTTCGGTGCAGGAACAGCGGTTGCGCGCGCGGATCGACCTCGGCCGCTGCGGCGAGGCCGTCGCCGAGCTGCGCGGCCTGGTCACCGAGCACCCGCTGCGGGAAGAGCTGTGGGCGCAGCTGATCGTCGCGCTGCGCGCCGCGGGCCGGACCGCCGACGCCGTCGAGGCGTACGAATCGGCCGAGCGGGTGCTGCGCGAGGAGCTCGGCGCCGAGCCCGGCGCCCGGCTGCGGGAGCTGCGCGCGACGCTGGTGGTGTCCGAGAGCGGGCCGGCCACGCGTGCCGCGGACGTCGCCCCGGTCTGCCAGCTGCCCCTCGACCTGCCGGACTTCACCGGCCGCGACGACGTCATCCGCGAGGTCGTCGCGCTGATGCGGGAACGGGCGGACTCGGGCACCCCCGCGGTGATCGTGCTGTCGGGCGCCCCCGGCGTCGGCAAGTCGGCGGTCGCGGTCCGCGTCGCCCACGCCGTCCGCGACGACTTCCCCGGCGGGCAGCTGCACGTCGACCTGGCCGGCACGTCGTCGTCACCGCGGGCACCGATGGGCGTGCTCGCCGAACTGCTGCACGCGCTGGGCATCCCGGACGCCGGCCTGCCGCGCGAGCTGGCCGAACGCGCCGCGCTGCTGCGCTCGCGGCTGGCCGGGCGGCGGATGTGCGTCGTGCTCGACGACGCCGGCAGCGCCGCCCAGGTGCGCCCGCTGCTGCCCGGGGCCGGCGCGTGCGCGGTGCTGGTGACCAGCCGGCTCCGGCTGCCCGGGCTCGCCGGGGCGAAGCCGGTGGACGTCGACCTGCTGCCCGAGGCCGAGGGCGCGCGGCTGCTGGAGGGCATCGTCGGCGCCGAGCGGGTGGCCGCCGAGCCGGAGAGCGCCGCGGCGATCCTGCGCCAGTGCGGGCACCTGCCGCTGGCGATCCGGGTGGCCGGCGCGAAGCTCACCCACCGGCCGGGCTGGACGCTGCGGCTGCTGGCCGACCGGCTGCGCGACGAGCGCCGTCGCCTCGACGAACTGCGCGTCGGCGACCTCGCCGTCCGCGCGAGCGTGACGCTGTCCTACGACCTGCTGCCGATGTCGGCGGCGACGGCGTTCCGCGGGCTCGGGCTGCTCGGGCCGGTGCAGTTCCCGGCGTGGGCGGTCGCCGCGGTGCTGGGCCGCCGGGAGGCCGACGACGTGCTCGACGTCCTGGTCGACGGCCACCTCGTCGAGCTGGTCGGCTCCGACTCCGCCGGGCAGCCGCGCTACCGGCTGCACGACCTGCTGCGCGTGTACGCCGTGGAACTCGCGGAGCAGAGTGACGCCGCGAAGACGCGCGCCGGGCTTCGGCGGGTGCTGGAGGGTTACCTCGCGCTCGCCCTCGAAGCGGCGCGGCGCATGCCGCTGCACTTCTTCGGCATGTACTGCGACGACGAGCTGACCCGGCCGCAGCTGCCCGCCGACGTCCTGCCGGACGAGACCGCGGCGTGGTTCGCCGCCGAGCGGCACACCAGCGTCGCGGCGGTCTCGCTGGCCGCCGAGCACGGGTTCGACGACCTGGCCTGGCAGCTGGCGTCCGCGCTGACGCCGTACTTCGACCTGCGCGGCCACCAGGACGATTGGCACAGCACGCACATCGTCGCCCTCGCGTCGGCCCGGCGCACCGGCTCGCTGCGCGCCGAGGCGATCGTCCAGCGCAACCTCGGCCAGTACCTGCTCTACCAGGACGAATACGCCGAGTCCCGGGTGGCGTTCGACGAGTCGAAGGCGCTGTTCGAGCGGGTCGGCGACGCCCAGGGGGTCGGCATCGCGCTGACCGGGCTCGCCACGATCCTGCGCATCGAGGGTGAGGACGACCTCGCGCTCGACCACTGTCACGAGGCGTTGAAGCTGTTCGCCGAGGCGGACGACCCGCACGGCGAGGCCGTCGCCCGGATCAGCGCGGGTGCGGTCTGGATGTCGCGCGGCTGCTACGCGGCGGCGAAGCGCTGGTTCACCGACGCGCTGGAACTGGCGGCGGCTATCGGCGACCGGCACCGCGAAGCCCACGCGTTCAAGCGGCTCGGCCTGCTCCACCAGCACCAGGGCGATCTGGCGGCGGCGCGCGAGCACGTCGACCAGGCCATCGCGATCTTCACCGAGCTGGGCGACGACCACTGCGTCGGCTACGCGAACCAGAACCTCGGCGAGCTGTGCCTGCACAGCGGCGACTTCGCGCACGCGCAGCTGCTGCTGGTGAACTCGCTGTCGGTGCACCGCCGCAACGGCGACCGCCGCTCGGAGGCGGAGGTGTCCCAGCTGCTCGGCGAGCTGCACCGGGCGCTGGCGCAGCCGGAGCGGTCGCGGACGTATTCGGAGCGCGCGCTGGCGATCTGGCGCGAGCTCTCCACGCGGCCGAAGGACCCGGCCGCGCCCCCTTCGGAGCCGCCGCACACCGTGTCCGCCTGAGGTCCGGTTCGGGCTCGAGCGGCTTTGTACGGATCATGTACGACGCCCCGGCAGTCTTCGCCACGTTCGAGTGAACGAATGCGAAGGGAGTCCGGGGATGATCCGGATCAGGAAGACCGGCCGCGTGACCGCGGTGGTTCTGGCCGCGGGAGCGGTCACGGCGCTGGCCGGAGCCCCCGCCCAGGCCGCGACGACCGCGGCGACGGGAAGCTGGACCGCCGATCTGTCCACTGTGGACGGAGACGACGTCAACGTCACCGGCGCGGGCGGCACGCTCACGCTGGCCGACGCGGCGTGGCACCGAACCGCGCGGGTGTTCGCGGGCAGTGAAGGCAGCCTGCTCCTCGCGGAGCACGCGCTGGGTGCACCGGCCAACCGGGTCAGTGCCGCACTGACCGCCGACACCCCGAAGGGCACGAGCGTCGAGGTCGACGTCCGCGGCCGGACCGGGGTGAACGACTGGACGGAGTGGACACCCGCGGGCACGACCCTGCGGGCGGACGTCGGCTCGGTCCAGGTGCGGATCAGCCTGCACAGCGACACCGACGGCGTCCGCCCGGCGGTGCGGAGCGTCGCGCTCAGCGCGGACTCCGCCCCGCAGGTCAACGCGCTGGCCGCGACAACGGCGTTGACCTACAAGGTCTACGGCACCCGCGAGGGTCTGGTCGGCGGCACCACCGCCAACGGCCACAAGATCGTGAGCCACGACCACTTCGTCTCATTCCCGTCGGGGAAGTCCGTGTCCCCCAAGGGAACCGGCAACTACACCGCGCGGGTGTGCCGCACCGACGGCAGCAAGTGCGAGTACGCGCCGGTGTGGGAGATCGGCCCGTGGAACGAGCGTGACGACTACTGGAACCCGGCGTCGGTCCGCTCGGAGTTCAAGGACCTGCCGCAGGGCAAGCCCGAAGCGCAGGCCGCCTACCTCGACGGCTACAACGGCAAGAAGGACGACTCCGGCCGCACGGTGCAGAACCCGGCCGGCATCGACCTCGCCGACGGCGTCTTCTGGGACGGCCTCGGCATGTCCGACAACGGCTACGTGAACGTCACCTACCTGTGGACCGGCTCGGGCCCGACCGGCGTGGTCAGCACGGCGGGCGACCCGATGAACGTTCGGGCGAGCGCGAGCACGTCGGCGGCGGTCAAGGGCCTCGCGGCGAACTACGCCAAGGTGAGCATCGAGTGCTACGTCACGGGCGACACCGTCACCGGCAAGTTCGGCACGAGCAACATCTGGGACCGCATCGGCCCCGGCCACTACGTGTCGGACACCTACCTGCAGACCGGCTCCGACAGCCCGGTCGCCCCGCTCTGCTGAGCGCGGACCGCGGCTCGAGTGAGCCTTGATCATCGCGTGGTTGACTGCCCTCACCCCCGCGATAAAGCGAAGGCCCGGCCTCCCCTGCCGGGCCTTCGCCCTTTTTCCGCCTCCGCCGGCCGGCCGAGCCCCAGCCGGGCCCAACGCCGCGCCGCGAGCACCGCAACGCCGCACATTCGCCCATTTCGCGCAGTGCGTATTCCGCTCTCCGGGACATCAATTCACAACCGTGAACGACGATCCGCCGGGTGTACAACCACGTGTCCGTTGTGTAAAACTTCCGGCACCTGGAGCATTTCCCCACACGGAATGGCGGGCACCTGTGAGCGTTACCCGGAGAACCCTGCTGACCACCGCGGCCGGTGCCGCGGTGGCGGTGAGCGCCAGCACCCCCACAGCCGCGAACGCGGCCCCTCTTGATGTCTCCGACCAGGCATCTGTCACCCGGACGCTCCGCCAAGCGGCCGATTACGCGGTGGCCAAGCTCCGCGCGGTGGCCCCCGGGGTCACCGCGTTTCCGACCGGGACGAAGTTCGAGAAATGGGCTTATTCGCAGAATGGCGACTGGGTCGGCGGATTCTGGCCGGGTCAGTTGTGGCTCGCGTACCTGCACAGCGGTGACGAACAATTCAAGACGCTCGCGCTGGCGTCCGCGGACAAACTCGCGCCGCGGCAGTTCGACACCGGAACGCACGACCTCGGTTTCCTCTTCTCCCCGTCGTGGGTCACCGCGTGGCGGCTCACCGGCGACGAGAAGTGGAGGGCGGGCGCGATCCAGGCCGCGGCGTCGCTGATCAAGCGCTACAACCCGGCCGGGAAGTTCATCCGCGCCTGGGGCGCGCTGACCGATCCCAAGGACGCCGGCCGCGTCATCATGGACACGATGATGAACCTCGATCTGCTGGCCTTCGCGAGCAAGCAGACCGGCGACCGGCAGTACCTGGACATCGCCGTCGCCCACGCGAAGACGGCGCAGCACAACTTCGTGCGCCCGGACGGCTCGACGCCGCACGTGTTCGACTTCGACCCCGTCACCGGCGCGCCGATCGGGCCGAACACCGTGCAGGGGTACAGCCCGGCGTCGTGCTGGTCGCGCGGGCAGGCGTGGGGGGTCTACGGGTTCACCACGATCTACCGCCGCACGGGCGACAAGGAGTTCCTGACGACGGCCCGGCGGCTCGCGGACTACGCGCTGTCCAAGCTCACGCCGGACAACGTGCCAGTGTGGGACTATCTCGCCCCGCAGGCGCCGAACGACGTCAAGGACGCCTCCGCCGGGGTGATCATGGCGTGCGGCCTGCTCGACCTGGCCGAGCAGACGCACCGCCCGCAGTACCGCGACAGCGCGCTGCGGATCCTGGCCGCGACGTCCCGGACGTGCCTGACGACGAAGTCCACGCGGGCCGAGGCGAGTGTCGCGCGCTGCACCCGCAACCGCCCGGCCGAGGACGGCGTCGAGATCTCGCTCCCGTACGCCGACTACTACCTGCTGGAAGGCGTCCTGCGGGTGCTCGACCGCGCCAAGGTCGACCGCGCGGTCGACCTGTCCAGCCTGTAGCCGCACCCCGGGGAGGCCGCCACCTCCCCGAGCGCGTCAGTGCTGGTGGTGGGCGTGCACCTTCGCGTGCCCGAGCCCGCGGCCGATCATCCACTTGTTCACCGGCACCGTGACCACGAACGCGATCGCCAGCGAGAGCACCAGCGAAAGCCAGAACAGCGCGCTGGCCAGCCCCGCGTTCATCGCCCCCGGGATCGCCACGACCACCGTGTTGTCGATGACCTCCATGACGGCGATCGACACCGTGTCCGCGGCCAGCGCCACCTTGAACGCCGCGGCCAGGTCCAGGCCCGACTTGAGCACGCCGCGCATGGTCAGGCCGTAGCCGAAGACGAAGGCCAGCACGATCGACAGGACCACCGTCGCCGCGTTGTGCAGGCCGAACGCCGTGCCCAGGACCATGCCGAGCACCTCACCGATGGCACAGCCGGTCAGGCAGTGCAACGTCGCCTGAACCGCTGTCGCCCACGAAGCCCCGTGCTGTTCGCTCATGCCGGCGACCATACCCCTGGGGGGTACATACGGCCAGTCATACCGGTCACACCCGGGACGGCCGCGACCACCCGGTGTCTTCCCGCCAGAAACCCACGATGTAGAACTCACTTCCGTAACCCTTTGCGCACATCCCGTTGACCACAGTTACGCGGAGCCCTACGTTCGCCGTGGGTCTCCACCGTGCGCAGACCGTTCGAGAGCCGTGAGGAATGGGTGGGGATGCGAGGGCCGACGAAGACGTTCCGGCTGGTCGCGACGTTGCTGCTGGGTGCGGCGCTCGCGCTCGGCGGCTGCTCGGAACAGCTGGGCGACGCGCCGGCACCGACGCCGACGCGGATCGCGTTCGTGCCCAAGATCGACGGCATCCCGTACTTCCAGGCGATGACCAGCGGCGGCGTGGAGGCGGCGAAGCAGCTGGGCGTGCAGTGGACGACCAGCGCCCCGAAGACCGTCGACCCGGCCGCGCAGGTGACCATCCTGCGGTCCCTGATCACCCAGAAGGTCGACGTCATCGTCGTCGCCCCGAACGACCCCGCCGCGCTCGCGCCGGTGATCGCCGAAGCCCGCGCGAAGGGCATCCACGTGCTCACCTCCGACACCGACGCGCCCGGCACGCAGCGTGAGGTGTTCGTCAACCAGGCCACCGCCGAGGGCATCGGCGCCGCGCTGACCGACGCGCTGATGGCGAAGACCGGCGGCACCGGCAAGTACGCGATCGTGTCGTGCGGCCCGGCCGCGGCGAACCTCAACACCTGGATCTCGGTCCAGAAGGAGTACGCGGCCGCGCACTACCCCAAGGCCCAGCTCGTCGAGACCGTCTACGCCGGTGAAAACGAGGCCACCGCGACGACGATGGCCCGGGAACTGATGGCCCGCCACCCCGACCTGACCGGCCTGGTCGGCGAGTGCACGACGTCGGCTCCCGGCGTCGCGAAGGCCGTGAAGGACGCGGAGAAGATCGGCCAGGTCTTCACCGTCGGCGTCGGCACGCCGCAGTCGATCAAGCCGTACCTGCTCGACGGCTCGTGCTCCGAGTCGGTGCTGTGGAACGTCGAGTCGCTGGGCTGGCTGACCGCCTGGACGGCGAAGCAGGTCGCCGACGGCAAGCCGCTGAGCCCGGTCAACAAGGTGAGCCTGGAGTTGCCGGCGGTGAAGTACGACGTCACGTCGAAGACCGTCCTGCTGGGCGATCCGCTGCTCATCACCGCCGACAACGTCGACCAGTTCAAGTACTGACGGCTACCGCACGTCGATGGTGACCGTCGCGGTGCTGGTCACCGCCGGCAGCCGGGTCGTGTCGACCGCGAGGTACTCGCCGTCGTCCTGCCGGCCGTCCGGCAGCGTCTTGACGTGCAGCGCGTACGGCGGGGCCGCGTTGGTGACGCCGTCGATGCCGAAGTCGTTGTCGTTGCTGATCACCAGGGTCCGGCCGCCGTCGGTGGTGGCGACCCCCTCGACCTTGTCGTGCCCGAAGAAGCCGCCGCTCGGGTCCAGCGTGGTGACCAGGGCGCCGAGGTCCAGGTGCAGCTTCTTGCTCACCGGCGTGATCCCCGCCGCGGCCAGGTCCTTGGTCGCGGCGGCCGTGGTGTCCTTGCCGACGTAGGCGTCGATGGTCTTGCCGCCGACGAGCACCCCACCCTTGACGGCGTCGTAACCCGCCGCCCGCGGGCCGACGTCGGTGGCGCCGGACAGGTCGATCTCGAAGAGCTTCTTGAACGCGCCCGGTTCGGGCTTGCCGTCCCGTTCGTCCACCAGGAAGCGGGTGGCCGACAGCGCGGTGATCTCGCTGACCGCGGTGCCCGTGGTGTCCGGGTCGTCCAGCAGGTACAGGTACTCGTGCGTGGCGCGCGTCCGCAGGTCGACGGTGACGATCCGCAGCGTCGTGACGTTGCCCGGCTTCTTCGTCAGGTCCGGCTGCTGCAGCGCGGACTGCATGACGCCGACGAGCGTCCGGCCGTCCGGGGTCAGCGCGAGGCCCTCCATCCCCTTGTTCGGCACGCGGTACTTCAGCTCGGCGGGCAGCGAGCCGTCGAACGGCGAGAGCCGCTCGATCGCCCGGCCGTCGCGTCCGAAGTGCGTGATGAACGGGCCGTACTCGTCGGACACCCAGAACGTGCCGTCCTTCGGCGCGACGAGGCCTTCGGAGTCGTAACCGTTCGCCGACTTCGGCAGGACGTTCCCGTTCAGGTCGACGATCTTCTCCCCGGTGTCGGCCTGCGGACTGACCTGGCCGTTGTAGGGCGTGCCGTCCTCGGCACGCAACGGGATCGTCTTTTCCAGCACGGCCTTCCCGTCGCGGAGCCGGAACTTCCCGATGGCCGGGGTGAAGGCGGGCAGCGGCTCGATCTTGCCGCCGTCGGGCGCGTCGACGTTCGGGCCGCGGTCGGTGAGGCCGTAGAACTCGGCACGCTCGCCGGGGACCGGGGTCAGCGCGGAACCGTAGGCGCCGGCCCGGATCGGGACGCCGCCGATCGTGGCGAGGGGTTCGAGGTTGGTCGGGTAGAGCTTCACGGCGTCGGAAACGGTGTAGGTGAAGGAATCACGGCCGTGGAAGCCGGGCGCCGGGGTGTAGTGGAACGTGCCGTCGGCGCCGATCGTGACGGTGCCGTGCGCGGCCGCGGTGTGCCGCACGACGGCGGTGGCGTCGTGGTCGTTGCCCAGCACGGTGTCCTGCAGGACGTGCCCCGCGCGGACGCGGTAGTGGTCGTCCTTCGCCCGCGGCCCGTGCTCGTGCGCCGAGGCCGGCCCGGCGGCGGCCAGCGGCAGCGCCAGGACCGTGGCCACCAGGGCGATTCGTACCCGCTTCATCGGTTTCTCCTCCTCCGGCGCGTGGCTGCGCCGGAGGAGGAGTCTTCGTGGCCGAAGTGGACAACGCCCGTCTTCGAGGAGGCCGTGGCGTTAACGGTGCCGCCGGGTGGCCAGCCGCGGCCGGTCGTGAGTGGCAAAGAGTGTTCTAACCCCCATTGCCACTCACGACCCCTAGCGGTGCCGCCGGGCCGCGGCCACCGCGCCCGCGCCGAGCACCAGGATCAGGGTCGTGAGGCCCCAGCGGCGTTTCTCCTCGGTCCGCAGCCCGGTGTCCTGCGCCACCGGTTTCGGCTTCTCCGTCGGCCGCGCGTGCGGCGTGGTCGGCGGCGGAGCGGCGGGCGTGGGCTCGTCGCGGGGCGCCGGGGCGGGGATCGGTGCCGGGGCCACGGCGACCGGCTCCTCCACCGGCGGCGGCTGCGACGGGGGCGGCGGCTCGGGCGCCGGGGTCGTCGGAGTCGGGGTCGGTTCCGGAGTCGGCGTCGGTTCCGGTGTGGGAGCAGGAGTCGTCGGGGTGGTGGTCGGCGGGGGTGGTGTCGTCGACGTCGTGGTCGGCGGCGGCGGGGGTGGTGGTGGCGGGGTCGCCTCGGTGTAGCACCCGGCCGCGTCGCCGCTGGCCAGCGCGGGCCCGCTCGACAGCTCGACGGCCGGTCCCGAGCCGTCCCGCGGGAGGCGGTAGGTCACGCTCCGGTGCCCGGCGCGGTTGGCCGTCGCGTAGATCACACCCGGTCCGAGGACCACCGAGCCGTACGCTCCGCCGTCCGGGAAGCGCAGCCCCGGGACCACCACGACCTTCCCGGTCGCCGGGTCCAGCGTGACTACCGAGTTGTCGCCGCGCGACGACGTCGAGACGCCGTAGAACAGTCCGTCCGACGGGTCGTAGGCGAAGTCGTCGACGCCGTCCGCCAGCGCCACCGGCCGCAGCGACGTCCGGTGCACGACGCGCACGTAGTCGTCGCTCTCCGGGTCGATGTCCACTGTGTACAGATCGCTGTGCTGCCGGACGTACCAGTGGTTCCCGGCGATCGCCCCGGCGGTGGCGCCGGTGACCTGGCTCCACACCGGGCGCCGCGGGCCCGCCCTGCCGACCACGCCGAGGTCGGTGACCGCGCCGTCACGGCTGATCCGCACCGCGTGCGCGCCGTCGTGGTAGCGGCCGGCGCGGGTGCCGTCGGCGACGCCGTACACCACGTCCTGCGCGGCCGAGTAGCCCATCGCGTTGATCCAGTACCCGACCTCGGTCAGGCGTTGGGTCAGCCCGCTGGGCAGGGACAGCAGCCGCAGGGTCGTCGGCGCACCACCGCGCTGGTTCTCGGCCTGCAGGATCGTGCAGCCGTTCTGTTCCTGGGCCGCCGGGCGCTTCGGTGACGCGGGCGCGAGCCACCCCGTCGCCGCGAGCAGCGCCGAAACCACCGCGGCGACGCCGAGCATCGCCGCCCAGCGGGCCCTCCCGCCGGTCAAGCCAGCCTTTCCAGCGCCGAGGTGAACGCGTCCGGCGGGATGGTCGCACCGCCGCTGAACGGGTTCTGCAGCTGGTAGATCGCGAACAGCAGCAACGTGATCGTGCCGGCCAATGTGGACACGATGATGATGTGCGCGGCGAGCCGCGTGCCGCCGAAGAGGTTGGGCAGCAGGATCGCCGTGATGATGCTGCCGAGGATGAGCGCGAACCAGACGACCGCGCCGACCCCGCCACCACCGGCGTTGTTCAGCCGCTCGGTGCGGGACTGGTACACCGACCAGAGCTGGTTGCTCGCCTCGGTCTTGCGGTCGATCTGCCAGTCGCCGTCGACGTCGGCGGCCGCGACGGCCTTGCGCATCTGGTCCAGCTGCGACCAACCCGTGGCCGGGATCTCGCCGCCGTCGGCCAGGCGCGGCCACTCCTCCTTCTCGACCGTCTGCGAGTAGGCGACGGCGAGCTGCCGGACGCGGTCCGCGGTGTCGGCCGGGAGCGCGTCGGCCGCCCAGGTCGCCGCCACGAGGCTGTCGGCCTCGGTCTGCGCGTCCTGGGCCGCGCCGCCGACCGAGTCGTAGAGCGAGATGAGCACGAACGCGACGAGCACCGCGTGCAGCCCGCCGACGATGGTGAACACCTGGCCGGCCGCGTCGTTGTTGTCGGGCCGCCCCTCGTCCCAGCCGAAGCGCCGGACCAGGTACCCGATCACGGCGCCGACGAGCGCCGCGCCGACCACCCACAGACTGCCGGCCAGGAAGATGTTCATCCGAGTCCTTTCACCCGCCGAACGCGGGACGAGCCACCCGGTGAATTCCGCGTCCGGGACCCGCTCAAGTTAGTCACCCATTTCCGGGCGGACAACTTAGCATTGTGAGAATCATCCAGGTGGCCGCACCCGGCCTCCGAATATCGCCGGTTCGGCCCAGTGGACCGCGTCCGCGGCCAGTACCACACCCTCGTCCGGCTACTGCTAATTCCCCTTATGAGCAGGGAACTTTCCCGACAGAGTGACGCGCAGGCACCCGCCGTGACGGGCCGTGGCAGACAATGTCCGGAATGGGCGGACAGCGGCCCGGCGAATATCCCGGTGACCCGATCGTGTCATTGTGTGGCACCGCCCGGTTGCTATGTTGATTTCGCGGCGCCGTCAACCCGCACATTAACGAGAAATCGCAGGTCACAACTCCGCGCGCCCCAGGGCGGACGCGCACCGACTCCGAACGATTGGGTGGTTCTCGCTGTGACTGTCACCGACCCGGTGGACTCCGCGACCGCGGAACAGGCACCTCTGAGCCTCGGCCGGGCCGCGGCCCGGACCCTGGCGACGACGACGAAGTCCGTCCCGCAGATGCAGGGCATCTCGTCGCGGTGGCTGCTGAAGCTGCTGCCGTGGGTCGAGGTCTCCGGCGGCGCGTACCGCGTCAACCGGCGGCTGAGCTACTCGGTCGGCGACGGGCGGGTCACGTTCACCTCGACCGGCGCCGAGGTCCGCGTGATCCCGCCGGAGCTCGGCGAACTGGCGCCGCTGCGCGGGTACGACGACGAAGAGGTCCTCAACGAGCTGGCGAGCCGCTTCGGCCAGCACGAGTACGAGCCGGGTGACGCGCTCGTCGAGTTCGGCAGCCAGGCCGACCACGTCTTCCTCATCGCGCACGGCAAGATCACCAAGGTCGGCACCGGCGCCTACGGCGACCAGACCGTGCTCGGCACGATGGCCGACGGCGACTACTTCGGCGAGGGCTCGCTGATCAGCGGCGACGGGATCTGGGAGTTCACGGCGAAGGCCGTCACCCGGTGCACGGTGCTCAGCCTGCCGCGCCAGGCGTTCGAAGAGGTGCGCGGCCGCTCGGAAACGCTGCAGGCGCACCTGGAAGCGTTCGTCGAGGGTGGCGCGTCGGCCCGCAACGACCACGGCGAAGCGGAGATCTCGCTGGCGTCGGGCCACGACGGCGAGCCGGCCCTGCCGGGCACGTTCGTCGACTACGACAGCGCGCCGCGGGAGTACGAGCTGAGCGTCGCGCAGACCGTGCTGCGGGTGCACTCCCGCGTCGCGGACCTCTACAACCAGCCGATGAACCAGATCGAGCAGCAGCTGCGCCTGACCGTGGAAGCCCTGCGGGAGCGCCAGGAACACGAGCTGATCAACAACACCGACTTCGGGCTGCTGCACAACGCCGACTTCGCCCAGCGCGTCCCGACCCGCACCGGCCCGCCGACCCCGGACGACCTCGACGACCTGCTTTCGCTGGTGTGGAAGGACCCCGGGTTCTTCCTGGCGCACCCGAAGACGATCGCCGCGTTCGGCCGCGAGTGCAGCAAGGCCGGGATCTACCCGGACGCCGTCGACATGGGCGGGCACCAGGTGCCGGCGTGGCGCGGGATCCCGATCCTGCCGTGCAACAAGATCCCCGTCACCGAAACCCGCACCAGCTCGATCCTGCTGATGCGCACCGGCGAGCAGGCCCAGGGGGTCGTCGGGCTGCACCAGACCGGGCTGCCCGACGAGTACCAGCCGGGCCTGAACGTCCGCTTCATGGGCGTCTCGGAGCAGGCGATCATCTCCTACCTGGTCAGCGCCTACTACTCCGCCGCCGTCCTCGTGCCGGACGCGCTCGCCGTCCTGGAGAGCGCCGAGATCGGCCGGGAGGGCTGATGCCCGAACCCGCCACGCCACCCCGGAAGCCGGACGCGGAGCCCCCGCGTCCGGGCTCCGGCCTGCCCCCGTCGGCCTTCGGGCCGACCGGGCTGGGCACGGCCGCCGCCCGGATCGTGCCGAAGCCCGCGGGCGTCCGTCCCCCTGAAGCTCCCGAACCCGAACGGCGCGTGAAACCTTGACCGTCACCGAAGAACCGGCGCCGCCGCAGCTGTCACTCGGCACCAAAGCGGCCCGCACGCTCAGCACGACCACCAAGTCGCTCCCGCAGATGCGCGGCATCACCCCGCGGTGGCTGCTCTCGCAGCTGCCGTGGGTCGAGGTCCCGGCGGGCAGCTACCGCGTCAACCGCCGCCTGACCTACACGATCGGCGACGGCAAGCTCAGCTTCTTCACCACCGGCGCTCGCGTCCAGGTCGTGCCCGCGGAACTGACCGAACTCGAGCTGCTGCGCGGGTTCGGCGACGACCAGGCGCTGTCCGCGCTGGCCGACGCCTTCGAGCAACGCGAGTACGAACCGGGCGCGACGATCACCACCGTCGGCGAGCCGCTCGACACGCTGGTGCTCATCGCGCACGGCAAGGTGACCCAGCACGGCCGCGGCGAGTACGGCGACGAGACGCTGCTGGGCACCGTCACCGACGGCGACCACTTCGGCGCCGACCTGCTCGCCCGCGACGACGCGACGTGGAAGTTCACCGCCCGCGCCAAGACCCGCGTCATCGCGCTGATCCTCCCGGCGGCCGCGTACGCCCGGCTCAACGGCCGTTCCGAGTCGCTGCGGGCGCACGTCGCCGAGACGTCACGGCAGGAGCGGAAACCCCAGAACGCCCGGGGCGAGGCGAGCATCGACCTGTCCGCGGGCCACGACGGCGAGCCGATCCTCGCCGGCACCTACGTCGACTACGACCCTTCGCCGCGGGAGTACGACCTCGCCGTCGCGCAGACGATCCTGCGCGTCAGCAACCGCGTCACGGACCTCTACAACCAGCCGATGAACCAGCTGGAGCAGCAGCTGCGGCTCACCGTGGAGGCGTTGCGGGAGCGGCAGGAGCACGAGCTGATCAACAGCACCGAATTCGGGTTGCTGCACAACGCGGACCTCAAGCAGCGGATCACCACCCGCACCGGCCCGCCCACCCCGGACGACCTGGACGACCTGCTGACCCGGCGCCGCAAGACCCGGTTCTTCCTGGCGCACCCGCGCGCGATCGCGGCGTTCGGCCGCGAGTGCACCGCCCGCGGGATCTACCCGGCGACGAAGATCCTCGACGGCAAGCGCGTCACGGCGTGGCGCGGTGTGCCGATCCTGCCGAGCGACAAGATCCCGGTCACCGAGGCCGGGACGACGTCGATCATCGGGATGCGGACCGGCGAGGACGACGCCGGCGTGATCGGGCTGCGGCCGGCGTCGCTGCCGGACGAGTACCAGCCGGGCCTGAACGTGCGGTTCCTCGGCATCAACGAGCGCGCGGTGACGTCGTACCTGGTCAGCGCGTACCACTCGGCGGCCGTGCTGGTGCCGGACGCGCTCGGCGTGCTCGGCGACGTCGAGGTCGGGCGCTGATGACGACCTTGGACACGCGCACCGCGGCCCGCTCGCTCACCGACGTCCTGGCCTGGAGCAAGGGACTCGTCGACCCGGCGACGCGGACGGCGGCCGAGCGGCTGCCGGAGTCGATGCGCCGGATCGCCGGGTACCACTACGGCTGGTGGGACGAGAACGGCGAGCCGATCCAGGCCGACGGCGGCAAGACACTGCGGCCGGCGCTGGTGCTGCTGTGCGCGGAGGCGGCGGGCGGTGACCCCGCGAACGCGGTCGCCGCCGCCGTCGCGGTCGAGCTGGTGCACAACTTCTCGCTGCTGCACGACGACGTCATGGACGGCGACACGACCCGGCGGCACCGCCCGACGGCGTGGACGGTGTTCGGCACCGGCGCCGCGGTGCTCGCTGGGGACGCGTTGCTGTCACTGGCGTTCGAGCTCCTCGCGCCGAGCGGGCCGCCGAGCACCCGGCTGCTGTCGGCCGGGGTGCTCGACCTGCTCGACGGCCAGGCCGCGGACCTCGACTTCGAGCAGCGCGACGACGTCACCCCCGGCGAGTGCGTCCGGATGGCGGAGGGCAAGACGGCGGCGCTGCTGGGCGCGGCGTGCGCGCTCGGGGCGTTGTCGGCGGGCAGCGAGCCGGACGTCGCGGAGCGGTTCGGCGCGTTCGGCCGGTCGATCGGCCTGGCGTTCCAGCACATCGACGACCTGCTCGGCATCTGGGGCGACCCGGCCGTCACCGGCAAGCCGGTGTTCTCGGACCTGCAGAACCGCAAGAAGTCCCTGCCGGTGGTGACGGCCCTGTGCTCCGGCACGCCCGCCGGCGCCGAGCTGTTCCGCCTCTACGCCGGGCAGGACCCGCTCGACGAGGCTTCGCTGGCCCGCGCGGCTTCCCTCGTCGACGAGGCCGGCGGCCGCCAGTGGAGCCAAGCCCAAGCGGAGGCCCTGCTGGCCAAGGCGCTGCGCGACCTGTCCGCGGTGAACCCGGCCCCCCGCCCGGCCGCCGAACTCACGACCCTGGCCCGCCTGGTCACCACCCGCACCCACTGACCCGTACCCGAACGGACGACACGCGTACCGGACTGGACGACACGCGTACCTGGACGGACGACACGGCGGGCACGTGCCCAGCCCGGCGTGTCGTCCGGCTGCGTACGCGTGTCGTCCGCGCAAGTACGCATGTCGTCCGTCCGGGTACGCGTGTCGTCCGTTCGGGTACGGCTACTTGCTGGGGCGGGTGAGGCCGTCCTTGTCGGCTCCTAGGGCCAGGACGTTCTTGTCCGTGTCGGACAGGGCCTTGGTGACCTGCGCTGACGCTGGGGATGTCGACAAGTCGAGAAGGCGGATCGGGGTGTCCAGCTTGATCAGGGTCGGGACGTACTCGGCCTTGTCGACCTTCCAGCGGTCGCCGTCGCGGACGAAGCGGAACCGGGCCGCCGTGCCCTCCTCCGTGTCACCGCGCGGGTCGGAGTGGCGGGCGACGCTGTTGCCGAGGCCGTAGGCCACCCACTTGTCCCCCACCTTCTCGAACGGCTGCACCACGTGCGCGTGGTGGCCGACGATCAGGTCGATGTCGGCCGACCCCAGCAGCTTCTTGGCCTGGCTGCGCTGCTCGGCCGTCGCGTCGTGCTGGTACTCGACGCCCCAGTGCAGGCTCGCGATCACGACCTGGGCCCCGGCCTCCCGCGCCTTGCGCGCCGCCGCCAGCACGTCGTCGACGTCGATCTGGTTGGCCAGCCACGGTTTCCCGGACGGCACCTTGATGCCGTTGAAGCCGAACGCGTAGGAGATCTGCGCGACCTTGACGCCGTGGACGTCCAGGATCAGCGGTTTCGCCGCCTCGGCCGCCGACCGGGCCGAGCCGGTGTGCTTCAGGCCGTTCGCGTCGAGGGCGTCCAGCGTCCGCTTCACGCCGTCGGCGCCCTGGTCGATCGTGTGGTTGGACGCCGTCGAGCAGGTGTCGTAGCCGGTGTCCTTGATCGCGGCCGCGATCTCCGGCGGTGCGCTGAACGACGGGTACCCGCTGTAGGGCCCACCCTCCGGCGCCAGCGGCGTCTCGAGGTGGCAGATGCCGAGGTCCGCGCCGGAGACGAGCGGCTTGATCCCGGCCAGCAACGGACGGTAGTCGAACTTGCCGTGCCCGTCGGCCTCGGCCTGGTCCGACAGCGCCGGGTGGATCAGGACGTCCCCGGTCGCGACGACCGTGAACGAGCCGTCGGGTGCCGGCGCGGCGCTCGGCGCGGCCGAAGACTCCGGAAACGGCGTCGGCGCCGGACCCTGCTGCGGCGGGTTGCTGCAGGCGGCCAGCAGGACGGCGGCGCCGGCGAGCGCGGCGGCGCGGCGGCTCGTACGCGACATCGGTCCCCCAAGTGGTGGTCGTCGGGCCATCCTCCCAGTCGGGCGAATCCGGCATTACGCGGGCGCCGATACACAGGAACCAGCGCAACAGTCGACAACACCGATCAGCACACTCGCACAAGACAGAAACCGGTCAACGCCCAGGTTGGACGCTAAATAATACGATAAATGGCGTAGTCCTCGGAGCTGGTCGATCACGCAGAGTAGATCTCGCTCCGCTAACTGCCTGGCAGAACCTTCTTGACGTCCCACGAACGAGTGTCTTGTAATACCAGTCACACGGCGTTCACGCGCCCGCAACACTCATCCACGGCCCCCATGGGAGCACTCGATGTCCACATACCCGCACAGGTCACGGACCTGGAGCGTTGTTGGTTGTTGTTTGATTGCTGGTGTCATGTTGGCCGCCTGCTCCTCCGGCAAGACTGAAGCACCCGCCTCGCAGCAGGCGCCGGCCAACGGCAAGATCACCCTGTACTACCTGCAGAAACAGGGCGACCAGCAGTACTTCGTCGAGCAGGCGCAGGGGGCGCAGGAGAAGGCGAAGGAGCTCGGCGTCGAGCTCAAGGTCGTCAACCTCGGCCAGGACGCGAACAAGGCGATCACCGAGCTGGACGCCGCGGTCGCCCAAGGCGCCAACGGCGTCGCCATCGTCGTCCCCGACCAGGCCATCGGCCCGCAGGTGATCGACAAGGCGAAGGGCGCGGGCATCCCGATCATCGCCTCCGACGACATCATCAAGGACGGCACCGGCGCGCCGGCCCCGTTCGTCGGCTTCAACGGCAGCCAGATGGGCGACTCGGTCGGCACCGAGGCCGGGAAGCTGTTCAAGGCCGCCGGCTGGGCCGCCGCCGACACGAAGATCATCAGCGCCTTCAAGCAGGACCTCACCGTCTGCACCGACCGCGTCAACGCCGCCAAGGCGGCGTTCGCGAAGGCCGGCGACCCGGGCGTCCAGGTGATCAACGTCGGCACGGACAACTCGCCGGTCGACGCGCAGAACCGCGCCGGCGCGGTGATCGGCTCCAATCCGGGCGTCAAGCACTGGGTCGTCTGGGGCTGCAACGACGAGAACGAGACCGGTGTCGTGACCGCGCTGGCCAACTCCGGCGTGCAGGCGAACAACATCATCGGTGTCGGCCTCGGCGCGTACCTCACCTGCAAGGACTGGGCGGCCGGCAAGGACACCGGCAACAAGTCCGCGCTCTACATCTCCGGCGCCGAGGTCGGCCGCTCGGCGATCCAGGTGCTGGTGGACAAGGTGAAGAACGGCAAGGCGCTGCCCGCGGAGACGATCGCGAAGACCACGATCGTCAACAAGGACAACTACAAGCAGGCCGGCGTCAACTGCACCTGACCGAACTCCCGCGGGCGGTGCGGTTCGCGCCGCCCGCGGGTTCCACCGCTCGAAGGGCGATCATGTCCAGCTCTGCTCCCGCGCTCGCCGTCGAGGGCATCGGCAAGCGCTTCTCCGGGGTCACCGCCCTCGACGACGTCTCCCTGGAGTTCCGCTCCGGCGAGGTGCTCGCGCTGATGGGCGAGAACGGCGCCGGCAAGTCGACGCTCCTGCGTGTGCTCTCCGGCGACCAGGGCCCCGACGACGGCCGCCTGCTGCTCGACGGCACCGAGGTCACCTTCGACACCCCGCGCGCGGCGATGGCCGCCGGGGTGCGCGTGATCTACCAGGAACCCGAGATCATCCCGCACGTCTCCGTCGCGGAGAACGTCTTCGTCGGCGAACTCCCGGCCAAGGCGCGGGTCTTCAACCGCCGCACGCTGCTGAAGGCGACGCAGGACGCGCTGGCCGAGTACGGCTTCGAAGGCGTGCTCAACCCGGCGACGCTCGGCGTCGCGCTCTCGGCCGCGCAACGGCAGATCGTCGAGATCCTCCGGGTGCTCACCGCGGCCACCCCGCCGAAGGTGATCGCCTTCGACGAGCCGACGTCGTCGCTGTCCGAGCACGAGGTGGACGCGCTGTTCCGGCTGATCGGACGGCTGCGCGACAACGGCGTCGCGGTCGTCTACGTCTCGCACCGGATGAAGGAGATCTTCCGGCTCGCCGACCGCGTCGCGGTGCTGCGCGACGGGAAGCTCGTCGGCGTCCAGCAGGCCGCGGAGACCGACGAGGCCAGCCTGGTCCGGATGATGATCGGCCGCGACCTGTCGGCGCTCGAACGCCGCGTCACGCAGGACACCGGCGAAGTCGTGCTGAAGCTGGACGACGTCACCACCGACGACGTCACCGGCATCTCGCTGCAGGTCCGCGCGGGCGAGGTCGTCTGCCTGGCCGGGCTGGTCGGCGCCGGGCGCTCCGAGCTGGCCCGCGCGATCGTCGGTGACCTGCCGATCCGTTCCGGGACCGTCGAACTGGCCGGGAAACGGCTGCGCGCGGGCAATCCCGGCGTCGCCGTCAAGGCGGGCATCGGCTTCGCGCCCGAAGAACGCAAGACGGACGCGTTGCTGATGCAGCGGTCCGTCCGCGACAACATCTCCATTTCCGTGCTCGACCGCCTTCGCCGCTTCCGCGTCGTGAAGCGTGCGAAGGAGCGTGCGCTCGTCGAGGAGTACCTCCGCGAGCTGCGCGTGCGGACGCCGTCGATGGAGCAGGAGATCCGCAAGCTCTCCGGCGGCAATCAGCAGAAGGCCGTTCTCGCGCGGTGGCTCGCGCGGCGGCCGAAGCTGCTCATCCTCGACGAGCCGACCCGAGGGGTCGACGTCGGCGCGAAGGCCGAGATCTACCGGATCATCGACGGCCTCGCGGCGGAGGGCATCGCGCTGCTGGTCATCTCGTCCGACCTGCCCGAGGTGCTGACGCTGGCCGACCGCATCCTCGTGATGCGCGCCGGGCGGCTGGCCGGCGAGATCGCCAGTGCCGACGCGACCGAGGAAGCCGTGCTGACCCTCGCCATCCCCGAAACCGAACCCGCAGTAGAAGAGCAGCAGGAGATCGGCGCATGAGTGAGCTTGCGAACGAATCATTCAACACAGCGCTCGCCGCTCAGGCCGAACTGAGCGTCAGCGAGGTCGGCGCATGAGTACCCCGACACAGGAGAAAGCGATGTCCTCGGAGCCGGCCGCGCCGCAGCAGCCTTCGGTGGTACGCCGGGTGCTGACCGGCATCGGCGTGCAGAACTCGAGCCTGATCATCACGCTGATCGCGTTGATCATCCTGCTGAGCATCCTGAACGACAACTTCCTGCGCACCAACAACCTGCTGCTGATCGGCAGCGCGATCACCATCATGGGGCTGCTCGCGCTGGTGCAGACCCTGGTGATCATCCTGGGCGCACTGGACATCTCGGTCGGCTCGATGGCCGGGCTCGCCTCGGTCGTCTCGGCGATGGTGTTCACCTCCAGCGGCAACGCGGAGGTCGGCATCCTCGCCGCGGTCGGCGTCGGCATCCTCTGCGGCCTGGTCAACGGCATGATCATCATCTTCGGCCGGGTCAACCCGGTGGTCGCGACGCTGGCCATGCTCGCCACCTACAAGGGCATCGCGCAGGTCATCTCGGACGGCAAGTCGCAGGGCTACACCGGCGGCGACGACCTGTTCATCTTCCTGGCCAAGGGCGCGATCGCCGGCCTGCCTTCGCTGGTGTGGGTGTTCCTGATCGTCGCGGCGGCGCTGCACTTCCTGCTGAAGTACACCGACATCGGCCGCAACGTCTACGCCATCGGCGGCAACGACACCGCCGCGCGGCTGGCCGGCATCAACATCAACCGGTACATCATCGGCGTCTACGCGCTGGCCGGTGTGGTCGCGGCGGTCGCGGGCGTCCTGATCACCGCGCGCACCGGCTCGGGCCAGCCGGTGTCCGGGTCCGAGGGCCTGGAGCTGCAGGCCGTCACCGGCGCCGCGCTGGGCGGCACGATGCTCAAGGGCGGGCGCGGGTCGATCATCTCCACCGTGCTCGCGGTGATCATCCTGGGCGTGCTGGACAACGGCATGTCCGGGCTGGGCATCAACCCGTTCTGGCAGAACGTCGCGCACGGCGCCCTGCTGGTGATCGCGGTCGTGCTGCAGCAGCTGCGCAGCGGAGAGCGCCGCGTCGGCCTGCCCGAGTAGCGGTGAACCTCCACGCCCGGATAGTGGACGAGCTGGGCAGGCTCATCGTCGAAGGCGTCCTCGGGGACGGGCAGCCGCTCGTCCCCGAGGAGCTCGGACGCCGCTTCTCCGCCTCCCGGACGGTGGTCCGCGAAGCGCTGCGCGTGCTGGAGTCGAAGGGCATGGTGACCGCGCGGCCGCGCGTCGGCACGTGGACACTGCCACCGGAGGCGTGGGACGCGATCGACCCCGACGTCATCGCGTGGCGCGTCAACGGGCCCGACGGCCGCGAGCACCTGCACGAGCTGCTGGAGCTGCGGCTGACCATCGAGCCGCAGGCGGCCCGGCTGGCCGCGCACCACCGGCGTCCGGGCCAGCTCTCGGCGATGGCCGCGGCCTACGAACGGATGGCGGACGCGGTGGAACGCCAGGACACCGCGGCCTTCCACGACGCCGACGCGGAGTTCCACGCGGCCTTGATCCGCGCTTCCGGCAACGCGCTCATCGCGCAGCTGCAAGTACCGGTCGTCGCGGCACTGCGGGCGCACGGCGAGCCGCTGGAGCTCGTCGCCCACTCCCGCGTGCTCACCCTGGTGCTGGCGAAGAACGCCGACGGGGCCGAATCCGCGTCGCGCCGGTTGCTGGAAACCGTTGCGCCGTACCGCTCACCGGCACCTTGACACGTCCACCGGGAAACCTGAACACTCGCTGCGACCCACCCGCCGCCATGACCTGCTGAGGAGGACGCTTCCATGCGTTTCCCAGGAATTCGTGGCTTCGGCGCGCTCGCGGCCGTGGCGCTGACCGGCGGGCTGCTGACGGCGCCGGCCGCCACCGCGGCCGCCGCGGACTGCGCCGTCGCGGACCAGATGGTCTCCGCCGGCAACTACTGGGTCGCCAACGGCACGAACCTCGACGCGATCGACTGGCAGAACGCGACGTTCCACGTCGGCAACCTGGCGCTGGTCCGGACCACCGGCCAGTCCAACCACAAGACGCTCCCCTGGGCGCAGGCGGCGAACTACCAGCTGCCGCAGGACCCGAACCGGCCGTTCTTCCCGGACGACCAAGCCGCCGGCGAGGCGTACCTCGACCTCTACACGTACTTCCACCCGGAGATCCCGCTCGACTCGATCCGCACGCGGATTCGCGACGAGGTCGCTTCGGTGAACGCCGGGCACAAGGACTACTGGAACTACGTCGACGCGCTGAACATGGCGATGCCGTCGTTCGCGCGGATGAGCGTCATCGACCATGATCCGTCCTATGTGGACGCGATGGACCAGCTGTTCCGGACGTCGGAGCACAAGCTGTTCAACGAGTTCACCGGCCTGTGGTACCGCGACGCGCGGTTCACCGGCTCGGGCGTCTTCTGGTCCCGCGGCAACGGCTGGGCCCTGGCGGCGCTGACGAAGGTGCTGCAGGCCCTGCCCGCCACCGACCCGCACCGCCCGGAATACCTGCGCGTGTACCAGAAGATGGCGTTCTCGTTGTCCCTGCTGCAGCGGCGTGACGGTTTCTGGAACTCGGACCTGCTGAACCCGTTCGACCACGGCGGCCCGGAAAGCAGTGGCACGGCGTTCTTCGCGTTCGGCATCGGCTGGGGCGTCAACGCGGGCATCCTCGACGCCAGGCACTACCGCCCGGTGGTCGACAAGGCGTGGACGGCGCTGTCGACGAAGGCCCTGCAGCCGAGCGGCCTGGTGGGCTACGTCCAAAACGTCGGCGACCGCCCCGCCACCGCGAAACCCTCTGACACCGCCGCCTACGGCGTCGGCGCGTTCCTGCTAGCCGGCCAAGAAGTCGCCAAACTCCAAGGCTGCTCAGCCGAGTAGGTCCAAGGTCCGTGAATGTCGCATTGAGGGACTTAGAGTCCCTCAATGCGACATTCACGGCTTTAACGCAGGCAGTCGCCGGGGTCGCCGCGGCGCAGGGCCGGGTCGTCCTGGGGGAAGGTGCGGGCGGCGCCCGGACCCGAGGAGCGGTGCTCGAAGCGGACCGTGACGCGGCCGTGGCCGGCCCCTTGGACCCAGCCTGTGCCGTGCTCCTCGTGGACGACGTCGTCGCCCTGGCGCCACGTCGAAGGCGGCGGTGCCGGGGTGGCCGGGGCGGCGGAAACCACCGTCGACGCCGGGGCCGCCGCGGGGGCGGCCAGGGTGAACAGCGCGTCCTGGTGCGGTACCGAAAGGCCGCTGTAGGCGACGCCCGCCAGGCGGATGCCGCCGAACTCCGCCGGGTCCAGCAGGAGCCGTTCCGCCGTCGCGGACAGCTCGGCCAGGTCGTCCGTCGGCGCCGAGATCGTCTCGGACCGGGTCACCGTGTGCATGTCGGTGTGCCGCAGCTTGATCACCACCGTCCGGGCCACGCGCTCGGCCTTCACCAGCCGCTGGTGCGCACCCACCGCGATCCGCCGCACTTGTTCGCGCAACGTCGCCAGGTCCTTGATGTCGACGTCGAACGTCGTCTCGGCGCTGACCTGCTTGGTCTCGCCGCGGTCGGCCACCGGGCGGTCGTCGAAACCGGTGGCCAGGCGGCGCAGGTCGCGCCCGACCACGCCGCCGAGCGTCGCGACGGCGTCCTTTTCGGACAGTGCCGCCAGCTGCCCGAGGGTCTGGACGCCGATGAACCGCAGCTTCCCCTCGGCGACCGGGCCGATCCCCCACAACGCGCGGACCGGCAGCGGCGCCAGGAACTCGCGTTCGGTGCCCTGCGGCACGACCAGCAGCCCATCCGGCTTGGCCTCGTCGGAGGCGATCTTCGCGATCTGCTTGCCGTTGCCCGCGCCGATCGACGCGACCAACCCCGTCTCCTCGCGAATGCGGGCGCGCAGCGAAGCGCAGAACTCCGTGACCGCGGAGAGCGACGCCCCGACGAGCGAAGGCGGTTCCGCGAAGGCCTCGTCCAGCGAGATCCGCTCCAGCACCGGCGCCGCCGCCGTGACGACGGCGAACACCTCCTGGCTGAGCCGCTCGTACACCCGGAACCGCGGCGGCACGATCACGCCGTTCGCCGGGAGCAGCCGCCGCGCCTGCGCCATCGGCATGGCCGAGTGGATGCCGAACGCGCGGGACTCGTAACTCGCGCCCGCGACGACACCGCGTGGCCCCGCGCCGCCGACCAGCACCGGACGCCCGGCCAGCGTCGGCCGGGTGAGCTGCTCGGCCGAGGCGTAGAAGGCGTCCAGGTCGAGGTGGATCACCCAGCGGCCCACGTCAGTCCCCGCCGGTGGCGTCCAGCAGCTGGTGCAGCGCCTTGGTGTAGCTCTCGAACGCGGCCCGCCCGGCGGCGGTCAGCCGGACCAGGGTGACGGGCGTGCGGTGTTCGTAGGCCTTGGTGATCTCGACGTACTCGGCGTCCTCGAGCTTGCGCAGGTGCGTCGAAAGGTTGCCGGCCGTCATGTCGAGCAGCTGCTGCAACCGCGGAAAGGTGATCTGGTCACTCGCGTGCAACCCGGCGAGCGCGACCGTGACCCGCAGCCGCGCCTGGGCGTGGATGACGGGGTCGAGCTGAGGCAGGTCGTTCATCGGCGCCCGCGTTTCTCGCGCACGAAGTACACGATCGCGGCGAGCAGGAACCCACCACCGCCGCAGATCGCCAGCACGAGGAAGTTGGCCGGGAACCCGACCAGCACGCTGAGCCCGGCGGAGACGATCATCCAGCCGCCGAGCCCGTACATCAGCCTGTCCTGCCAGAGCATGCCGCCGGCGAGGTACTGGACGCCGGTCAGCAGCAGCCAGGTGCCGGACCACAGGAGCGACACCTGATCGGAGGACAGCGAGCCGAAGCTGGTGATCCGGATGTCGATCACGCTCAGCCCGATCGAGGAGAGCGCCCAGCTGTAGCCGTACATCGCGCCGGTGGTCCGCGAGGGGCCGCGGATCCCCCGGCCGGCCCGGGCGCTGACGTAGCCGGTGTAGGTGATCGCGAAGACGAACAGCACCGCGACGACGACCCCGCCGACCCAGCCGGGGACGCTCTCGGTCTGCGTCGCGAAGTACGTGAACCCCCAGCCGACGATCCAGGCGAGAGCCCAGGCCGCGAGCATCCGCGCCGGGCCCCCGCCCAGTTCCCGGCGCATCCGCCGGTTCTGCTGGGCGATCAGGTTCAGCGACTCCTCCGCCGACAACGGTTCGTCGTCCACCTGTTCCGCCCTCCGCCCGCGCAGACCCCTCAGTACTGCACGGAAGTTAACACGCATTCACAGCCGCGCCGTGTCCAGCCGGAACCGGCGCACCACGATCAGGGCCGGGACGATCAGCCAGCCCGCGAGCACCAGCACCGCCGTGCCCGTGCCGCCCGCGTGGGCCAAGGGTTCCAGTCCCACGTGGCCGAGCCAGAACGTCGGGAAGAAGTGGGCGAGCGTGGCCATCCAGTCCGGGAGGACGTACAGCGGGATCCACAGGCCGCCGAGCATGCCCAGCGGCATCATCAGCGCGCCGGTGACCGCGCCGACCGTGTCGCCCTTGCCGAACAGGCCGATGGCCAGGCCGAGCACGGCGAACGGGAGCGTCCCGAGCCACAGCGACACCAGCACGAGCCCCCACTGCGCCGCGGTCATCTGCACCCCCGTCGCCAGGCCGGCGGCGAACACCACCAGGAGCACCGGAAGGGCCACCGCCATGGCCGAGATGATCTTGACGACCAGGTAGCCGGGCCCGCGCATCGGCGTCAGGCGCAGTTGCCGCTGCCAGCCGTCGGTGCGTTCCTGCGCCACTCTCGTGCCGGTGAACAGCGCGCCGCCGCTCGCGCCGTACGCGGCGAGGTTGATCATGGTCTGGACGTCCGCCGGGAGGCCGTTCGGCGTGATCAGCTTGCCGAAGATCGAGCCGAACAGCAGGAACATGGCCACCGGCATGCCGATGGTGAAGATCGTGAACTGCGGGCTCCGGATGATCCGCTTGATCTCCAGGCTCAGGTAGGTGGTGTTCACGCGGCTGCCCCTTCGGTCTCGTCGGCGGTCAGCGCCAGGAAGGCCTCCTCGAGGCCGAGCGCGGTGATTTCGATGTCGGCGGCCTGCGGGTGCGCGGCGAGCAGGGCGCGGATGGCGGCGTCGGAGTCGGCGCAGGCCAGCTCGGCGCGGCCGGCACGGATCTGCACGCCGGTCACGCCCGGGAGCGCGGCCAGGTCGTCCTCGACGGCGCCGGGCACGACGGCCTTCAGCACCCGCCCGGACACCGCGGCCCGGACCTCGGCGACCGGGCCGTCGGCGACGACCTTGCCGTGGCGCATCAGCACGACGCGGTCGGCGTAGTCCTCGGCCTCGGCGAGGTAGTGCGTCGCGAAGAGCACGGTGCGGCCGGTGCCGGCGAACTCGCGGATGGACGTCCAGAAGGAGCGCCGCCCGTCGACGTCCATCGCGGCGGTGGGCTCGTCGAGCACGAGCAGCTGCGGGTCGCCGGCGAGAGCGAGGGCGAACCGGACGCGCTGCCGTTCACCGCCGGACAGCTTGCCGCAGCGGCGCTTCACGAGGTTCCCGAGCCCGGCCCGGGCGATCACCTCGGCGGCCGGCAGCGGCTTCGTGTGCGTCGAGACGACCAGGTCGACGATTTCGCCGACCGTGGCGTCGTGCAGCAGCGCGCCGTTCTGCATCATCGCACCGAGCAGCCCCCGGTCGACGGCCTCGCGCGGGGTGCCGCCGGCGACGGTGACCTCCCCCGCGTCCGGCTTGGTCAGGCCCAGCAGCAGGTCGACGGTGGTCGACTTGCCCGCGCCGTTCGGCCCGAGCAATGCGACGACCTCCCCGCGCGTGACCTCGACCGTCACCCCGTCGACGGCCGTGAGCTGGCCGAACCGCTTGGTCAGTCCGTGGAGTGTGAACGCCGGTCCCCCGGTCATGGCGCTCTCCCTTCGTTCGTGGACTTTGCATCGCAAAGTCAGTACGCACTTTGTAACACAAAGTCCGCGCAAGAACAAAGCCCCCGGCGCCGGAAAGCACGAAAAACGGGGTGCCGGGCACTGGGCCCGACACCCCGTCATGCAGGGTTCACGCAGGTCAGCCGGCGAACCGGCCCGAAACCAGCCCCTGGGTGTCCGCCTTCGCGGATGCGGCCGGTGCCGGCGCCGGGGGCGTCGGCTGGGGCAGCGGGGCGCACTCGACGTCGGCCGTGCGGCCCGGCTTGCGGGCCGGGAGCGCGCCCGTCGCCAGGTAGTCGGCGATCTTGTTGTCGACGCACGCGTTGCCGCGCGGGGTGATCGCGTGGCTCGTGCCGCCCGGCTCGGCGATCAGCGACGCGCCGGGGAAGCGGCTGCGGACCTCGAGGCTGCCCGGGAACGGCGTCGCCGCGTCCAGGGTCTCGTCGATCATCAGCACGCTCTGCACCCCGTGGCCGTCGACCTTCGTCGGCGTGCCCGGCTTCGCCGGCCAGTACAGGCACGGCGCGTTGTACCAGGCGTTCTGCCAGGTGAAGTACGGCGCCTTGGCGAAGGTCTTCCAGTTGTCGGCCTGCCACTGGTTCCAGCTCTTCGGCCACTGGACGTCCGAGCACTGGACGGCGAGGTACACCGCGTAGCCGTTGTCGTCGCCGAGGCCGCCGAACGCCTCGAACAGCGACTTCATCGTCGCGACGTCACCGTTGTTGACGAACTTCGACAGCGCGTCGCCGAGCAGGGTCCAGCGCAGCTGGTAGTAGGACGCCTGCTGGATGACGTCGATCAGCTCGTCCGAGCCGATGACCCCGCCCGCGGGGTGCAGCGCCAGCTTCAGCAGCTGCTCGTTCACCAGGTGCTGCACCGCCGGCTGCGTCTTGCCGAGGTGGTAGACGTCGTCGTGCTGGGCGAGCCAGCCGAACCAGATCCGGATGTTGACGTCGAAGGCGACGTCCTGGTCCAGGTTGTCGCCGTACCAGACCCCGCGCGGGTCGACGGTCGAGTCGAGGACCATCCGGCGCACGTTCTGCGGGAACAGCGTGCCGTAGACCTGGCCGAGGTAGGTGCCGTAGGAGTAGCCGTAGAAGTTCAGCTGCTTCTGGCCGAGCGCCTTCCGGATGGAGTCCATGTCCTTGACCGTGTCGGTCGTCTTCATGTTCTGCAGCAGCGCGTGCGAGTTGTTCTTGGCGCACGCGTCGGCGTAGCCCTTGGCCTTGTTCAGCCAGGTCCGCTCGAGCTGCGGCGTCACCGGCACGTACTCCGGCCGGTCGTAGGTCATGTAGTTCGGGTCGCACGACAGCGCGGGCTTGCTCGAGCCGACCCCGCGCGGGTCGAAGCCGATCCAGTCGTAGGCGTCGCCCGCGTGGTTCGGCACCCTCGGGCCGCGGGTGGCCAGCAGCAGGCCGGACCCGCCGGGCCCGCCCGGGTTGGTCAGCATGACGCCCTGGTACTGCGCGTCCGCGACCTTGTGCTTGACGCGGCTGACGGCGAGCTGGACCTGCTCACCGTTCGGCTTGGAGTAGTCGAGCGGGACCGCCAGGTACCCGCATTCGGCGCCGGCGGCCACCAGCGTCGGATCGGTACATGGCCCCCAGGCGATCGTCGCCTTGGCCGGGCTCGCGGGCGCGGCGGTCGCGGCCGGTGCGGCCACGAGCGCGGACGCCAGCGCGGCGGCGGCCACCGCGGCGATTACGGCACGTCTCACTGTTTTCTCCCTTTTCAGCTCCGACGAAAGCGGGTGAACCCTAGACCCGCCTCCGGGCCGCAGGTACCGCAAACGGTTGCCCGTCGGCGAATGCCCTACGAAAGGAGGAAATCGGGTGGCGCGCCGAATCGGACATCCCGTACGGTGCCGGTCGTGATCTACTTCGTCCGCCTCCGCCGCGCCTGAGACGGCGTGACCGCCGGACCGCCCGCGTACCGGGCCGGTCCCCCTCATCTGCGCGCCGTCTGCCCTTCCTCCTGAAGGAGACTCATGCCGCGCAAACACATCGTCATGGTCGGCTGCAGCGCGCCCAGCCACGTCTACCCGTCGCTGGGCGTCATCAGTGAGCTGGTGCGCCGCGGGCACCGCGTGTCCTACGTCGTCGGCTCGCCGCTGGCCGGGCTGGTGTCGCCGACCGGCGCGACGGTGGTCGACCACCCGACGATCTTCCCGCTCGGCGAGGCGGCGGTCTGGCCGGACGACCCGGCCGACGCGATGCGCGTCTTCCTCGACGAGGCGATCGCCGTCCACCCGCGGCTGACGTCGGTCTTCGACGAAGACCGCCCCGACCTGCTGCTGTACGACATCGGCGGGCTGGGCGCGCCGGTGCTCGGGCGGCGGTACGGCGTCCCCGCCGTGCAGCTGTCGCCGACGCTGGTCGCCTGGGAAGGCTACGACGAGGACATGGCCGAGGTGATGGGCCCGATCAAGGCGTCACCGTCCGGTGTGGACTACGCCGCCGCGTTCACCTCCTGGTTGCGTGCGAACGGGATCTTCGAGGACCCGTGGACGTGGCTCGGGCACCCGGAGCGAGTCCTGTCGCTCATCCCCCGGGCGATGCAGCCGCACGCGGACCGCGTCGGCCCGCACGTCCGGTTCGTCGGGCCCTGCCTGGACCCGGCCCGGCTGGCCGACCGTTCGTGGCAGCCGCCGTCGTCCGGGAGGCCGGTGCTGCTGGTGTCGTTCGGGACGGCGTACAACGACCAGCTCGACGTCTACCGCGCGTGCGTCGAGGCGTTCGCCGCGGACTGGCACGTCGTGATGTCGCTCGGAAAGCACGTTTCGCCTGCTGCCCTGGGGCCGTTGCCGGCTTCGGTGGAGGTCTTCCCTTCGGTACCGCAGCCGGCGGTGCTGTCCGCGGCGTCGGCGTTCATCACGCACGCGGGAATGGGCGGCGCGACGGAGTCGTTGTGGTTCGGCGTCCCGACGGTGGCGATTCCCCAGGCCGCGGACCAGTTCGGCAACGCGGCGCGGCTGGAGGCTCTCGGCGTGGGCCGCCACCTGCCGGCTTCTTCGGTGACCGCTTCGTCGTTGCGAGCAGCGGTGGACGAGGTGTCGACGTCGCCCTCGGTGGCCGCGCAACTGGCGTCGCTGAAGGCGGAGATTCGCGGCCACGGCGGTGTCACCGCGGCGGCGGACGCAGTGGAGTCCTATTTGGACTGACGCCTGAGGGCGGCGATGCCCAGTCCGAGAAAGACCGCGAAAAGCAGCAGCAGGAAAAGGACCATCCAGTTGCCCACACCCACGCTCAGCAGAATCCCGGTCGCCAGAGCGAAGATCACCGCGGCGGTCCCCAGGTAGAACCGGGCGTCGCGAGCCGAGCTGCTGCCGGGCAGGTCCGGGGCCGGCGGGGCTGTCCGTTTCACGGACGGTCCCGCCGGTCTCGGCTGGGCTGGTGCCGCCTTTGCCGCCGAGCCTGCTTTCCGCCCCGGCGGCACGACCGAGCCCGGCTTCACCGGCGCCACCGGCACCGCTGGATCCGGCTTCGTCGACGCCGACGGCACCGCCGGATCCGGCTTCACCACCGCCGCCGGCACGACCGGGTCCGGCTTCCTCGGCGCCGCCGGCACGACCGAGTCCGCCTTCGCCACCGGCACCGCTGGGTCCGGTTTCGTCGCCGCCACCGGCACGACCGAGTCCGGCTTCGCCACCGCCACCGGCACGACCGGGTCCGCCTTCTTCGGCGCCGCCACCGGCACGACCGAGTCCGCCTTCGCCACCGCCACCGCCGGGTCCGGCTTCGCCACCGCCACCGGCACCGCTGGATCCGGCTTCACCACCGCCGTCGGCACCACTGGGTCCGGTTTCGCCACCGCCACCGGCACGACCGGGTCCGCCTCCGCCGCCACCGGCACCCCTGGATCCGGCTTCGTCACCGGCACCGGCGACGGCGGCTCGGCCGCCAAGGTCTCCACGGCCTCGACCGCCGAGGCTGTCGGCACGGCCACCGACGGCTCGGCAACCGGGGCGATCGAAGGAGCCGCCAGCGCCTCCTCCACCGCAGGTTCCGCCGGCGCCGCTCCCGCCACCAGCGGCGCCTGTCGCCCCGCCGGTGCACCTTCTATCGGCGTTCCCTCCGCCAGCCGCGCCTCTTCCACCGCCGGTGCAGCTTCCACCGGCGCCTCCGCCACCGGCAGCCCGTCCCCCTCCTCCACGACCCCAGTCGCAGAAACCTCAGCCACTGACATTTCAGTGACCGGCACATCACCCACTGACATTTCAGCCGCCGACGGCTCCGCAGCAGCCGCCACCCAGGCCTGGGCCGCCGCCGAGACCCTCCGGCTGTCGTCGTCCACCAGGTGCCGGATCTCCACCTCCGTGCGCTCCCGGACCACCTCGTTCCCGAGCCGGTTGAGCCGCCGCAAGCCCTCCAGAGCCGTCAGCCGATCCGAAGCGATCGGGCTCGCCAAGCCGTGCCGCAGGTACTCCGGCAACGTCCACCGCGGGTTGCGCGCCAGCACGATGCGCCCCTCCACATCGGACTGGTGCTTCGGCCGCTGCCGCGGCATCTCCGCCACCACGTGCTCGTGGACGTAGCTGTACAGCTCGTCGACCGTGACGTCGCCGTCGTGGTCGAGGTCCGCGCTGCCGTCACGCAGGCCCGCCACCAGGTGGCGCGTGAACACCGAGCGGGCCGCGGAGCCGACCACCTCGTCGCCCTCGAACGAGTACTGCGTTGCGTCGGACGCGGTCAGCACCGCCCGGCCGCGGCCCTGGAACCGCTCCAGCGTGTGCACGTCGGTGCCCGCCTTCGCCAGCTTGCCGGCCGGGAAGGCACCGCTGTAACAGCAGTCGAGCACGAGCACCTTCTGCCGCGACGCGCAGCCGGCCATGGCGCGATCGACCTGCTCGGCGGCCAGCGCGGTGAACATCAGGCTGTCGCGGCGGGTGTTGGCCATCGCCAGGTAGAGGCGGCCGTCGTCGTCCTTCACGCCGTGGCCGGTGAAGTACAGCAGCGTCAGCTCGTCGCGGCGCCGGCCGCGGTAGAACTCGCCGATGGCCTCGCCGACGACGTGGTGCGGCTGGTCGACCAGCGTCGTCACCTCGAACCCCGCGATCGCCGGGTCGCTCAGCACCTCCGCCAGCGCGCGGGCGTCGCCGCCGGGCGCGGTCAGCCGCCGCAGCGCCGGGTCGGCGTACGTCTCGGTCGCGATCAGCAGCGCGTGCCGCCCGGCCACGGCTAGCCGTGCCGGCGGACGAAGGCGTCGATCAGCTGCTGCCGCTCGGCCGCCGTGGCGCGCTCCAGCTCGACGGTGTCACCGTCGACCGTCACCTTGATCCGGTGCTTGCCCGACTGACGGCCCAGCCACTCGCGCAACGTCTCGACGAGCCCCGGAAACACCCCGCCGGCCGCGCTGAAGGCCACCACGAGCGCGCCGATCGTCACCGGGTCGGCGGCCTTCGCCCCCTCGGGCAGCTCCCCGGCGGGGACGGCGAGCACGTCGACGTCCAGCTCCCCCAGCTCGGCCCGCAACCGCCGGGCGAGCCGGTCCAGTTCCTCGGTGTCGGCGTCGTGCTCCGCCTCCAGCCGCAGCAACGCCCGCCGCGTGTCCGGTCCGGTCATCGGCACATCGTCCGCCACGCCACGGGCGCGGACAAGGTCCGATCGGGCAGCGTCAGGCGCGGATTTCGTTGAGGTAGTTGTAGATCGTGTAGCGGGTGACGTCGAGCCGCCCGGCCAGGTGGTCGACCGCGTCCTTGATCAGAAAATAACCCGCCTCGTCGAGTTCCCTCACCACCGCGGCCTTGTGCCGCTTCTTCATCAGGTCCACCGGAATCCCCGCCTTGCCGACCGCCCGGTCCACCAGGAACCGCTGCAGGCTGTCGACGTCCGGTGGGAAAGTCTCCGGCTCGCCGTTGCCACCCGCCGACGCGGCGGTGTCGACGCTGTTGACGCACAGGCACCCGACCGCGACCCCGTCGGCGTCGCGCAGGAACAGCGTCGACGAGCGGATCGCGCGGCCGTCCGGACCGTGGGTGCGGTAGTTCGTCAGGTCCTGCGTGGTGCCGCGGCGGACCAGCCCGAGCAGCAGGTCGGTCATCGGGCCGCCGACACTGCGGCCGGTCAGGTCGCCGGCGATCGCGACGATCGAGTCCGGCAGCCGGCTCAGGTCGTGCAGCAACACCTCGTTGCCCGGGCCGAGCATCGCCGCGAGCCCGGGGATGGCCGGCACCAGCGCGGTCAGCACCTCGTGCGTCGTCGCCCCCGCGGCCGGGACGGCCAGGGGTTCCCGCGGTTTGGTCAGCGTCTCCAACGCCTCCCGGAGCAGGTCCGCGGCGGCGGCCGGCGTGGACGCGTGCGGCGAGAGCCGGACGTGCTCGGGCCGCACGGTCGCGGCGATCCCGGCGTTGGCCAGCGCGGCGCCGACCTGCTCGGCCGGGTGGCCGGGCAGGGTGAACGCCAGGATCCCGGCGCGCCGTTCGGTCGCCGAGACGACCTCCGCGCCGCAGGAGGCCAGGACGTCCTCGAAGGACGCGATCCGCTCCGCGATCCGCGCGGCGATGGCCCCGACCCCGGCGTCTTCGACCAGCTCCAGTGCCTCGGCGAACGCGCCGGACGTGATCGGGCTGAGGTTCGAGATCGACCAGGCCTGGGCGGTGACGTCCGGCGGGTGGATCTCGTCGTCGAACAGGCCGGGGTCCCGGGCGCCGGTCCAGCCCGACAACACCGGATCCATCCGCTCCAGAGCCCGATCGGACAGCACCGCGAAGCCGGTGCCCCAGCCCGCGCGCAGCCACTTCTGGCCGCCGACGACCAGGACGTCCGCGACCTCCCACGGCGCTTCGATGACGCCGAAGCCCTGGATGCCGTCGACGACCAGCAGCCGATCGCCGACGACGTCACGCAGGGCGGCGAGATCGGCGCGGAACCCGGTGCGGAAGTCGACAGCGCTCACACTGACGGTCGTGATCTCGGGCGTCAACGCCTCGGCGATCCGCTCGGGCGTCACGTAACCGCCGGTCAGACGCCTGACACGCAGACGGCCCGCCTGCTCGGCGCGGGCCCACGGGTAGGTGTTGGCCGGGAACTCCGCGGCCGACACCAGGACGTCGCCGCTGCTGTTGAACGCGGCCTGGAACAAGCCCAAGCTGGTGTGCGGCAGCAGGACCGTGTGGTCGGTGTCCGAACCGGACAGCCGCGCGGCGGCGGCCTTGGCCCGGATCTCCTGCCGCATCAGCTCGTCCACAGTGGACGGACCGGCGGTGGTGGCCTGGTCGAGCAGCGCGGCCGTCGTGTCGAGCACCGCGTGGGACGGCGGGCCGAACCGGGCGAAGTCGAGGTAGCCGGCGGGCTCGTCGAACTGGAGCAGGTACCGGGGCGAAATCCGCGTCACGCGAGAATCCTCGCCAGGAACTGCCGGGTGCGTTCGTGCTTCGGCGCGCTCAAGACCTCCGAAGGCGGCCCGGTCTCGACGACGGCGCCGTCGGCCAGGAACACCACCTCGTCGGCGGCCTCCGCGGCGAAGCTCATCTCGTGCGTCACGACGACCATCGTCATCCCCTCCCCCGCCAACGTACTCATCACCTCGAGCACTTCACCGACCAGCTCCGGGTCCAGCGCCGACGTCGGCTCGTCGAACAGCATCAGCTTGGGTTTCATCGCCAGCGACCGCGCGATCGCGACCCGCTGCTGCTGCCCGCCGGACAGCTGCGCCGGGTAGGCGTCGGCGCGGTGCGCGAGGCCGACGCGGTCCAGCAGCTCGAGGCCCTGCTTGCGGGCTTCGTCCGCTTTGAGGCCCAGCACCCGGATCGGCCCCTCGACGACGTTCTCCAGCGCCGTCCGGTGCGCGAACAGGTTGAACCGCTGGAACACCATGCCGATGTCCCGCCGCTGCCGGGCGACGTCGCGTTCGCGCAGTTCGTACAGCTTGCCGCCGCGCTGCCGGAAGCCGATCGGCTCTCCGTCGACCCAGATCTGGCCGGCGTCGATCGTCTCGAGGTGGTTGATGCAGCGCAGGAACGTGCTTTTCCCCGCGCCGGACGGGCCCAGCAGGCAGACGACCTGTCCCTTGTGGACGTCCAGGTCGATGCCGCCGAGGACTTCGGTGTGGCCGTAGGACTTCTTGACGCCGACGGCGCGCAGCAGTGGTTCAGACACGGGCACTCCTCACCAGCGGTACGCCACGCAACGCCTTGCCCGCGCGAGCGAGCGGCCCGCGATCGGCCTGGCCGAACGCGCGTTCCAGGTAGTGCTGCCCGACCCCGGCGACGGTCACCACGACCATGTACCAGACGGCCGCGGCCAGCAGCGTCTCCATCACCAGCAGGTTGTTCGACGAGATGTTGTTGGCCGCGTGGATCAGCTCGGTCACCCCGATGACCGACGCCATCGACGTGCCCTTGAGCATGTTGATGAAGTCGTTGCCGGTGGGCGGGATGATCACGCGCATCGCCTGCGGCAGCACGACCCGGCGCAGCGTCGCGGCCGGCGTCATGCCGATCGACTTCGCCGCCTCGGTCTGTCCACTGTCGACACTGTTCAGCCCGGCGCGCACGATCTCGGCCATGTACGCGCTTTCGTTCAGCGCCAGGCCGAGGAACGCCGCGGTGAACGCGCTGATCAGCACGTTCGTCGGCTCGTCGACCAGGAACGGGATGTGGATCACCGGGAAGACGAGCGCCAGGTTGTACCAGAGCAGGATCTGCAGCAGCACCGGAAGGCCGCGGAAAATCCAGATGTAGCCGGCGGCGAACCACCGGGCGACCGGGTTGGCGCTGCGGCGCAGCAGGGCGATGACGATGCCGAGCACGATCGCGACGGCCTGCGACAGCACGGCGAGGACGACGGTGTTGAGCAGCCCGGTCGCCATCACCTTGAAGAAAACGAAGTCCGGGACCTGGCTCCACGCGATCTGCGCGTTGCCGAGCGCGACGCCCAGCAGCACGAGCAGCGCCAGGATCACGACGGCGGCGACCCACCGGCCCCAGTGGCGGAGCCGGACGATCGGCAGGGGCTCAGCTTCCGCCATTGACCGCGGCCTCCTTGATGGCGCCCTGGTCGACACCCCAGGCCTGCAGGATCTTGCCGTAGGTACCGTCGGTGATGAGCGCCTGCAGAGCCTTCTGCACGGAGTCCGTCAGCGGCTTGTTCTGCTTGTTGACGCCGATGCCGTACGGCCCGCCTTCGATCGGCTCACCGGGGACGACCTCGAAGAACTTGCCGTCGCCGGCGGTCCGCGAGATGTAGACGGCGCTGGGCAGGTCGTTGAGGATCGCCGCGACGCGCCCGGTGCGCAGCTGGTTCTGGTTCTGGTTGTCACTGTCGGTCGCGGTCACGTTCACCGCGGGCTTGCCGGCCGAGGTGCACTTGGCGCTCTGCTCGGCGGCGAACTTCTGGTGACTGGTCCCCTGAACGACGGCGACGTTCTTGCCGCACAGGGCGTCCGGCCCGGTGATGCCGTCCGGGTTGCCCTTGCGGGTCATGATCGTGATGCCGGAGGTGAAGTAGTCGACGAAGTCGATCTGCGCCTGGCGGGCCTTGGTGTCGTTCATCCCGGCCATGGTGAGATCGATGCGGCCGGACTGGAGGCTGGTGATGAGCGAGCCGAAGGCCATGTCCTGGTGCGTCACGGTCACCCCGAGCTTGGCGGCGATCGCCTTGGCGAGATCCACCTCGTAGCCGATCGGCGTCTTGCCGTCGGCGGCGTAGAAGTTGTTGGGCGCGGACTGCAGGTTCGACGCCAGGTGCAGCACCCCGGCCTGCTTGACGTTCGCCGGGAGAGCGGCGTTGAGCTGGGCATCCTTCTGCACGCCTTGCACGATGGCGGCGGTGTCCGGAATGACGGACGCGGGCGCACCGGGAGCCTGCGAGGTCCCGCCGGCACCGTCGGGGCCACCACCGCAGGCGGTCACCAGAGCGGCCAGGCTCGCGAGCAACACCGCCTGGACTGCACGGGAACGGGACATAGCGGACCTCCACTGTTCGGCTGGCGGGAACGGTACAACTCGTTGTTGAAGAGGTCAACTGGCTGTTGAAATCTGTGTGGGTTGGTTTCGGCTGGGCGCGAACGGGCCGCTGGTGCCGGCCGGGCGCGCGAACGGCCCGTTGGTGACCGCCGCTGGGCACGAACGGGCCACCGGCGACCCACCACCGGGGCACGAACGGGCCACCGGCGACCCACCACCGGGGCACGAACGGGCCACCGGCGACCCACCACCGGGGCGCGAACGGGCCATTGGCGACTGCGGACGTGCGCGAACGGTCCGTTCGGTACCCCCGCCAGGCGCCAATGGGCCGTTCGCGACCGTCCCCAGCGCACCAACGGTCCACTGGTGACCGCCACCGCGGCGCGAGCGGACCTTTCACGCCCAGCGGAGGGACGCGAAAGCGCACGAACGGCCCGCTCGCCACCACCGCCGAGCACGAACGGCCCGTTCGCGACCACTGCCGAGCACGAACGGCCCTCCGGTGAACCACCGTCGAGGCACGAACGGCCCGCTCACACCCCCAAAGGCACCAACGGCCCGTTCGCGCACCCCCACCCAAAGAACAACCAAGCACGAGCGGTCCGTTCGCACCCATAACAGCACGAACGGACCGTTCGCCCAGCTGACAACCGAGCCCAACCCGGCCGGTGCTAGCTTCGCGCCATGAGCCTGCGGATCGGCATTCTGGGTGCGGCCCGGATCGCACCCACCGCCCTGGTCAAGCCCGCTTCCACCAACGCCGATGTCGAAGTCGTGGCAGTAGCCGCCCGGGACGCCGATCGGGCGCAAGCGTTTGCGGCCAAGCACCACATCGGCCGGGTGCACTCGTCCTACGAGGCCCTGCTCGAAGACCCCGACGTCGACGCCGTCTACAACCCGCTGCCGAACGGCCTCCACGGCCGGTGGACCCGCGCGGCTCTCGAAGCCGGCAAGCACGTCCTGTGCGAGAAGCCCTTCACCGCCAACGCCGCCGAAGCCCGCGAGATCGCCGACCTCGCCGCCACCTCGGACCGCGTCGTGATGGAGGCCTTCCACTACCGCTACCACCCGCTCGCCCTGCGGGTGGAGGAGATCGTCGCGTCGGGTGAGCTGGGCGAGCTCCAGCGCGTCGAGACCGCGTTGTGCTTCCCGCTGCCCAAGTTCTCCGACATCCGCTACAACTACGACCTCGCGGGCGGCGCCACGATGGACGCGGGCTGCTACGCCGTCCACATGGCCCGCACCTTCGGCGGCGAGACCCCGGAAGTCGTTTCGGCACAGGCGAAACTACGTGACGCGAAGATCGACCGCGCGATGACGGCCGAGCTGCGCTACCCGTCGGGCCACACGGGCCGGGTCCAGTGCTCGATGTGGTCGTCGGCCGTGCTGAAGATCAGCGCGAAGGTCACCGGCTCGCAGGGGTCGCTGAGCGTGCTCAACCCAGCGTCCCCGCAGGTGTACCACCGCCTGACGGTCCGGGCCGGCGGCACCCGCCGCGTCGAACGGCTCCCGCGGCGGGCGTCGTACGCCTACCAGCTGGACGCCTTCGCGGCGGCGGTCCTGGAAGGCGCGCCGGTGAAGACGTCAGCCGAGGACGCCGTGAAGACGATGAGCGTGATCGACGCGATCTACCGCGCCGCCGGGCTCCCACTGCGCGAACCGAGCTGAGCCCGGACGTCGGCGAGGGCGACACCGAGCAGGTTCAGCCCCCGCCAGCTGCGCGGCTTCCCCACCTCCGAGTGGTCTGCGGCCAGGCCGATTCCCCACACCCGGTCAACAGGACTCGCTTCGACCAGCACACGATCGCCGGTGCCGGTCAGGTAGCGGCCGAGATCGGGGTGCTGGGCGAACTTCGCGACATTGCCGTCGACGACGATCTCGCGACGGCAGGCGACCCACGCCGCCTCGTCGAAACGCCGCACCGACGACCGAGGTCCTTCGCCTGCTTGGGGTGCACCGCGGCCAGGACCCGCACGGCCACTTCGTCGTCGCCGAAGAGCTTCGCCCCGGTCTCACGCAAGAACCGGTTCGTGCTGTTGTTGACTTCGCTCTTCTTGCCCGCGTTGATTGTTGTTGACCGACGGGTGTGCCTTGACGAACTTCACCCTCGCCCTCGGCGACGAAAAAGTGGTCGGCGTCCTTGGACAGCACGGCGTAGGTGCCGCTGCCGCACTTGGTCGTCGGGAAGTTCTTCTTCCAGAAGTCGTAGTACCTCTGGAGCACCTGGTCCTGAGTGGCCTGCAAGACCGAGGGCCGCAGGGTTCCCGGCCCGTACGGCGTGCCGGCCGCGGTCGTCGGTACGCTCAGCAGCCCGGCGGCCAAGGCGGTTCAGAGCGTGACAGAAAAGTTCCAGACCTGGTCAAGACTGTTAGCAACCTTTCCTTACAATTACCGTGAGTGGTTTCACCCTCCCGGGTGTGCCCGGACGGGCTAGCGTGGACGTCATGAATCTCGACGGCCGCGGCCCGGACTTCCGCGCGTTCTGGACCGAACGGCGCCTGGCGTCTCTGACGACCGTCCGCCCGGACGGCACCCCGCACGTCGTCGCGGTCGGCGTGACCGTCGACTTCGAGGCCGGGATCGCCCGCGTGATCACGTTCGACTCGTCGGTCAAGGCCCGGCTGGTCCGGGCCACGGGTGCCGACGGGATCCCCGTCGCCGTCTGCCAGCTCGAAGGCCCCAAGTGGTCCACTTTGGAGGGACGCGCGGTGCTGCGCGACGACCCGGATTCGGTGCGCGACGCGGAAAACCGCTACGCCGCGCGCTATCGCCAGCCGAAGCCGAACCCGCAGCGGGTGGTCCTCGAAATCACCGTGAACCGGGTGCTCGGCAACGCCTAACCCGCGCGCGAGTGCACCAGCCGCGTGTACTCGGCCAGCAGCGCCGCCAGCTCACTGTGCTCGCCCGCCGACGTCAGCTGCTGGTGCCCGACGAGCATCGCCATCCCCAGCGACGTCAGCGTCCGGGCCAGTTCACGGTCGCCGACGATGCCCTTGACCGCCTTTCCGACCGTCCGCAGCCGGGCCTCGTCGACGCGTTTCTGCGCCGCCCGCACGCTTTCGTCGTTCATCGCCCACGCCCGGATCGCCGCCTCGGCCTCGTGGTGCAGCCCCAGCGTGAGGTCCATCAGCGCGGCGAAGTCCGCCGACGGCCCGCCGGTGCCGAAGTCCCGCTCGCGCAGGATCCGCACCTGCCGGTTCTCCCAGTGGTCCAGGAGCTGCTCGACGAACCCCGGCCAGCCGCCGAAGTGGTGGTAGAACGATCCGCTCGTGACGCCGAGGTCGCGGCAGAGGCGGCCGACGTTCAGCTCGGTGAACCCGTGCTCCGCCAGCACCTCCAGCGCGGCCTCGAAGTAGGCCCGCCGCGTGACCGATGGCATCAGACGTTCCGGCTCCGGTCCCGCCAGTACGGCTCGCGCAGCGACCGCTTCAGGATCTTGCCGGTCGCGTTGCGCGGCAACGCTTCCACGACGTCGACACTGCGCGGGCACTTGTAGTGCGCCAAGCGCTCGCGGCAGAACTCCATGAGCTTGCCGGCGTCGAGCTGGTCACCGGCGACGACGGCCTTGACCTGCTCGCCCCAGCGCTCGTCCGGGACGCCGATCACGGCCACCTCGGCGACGCCGGGGAACTCCGCGACCACCCGCTCGACCTCGGGCGAGTACACGTTCTCGCCGCCGGTGATGATCATGTCCTTGACGCGGTCCTCGAGGAACAGGAACCCGCCGTCGTCGAGGCGGCCGATGTCGCCGGTGCGAACCCAGCCGTCCACAATGGTCTCCGCGGTCGCCTCGGGGTTGCCGAGGTACCCCGCCATCCGCTGGTCGGTGCGGATCCAGACCTCGCCGGCGTCGGCGTCTTCGAGCGTGACCGGGTCGACGATGCGGATGTCCACACCGGACAGTGCGGTGCCCGCCGAGGCCAGCCGCTCCGGGCGGGACTCGTCGCGGTGCGCTTCCGGGTCGAGCGCGGTGACCGCGCCGGACAGCTCGGTCATGCCGTAGACCTGGGCGAACCTGACGTCCGGCCAGGCGGCCAACGCCTTGCGCAGCAGGGGAAGCGGCATCGGCGAGGCACCGTAACAGAGGTACTTCATCTTCGAGAACGCCTGCATCGCCTGCTCGCCGGCCTGCGCGATCCCGGCCACGACGGCGGGCACGAGGAACGCGTGCGTGATCCCGGCCACGAGCGCGGCGAACAGCGAGGCGGCGTCCGGCTCGCGCGTCAGGTACGACGGTTCGCCGTACAGGAAGCCGGAAACCGCGTAGCAGCTGCCGCCGACGTGGAACAGCGGCATCGCGACCAGGTTGACGTCACCCGGCCCGATCGGGAACGCGGTGCCCGCGGCGAGGCCGTGGGCGAGGACGCTGCGGTGGGTCAGCACGGCGCCCTTGGGGAAGCCGGTGGTGCCGCTGGTGTACATGACCAGGACGCCGTCGTCCTCGTCGAGTTCCTGTGGTCCCGGGGGTTCCGCGCTCAGGAGGGACTCGTACTCGTCTCCGATGACCACCACGCGCTCCACCGCCGGCAGCCGATCCCGGACCGCCTCGACGGCGGGTAGCAGTTCTGCGCCCACGAAGACGACCTTGGCGCCGGCGTCCGCGAGCACGTAGGCGAGTTCGTCGCCGGAAAGCCGCCAGTTGACCACGGCGTTCGCGGCGCCGATCCCGGCCGCCGCGAAGGTCGTCTCCAGGCAGGCCGGGTGGTTCTTGTCGACGAACGCGACACGATCGCTCCGGCCGACCCCGGCCGCCGCCAGCGCGCCCGACAGCCGCCGGACGCGTTCGTCGAACTCCGCCCAGGTCCAGCTGCGGTCGCCGTAGATGAGCGCGGTGTCCGCGGGACGTTCCCGGGCCCAGTGCGCGAGAACCTCGCCGAACAGCCGGACCCGGGGGCGGTGGTCTTCGGGCATGGGGATTCCCTTCGAGCCGTAGACCGCTCTATGGTGCGTCGCTCCCAGGCGGGGCGTCAAGGCCGGACAAGGACTGCCGAGCCGCGGAGCCACCGGGTGAATGCTCGGCACGTGGTCTGTCAAGCGCGAACCGGTCCGAACGGCGGAGTTGTCCACATCGGCCTGAGTTGTCCACAGATTTCCCGAGCACCCGCTTTGCGCCCCTGGCACCGATAGACTGGACAAGGGCACGCCCCCCGAGGTGGGTGGGGGCGCGAGTGCCGGGAGTGGGGCTCTGCCGGCAAATGCGCGGTCGGTGCGCCCGGAAGGTCGCCGACGGCCTCGAGCAGCCCGACAACGCACGGCCAGCCGCCCATAAGCCCGCAGGCGGACTGCTCAGGCGGAAATGCGCCGGCCGTCGCCGAAAGCTCGCCAGCGGACAATGCTCCAGCGGTCACCTGAAACTCGCCGACGGGCTCGCTCAGCTGACGATGCGCGGCCGGCTCGTTTGAACAGCTTGCCGACGGACTTGCCCAGCCGACAATGCGCGACCGGTCGCCCAAAAGCTCTCCGGCGGACTTGCACAGCCGACAATGCGCGGCCAGTCGCCCAAAAGCTCTCCGGTGGACTTGCTCAGGCGAAATGCGCGACGGTCGCCCGGAGGCTCGCTAGTGGGCTCGGTCAGCCGACAATGCACAGCCAGGTCGCTTGAAAGCTTGCCGACGGACTTGCTCAACCGACAACGCTCCAACGGTCACCCGAAACTCGCCGACGGCCTCGCTCCGCCGGCAAGGCGCGGCCGGTCGCCCCGACTCTCCGACGGGATTCCTCAGGCGAACAGGGCCAGCAGACCCTCGGTCGACCGGACCACGACGTGCGCCGCGGTGCGTTCCGCGTGCGGGCGGTCCGGGCGCTCGGCCTCGTGGCGCCAGCGGCGCAGCGCGTCCAGGCCCGAGTCGTAGATCTCGCCCGGGTCCGCGTCCGGCTCCAGGCCGAGGCGGTCGGCCGGTGCGGTGCCCTGGGCGCCCAGCAACCGCACCGCTTCCTCGGCCGGGTCGCCGGACAACGCCGTGCGGCCGCCGCGGATGTCGGCGATCAGGCGCAGCTCGCGGAAGTCGTGGGCGGCCGCCGCGAAGCGCTCCACTCGCGACACCAAGCGGTCGCCGCCCGGGCGGGGCTGTGCCGCCAGCAACGCTTCCAGGCGGATCACCGCCGTGCGTGCCTTCAGCGCTTCGGCCCGCGCGACAAAACAGCCCGCCAGGGTGTCCCGCAGCTCGCCGAGGCCGCTGCGGCGGACCAGTTCCGCCGAGAGTTTGACGCGGTCGTCGCAGCCGGTGCGGATCAGCGTCAACGCCAGGCGGACGCCGAACATCCCGAAGCGCACGACCAATGACCGGCGCGTCTCCACCGGGATCGGGCCGGGGAACGCCGGGTCGGTGAAGGAGTCCACCGAAAGCACGTGCCGTTCCAGTTCCTCGCGCGGCACCGCGGCGAACGCGGCCAGAAGGTCGAACTCGTCGTCACGCAGGGAACGGCCGCCGTACGCCAGCTGCCCGGCGACGGCGATCACGCCCAGGAACCCGGTGCACAGCGGGTCTTCGCGCCAAGCCCGCCGCGCGAGCTGCTTCGCGGTCAGCAGCGCGTCGATCCGGCCCGCGCCGACCTCGTCGGCCCGTGACAGCACCAGCACCGAGTTGACCGCGCTCTGCCTCGCGAAGGCCGAGCCGCCGGACGGGTGCGCCGCGGCGAGCTCGTCCGGCTCGAGGTGACGCACGAGCCGGACCGTCGCGTCCGGGAAGTCGTCGGCCGGGCCCGGGTCGTCGAGCAGCACGAGGTCGCGCAGCGCCCGCGTCGGCCACTCCCCCAGCGCGGCGGCCAGCGTCGTCTTCCCGGACGACGGCGCCCCGGCGAACGCGACGCGCAGCGGCTGCTCCAGCCGGTGCTGGCAGTCGAGCAACATCGCCGACGCGCGCGGGTCCTCGCGGTAGAGCCCGGCCGCGGCGGCCAGCAGGTCGCGGACGTCCTGGGTCACGCCGAAAGCTCCCGCCGCTGCCGTCCGGCGATCGTGCCGAGCTCACCCGCGCGCTGGTGCAGGCCGGCGAGCCGGTCGATCTCGCGGCGGATGTGCACCGTCCGCCGTTCACGCTCGGCCGTGCCGGCCAGGATCGTCTCGCGCTCGTGCGTCAGCTCGTCCGCGAGCTCTTCGGCGAGACCGGTGAAGTGGTCACGCAGACGCCGCTGCACCATGCGGACCGCGTCCCGGCATTCCTTGCTGAAGCGCAGGAAGACGTCGTCGACGTGCCGCTGGGCGGCCTGCTTGGCGACGGCTTGGCGGCGCTGCAGCCGCATCCCGCCCTCGTCGCGGATCGTCTTCACGGCGAACGCCGCGCCCGCGCTGATCGAGACCGGGTTGATCAGCGGCAGCCCCAGCCAGGGCAGGCTGGTGACCAGGCCGAACATCAGCACACCGCCGTACGACCCGCGCAGCCCGGTGAACGCCTGCTGGCCGATCTTGAACTTCTCGATCTTCGGCCGCCGGACGTCGTCGAGGTTTTCGATGCCCGAACCGTCGAGCGGCAGGTCGGGCAGCGCGTGGTCGTACTGCGTGCCGAAACACGTCGCGACGGCCTGCGCGAGCCACTGGGACCGGTCGGTCAGCCACGCGTAGTTGGTTTCGACCGCGTCGGCGAGCGCGTCGTCCAGCCACGGCGCGAAGTCGTCCCACACCTTCGCCGGGTCGCCCTCGTCGAAGGTCTGGTCGATGGTGTTGACGATCTTGCGGGTCCGCTCGCGCAGGTCGTACTCGGCGTCGGACAGCAGGTCGGTGATCTCGTCGGAAAGCAGGTTCTGCCACCGGGTGTTCTGCCGGCGCAGGTCGTCGGCCCGGCGTTGCGCCCGCTGCAGCAGCGCCGCCTGGCCGAGCCCGGCGTCCTGGCCCGCGGCTTCGGCGCGGTCGCGCAGCGACTCCACCAGTTCCGCCGCGGCGGCGCGCACGCCGACCGCGGCGAGCAGCGCGCGGGACTGCTCCGGCGGCCGGGCGGCTTGCTCGGTGATCCAGGTGAGCAGCTCGGGGAAACCCGAGCGGGCGTTGAGATCCGCGTCACCGGCCTTGGCCGCGGCCTGGCGCACGACCGCGGACACCGGCAGCACCGGCGAGTCGATCCCGGCCTCGGCGAGCATCTTGCGGTCGGCTTCGGCGACGGCGCGCCAGCCCGGGCTGGCGTCGATCTTGGTCAGCGCCAGCACGACGTGCGGGCACCACGTGCGCACGTGCCGGGCCAGCGCGAGTTCGGCGGCGCTCAGCGGCGCGGTCGCGTCGGAGACGATGATCACGGCGTCCGCTTCGGCCAGCAGGTCGAGCGCGGCGGCGGTCCGCGGCGACCGGGGGTCGCCGATCGGCGGGGTGTCGACCAGGACGAGCCCGGCCGCGAGCAGCTCGCGGGGCACGCCGACCTCGACGCGGCTGAGCGTGCCGGCCGGCCGGGCGCCGAGCTCGCCGGTGAGCCGGTCGACCGCGACGGGTATCCGTTCGAGGGACCGGGCGACCAGGGTCGCGGCGGGTTCGGGGGCGTAGGCGATCTCGGTCGGCACGGCCGGGGTGGCGGCGTCGCCGACCGCGCACACCGGCGCGTTGAGGATGGCGTTGAGCAGGTATCCCTTGCCCTGTTTGGGGAAGCCGAGCACGCCGAGACGGATCTGCCCTTCGGGGGCGTCACGACGTCTGCGGAGGCGCTCGGCGAGATCGGCGCGGCCGTGCGTGCGGCACGCGTCCAACGTCTCGTTGAGCACTTCGAGCCAAGCCGGTGCGGTCACAGCGGACGAGTGTCCCCGGTTTACTCCCCGTACGCACACCGGGTGCCCGTCCCGCGGCTGCACCCAGACCGCGGGACGGGCACCGGTGACCGGTTCGGGAGTCAGTGCCCGATGTGGATGTCGTTGGACGCGATGTCACCGAGGTGCAGGTTGCCCAGCGCGTTGTGGCTGACGTCCGCGACATCGGAGACCACGTCGTGGACGGCCGAGCCGTTGCCACTGGCGATGTCGCCGACGGCACCGGCGACGTTGTGGTCCACGTCGAGGCCGGTGGCCGAGGTCACGGTGGAGGTGACGTCGCCGACGCCGTGCGCCACGTGCGAGACCTCGCTGGTGACGTGCTTCACGTCGAGGTCGCTCGTGCCCTTGAGGATGCCGGTGAAGTCGCCGACGTGCGTGGCGGCGTCGGTGAGGTTCGACACGCTGCCGGTCAGGTCACCGGTGTGCGACGCGACCTGGTCGACCGGGCTGGAAACGGCGCCGAGCACCTCGGTGCCGATGGTGTGGGCGGTGCCCACCCCGCCGACGAGGGGCTGCTCGGCCAGCGTCGTCAGCTGGGCGATCTGGTTGGCGTCGGTCAGGTAGGCCGGAGCCGCGGTCAGGTTCGCCAGCGCGGCCGAGTCGAGGCCACCCGCCAGGTCGCCGCCGATGATGACGCTGGTCACGTTGCCGGCCAGCGCGGTGACGTTGCCCGCGTTGGTGATCTCGTTCGCGACCGGCAGCTCGCCGACGGGCAGGTCGCCCAGGCCCGGCAGCTCGCCGACGCCGAGGTCGCCGACGCCCGGCAGCGCCGAGGTGGCCGGCAGGCCGAGGCCCTGGGTGAGGGCGGTGAGCTGGTCGATCGCGCCCTGGATGCCGGTGGTGTCGGTGCCCACCGAGGTCAGGTCGCCGACCAGCGGGAGGTTGCCGACGGCCGGGAGGCTGTCGACCGGCACGTAGTCGAGCACCAGCGGGATGACCTCGTGCACGTCGGCGGCGCTGACGTCACCGAGGCCGGCGAGGGCGAGGGCCTGCTGCGGGTCCGTCCCGAAGGCCGCGAGGGCGGTCGGGTCGTTGAGCAGGTTGAGGGCGAAGTCGTGCAACGTCTGCACGGAGTCCATGGGGGTTCTCCTGATCCGGTGTTCGGGGGACGGCATCGGCCGCTGGGACCGGTGTCCATGGCCAAGTTAGGGAGCCGGACCCCCGGCACACATCGGGGATCACTCCGAGTCGCCACCGGCTCAGCCGATAGGGGATCGATATGTCATCGTTAGGGAGTTAGGGGCTCATCCGAGACGCACTCAGTTGGGTTAAATCCCTCCAGACCCTTGATTGACTAACCCGTTTGGGTGAGGATGCCCCGAGCCCTAGGGGGATTTCGAGCCCCCGATCGGCCCCGCGAGGTGAGGAGGAAGCGCCGTTGCCCTACGTCCTCGGGATCGATGTGGCACCGGGCCGGACCCACGCCGCGATCTGCCACCGTCACGGCCCCGGCTGGAGTGACCCCGAGCTGCTCTGGCTGGGTGAACGGTCCCCCGCCGCGGCGTCCGCGCTGTTCCTGGACGACGAGGGGTACCTGCTGACCGGCGACGCGGCGGCCCAGGCGGGCGCCCGGGTCCCGTCCCGGCTGCTCACCGGCTTCCACCGGCGGATCGGCGACGACGTGCCGATGGTCGTCGAAGGCGAGTCCTTCCCGCCCGAAACGCTGACCACGGTGCTCGTCGAAGGCATCGCCGAGCACGCGGAGAACCAGTTCGGCGGCCGCCCGCGCCACCTGGTGCTGACCCACCCCGGCGACTGGGGCGGCTACCGCCGTGACGTGCTGCGAAGGGCCCTGGCCGACGCCGGGTTCACGGCGGTGACGCTGGTCCCCGGCTCGATCGCGGCGCTCGGCGCGCACCTGCCCGTACCCGGCCCGGGCGTGACCGCCGCCGGCGTGTGCGAGTTCGGCGCCGACGGCGTGAACGTCAGCCTCGCGACGCCGACCGCCGCGAACGGCTGGCAGATCGGGGCGAGTGCCGAAGGCGTCTCCCCCGCTGCCGCTTTGAGCACGCTGTTCGCGCTAACGGGCACCGCCTCGATGTCCCCGAAGGGGCTCGCCGGCGTGGTGTTCTGCGGCGACGTCCCGCCGCACGCGCTGCCCGCCCGGCCGCCGTGCCCGATGTTCGCGGGACCGGTTCCGCCGGCCACCACCGCGCTCGGCGCGGCCGCCCTCGCCGGGCTGCGCGCGGACCACCGGGCCACCCCCCAGGAACCCCCGGCCGTCGAGACCACCCTGCTCCCCCGGGTGGACACGCTCGGTGAGCTCGGCGAGCGGCCACCCCGGCCGCCGGTCGAGATCACGCCGTTCGAACTGCCCGAGCGCAGCGGCCCGATGGACCTCTTCCGGCGCCGGCGCCCGCTCGCCGCCGCGGTCCTCGTGCTCGCCGCGGCCATCTCCGCCGTGCTGATCACCCTCACCGCCCGCGAAGCCACCGCCGGCCCCGACCAGTCCCACACCCCGAGCCAGTCCACCCCGAGCCACTGCGCCGCTCCCGGCGCCCCCTCCGGTGAAGGTCACTGTTGAACACACTGCTCACGCAGGCCGCCCCGCTCCACCCCGTCCCCGTGCACCCGGCGGCCCGGCAGCTGCTCGACCAGGTCGCCGCCGACCCGGGCGCGCCGCTGCGGGTCGCCGTCGTCGCCCCCGGTGGTTACGGCAAGAGCGTGCTGCTCGCCGCGCTCGCCCGCGTCTACCGGCAGGCCGGCGCGAACGCCCTGCTCGTCGACGACGCCGACCGGCTGGGCGCCGACCAGCTCGAAGAACTGCTGGCCGGCGCCGAGGGGCCGATCGTCGTCGCGCACCGGCCGGCCGCGATCGCGCCCGGCTGGACGCTGGTGCAGCTGGGCCCGCTCGGCGTCGAAGACCTCGCGCGGCTGGTCGAGACGGTGACCGGCAAGCCGGCCGACCCGGCTGCCGTGGCCGAGCTGCACGCCGGCAGTGGCGGGGTGCCCCGGCTGGCCGAGCGCGCGCTGCTCGGGCGGCTGGAGGAGTTCCGGCCCGAGCTCGACGAGCTCGACGACGACGTCCTGCACTACCTGATCGCCGCCGAAGCCGGTGCGGGGCGCAACCTCGACCTGCTGTGCGCGCTGCTGGACCGCACGCCCGACCAGCTGCCGGGGATCGTCGACGGCGCCCGCGCGACCGGGCTGCTCGCCCCGGACGACACGTTGCTGCCGCTGGCTTCGGGCGCCGTCCGCGACTTCGGGCCGCCCGCCCGGCGCCTGACGACGGTGCAGCGGCTGGTCGAGCTGCAGCTGGCGAACGGTCTCCCGGTGCTTGACCTGGCGCGGTCCCTCCTCGGCACGGGCAGCACCGGCGCGTCCGCGGCGGCCGCGTTCGCCGCGGCCGCCGCCGAAGCCCTGCCGACGGACGCCCGCCTGGCCACGCAGCTCTTCGAAGCCGCCGCGGAAGCGGGCGAGCGCGGCCCGGCCGTCACGGCGGGCTGGGCCCGCGCGGCGGGCCTGTCCGGCGACCTCGACACGGCGTTGCGCCTCGGCGACGGGATGCTCGGCGCCGCCGACGCCGAAAGCCGCGCGGCCGGCGCGGAGATCGCGGCCACCGTGCTGGCCCACCGCGGCGAGCTGGCCCGCGGCGCGGAGCTCTACCAGTGGGCCGCCGGTGCCGGCGTGCACCTCGCGGCGGGCAGCGGCGGCACCAACGCGTTCGCGGCGACGGCGCTGGTCGGCACCGGCGACGTCGAGGGCGCCCGCCGGCTGCTCGACTCCCCCGCCCCCGGCCTCGCCCCGACGCTGTTCGCCGGCGCGGCCACCCGGATGGCCCGCGGCATCGTCGATTCGGTGTCCGGCTGCGCGACGGAGACGTTGTCCACCCTGCTCGGCGCGGCGGCGATGCTGGAACCGGCGCTGGGCGGCACGCTGCTGCCGGACAGCCCCGCGGCGCTGGCCGCGCTCGCCGCCCTGCACACCGGTGAGCTGGCGCTGGCCGAGTCGGTGCTGAGCCGCGCCCTGCAGGGCCGTATCGGCGGCGACCTCCTCGCCGTGCGGCACCGGCTGCTGCTGGGCTGGGTGGCGATGACCGCGGGCGACCTGGCGACCGCCGCGGAACACCGCGACGCCGTCTCGGGCCACACGCTGGAAGCACGTGACGAACTGTTCTTCGCGACGCTCGAGCTCGGCCTGGCCCGTCGGGCCAGCGACCTGGTCGGGCTGCAGCGGTCGTGGGCCCGCGCGTACCAGGCGTCGATGCGGCAGCAGACGGACCTGTTCACGTTGCTGCCGCTGGGCGAGCTGGCGATCGCGGCGGCCCGCACGGGCACCCACGCGAAGCTGGCCGGCCAGCTCGAACGCGCCCACACGCTGCTGACCCGGCTCGGCGAACCTCCACTGTGGACGGTCTCGCTGGTCTGGCACGAGCTGCACGCGGCGATCACGCTGGAGGACGCCGAAGCCGCGAAGGCGCACCTGGCGACGTTGACCGCGCACGCCCACTGCGGCCGCCACCCGAGCGCCCTGGCCGCGGCGGCGAAGGGCTGGCTGACCGTCCTCGGCGGCACGTTCGACCCGGACGAGATCTCGGCGGCCGCCGCGGAGCTGCACGACCTGGGGCTGTGCTGGGACGCCTCCCGCCTGGCCGGCCAGGCGGCGATCCGCACGTCCGACCGCAAGGCGATGGTCCAGCTGCTGGAGGCGGCCCGCCAGTTCCAGGGAACAGGCCTCCGCCGCGAGGCGGGTGCCGCGGAACCGACGTCCTCGGGCACCGGCCTGGCGGCGCTGAGCGAGCGTGAGCTCGAGGTGGCCCGCCTGGTGGTCGAGGGGCTGACGTACAAGCAGGCGGGCAGCAAGCTGTTCATCTCGGGCAAGACGGTGGAGCACCACATGGCCCGCATCCGCGGGAAGCTGGGCGCGGCGGACCGCCGGGAGCTGCTGGCGACACTGCGGGAACTGCTGTCTCGGCCCGATAGTCCTTAGGGAGCTGGTTGTGCGGCTCGGTTGATCGTTGCCGGGGTTGCGCGCCGCTGTCCCGCACGCCTGGCGCTGTCTGGTCGCTCAGCCGTGGCCGGGGCGTCGCAGCCCCGCATCCGCGGGAAGCTGGGCGCCGCGGATCGCCGGGAGCTGCTGGCGACCCTGCGGGAACTGCTGTCTCGGCCCGACAGCGCCTAAGGAACTGGTTGTGCGGCTCGGTTGATCTTTGCCGGGGTTGCGCGCCGCTGGCCCGCACGCCTGGCGCTGTCTGGTCGCTCAGCCGTGGCCAAGGCGCAGCAGCCCCGGGCTTTGTCTGGTCGCTCAGCCCCGGCTGGCGCGCCGCTGTCTCACATTCCTAGCGACGGCGGGTCGCTCAGCCTCGGCCGGGGAGCCGCACGCCCGGCGCTGTCGAGCCGCAGCGTCGCTATCCCGCAGCCCAGCTTTGTCGGGTCGCTCAGCCACGGCCGAGGCGCCACTATCCGGCATCCCCGGCTGTGTCGAGTCGCTCAGCCACGGCTGTGTCGGGTCGCTCGGCCGCGGCTGGGCACCGTTGTCCCGCGCCCCGGCGCCGGCGGGTCGCGCAGCGCGGCCAAGGCTCGGCTCGGCCGAGGAGAACGGCAGACCCGGCACCCCCACGTGAGCGGGCCGGTCAGTCGCGGCCGGCTGGCGGCCTCCGCACCTGGCGCTGGAGGCTTTCCCCGTCGCGGCTGGGTTTCGGCACCCGGTGCCGTCGGGGTGGTGCGGTCGGACCCGGCGCGGCCCGGTTGCTCGAGCGTCGTCGACAGCACGGGTCGATCGCGGCAGGTGGCGGCCCGGCCGGGTCTCGAGAGTCCTCGACGCCCGGCGTCGGCGGGGCTGCGCGGCCGGGTCACTCAGTGGCCGACGGGATGTCAGTCGCGGCTGGGGCCGAAGCGTTCCGTGCGGATGCGGTGGGGGTCGTGGCCCAGGGCGACCAGGATGTCCGCCACCGTCTCCACGAAACCCGTCGGGCCGCAGACGAAGGAGGTCGCGCCGAACTCGGCGGGCCAGGCTGCCGTGTTGAGCGTTGCCACGTCGATGCGGCGCGGGATTCCCTCGCGGCCGTCCGGTAGTTCGCGGGTGTAGACGTAGGTGACGTCCAGGCCCGCGGTCGGCTTGCGCAGTTCTTCGGCGTAGTACAGCTCGGCCGGGGTGCGCAGCGAGTAGATCAGCTTGAACGGCGTGCGGACGCCCGCGGCGCGGCGGGCGCGGACCATCGCCATCAGCGGGACGATGCCCGAACCGCCGGCGACGAGCAGCACCGGTTCGGGGTCGGCGGGGCGCCAGACGAACCAGCCGCCGACCGGGCCGCGGATCTCGACCGGGTCGCCGATCGCGTACGGGCCGGCGAGGTGCTCGGACACCTCCCCGCCGGGGACGCGCTGCACGGTCAGCTCGACGCGGTCGCCGTCGGCCGGGGCGGCGAGCGAGTAGCTGCGCTGCGCTCGGTAGCCGTCGGCGGCGGTCAGGCGGACGTCGACGTGCTGTCCCGCGAGGTGCCCTGGCCAGCCGGGCAGGTCGAACACCAGCGTGCGGGCCGTGGGGGTCTCGTCGCGGAACTCGGCCAGGCGGGCGACCCGCCACGCTAGTCGCCCTGATACCGCTGTTCGCGCCATGGATCCCCGTAGTCGTGGTAGCCGACGTTCTCCCAGAAGCCCGGCTCGTCCCGGGTCTTCAGCTCCAGCCCGCGCACCCACTTCGCGGACTTCCAGAAGTACAGGTGCGGTACGACGAGCCGCGCCGGGCCGCCGTGCTCGGGGGTGAGCGGCTTGCCGCCGTACTCGTAGGCGACCCAGGCCTGGCCGTCGAGCAGGTCGGCCAGCGGCAGGTTCGTGGTGTACCCGCCGTAGGAGTGCACCATCACGTAGTCGGCCGCCGTGTCGAGCCCGCCGATCAGGGTGTCCACCGGGACGCCGCGCCACCGCGTGTCCAGTTTGGACCACTGGGTGACGCAGTGGATGTCCACAGTGAACTTCTCGCTCGGGAGGGCCATCAGCTCGGCCCAGCTCCAGGCGTGCTTCTCACCGGTCTCGGTGGTGACCGTGAACTCCCACGTCTCGGTGCGCACGCGCGGCGTCGGGCCCGCCGACAGCACCGGGAAGTCCTCGGCCAGGTACTGGCCGGGTGGCAGGCGCGGGTTGCCGCTGCGGGCACGCCCCTGGAACCCCGGTGTCACGACACCCATCCGGCACTCCCTTCCTGCTGCGGGTGAGCCTACGCCCGGACCCGCAGCCCCAGCGACGTGACGAGCACCGCAGCCTGCTCCGGCGAGACGATCGCCGCGGCCAGCTCGGCGTTCACCGGGTCGAGCGCCGAGAGGTCGCTGCCCCGCAGGTCGGCGCGCGGCAGCTTGACGGCGTGCAGCATCGCCCCGGACAGGTCGACGTCGGCGAACACCGCGTCGGCGCAGTTCGCCCCGGTGAGGTCGGCCTCGCGCATCCGCACCCCGTGGAAGGCGGCCGACCGGAGGTCGGCGCCCGCCAGCCCGGCGAACGACCAGTCGCCGCCCGTGACCCGCAGCGGCCGCAGCTCGCATTCACTGAACGTGGCCCCGACGAGCTTGCACCCGGTGAACTCGGCGTCGAAGAAGTTGCACCGCTTGAAGGCACAGCCGGTGAAGGCCGAATCTGCGTGCCGCGACGCGTTGAAGCGCACGTTGCCGAACACGCAGTCGGTGAACGTCGAGTTCCGGGTGACGGCCTCGGAGAGGTCGACCTCGTGGAACTCGCAGCGCGCGTAGTGCCGTCCGGTGATCTCCTCGCCGTACCAGTCGTCACGGAGGAACCGCTGGTCTTCGACGGGTGGATCTTGCGTGGCATCGGGCACTCGGCCAGGCTAGCGGCCACCGACCACGAGGGGTGCCGAAGCATGCTGGACGCCGACGACGTCCGAGCGGCCGTGCCGATGCCGGCCGCCGTGGACGCGGTGCGGGAGGCCTTCCTCGACCTCGCCGCGGGCCATTTCGAGGTGCCGCAGCGCCTGTCGTTCGACGGCGGCACGACGCTCGTCATGAGTGCCTGCCACACCCCCACCGGCCGGACGGCGGTGAAGACCCTCAGCCTCGTCGCCGGCCGCGACCCGATGATCCTCGGGACGCTGGTGTGGAACACCCCCGAGGCGCAGCTGGTCGCCGACGCGATCGAGGTGACCACCTTGCGCACCGGCGCGGTGTCGGGCGTCGCCACCGACCTGCTGGCACCACCGGACGCGAGCCGGCTGGCCGTGCTCGGCACCGGCGCCCAGGCCGCGGACCAGATCCGCGCGGTGGCGGCGGTCCGCCCGGTGCGGCAGGTGACGGTGTTCGGACGCTCCCGGCTTCGGGCGACCGAGTTCGCCGACCGGATGCGGGCGGAGTTCCCCGGCGTGCGCGTGGCGCCGAGCGTCGAGGACGCGGTCTCCGACGCGGAGATCGTGTGTTGTGCTACTTCATCGGCCACTCCTCTCTTCGACGTCGACGCCCTGCCGGAACGCGTCCACGTCAACGCGATCGGTTCGTACCTGCCGTCCATGCGGGAGCTCCCCGCCGAGCTGCTCGCGACGGCCGGCTGTGTTGTGGTGGACCAGATCGATGCCGCCATCGAGGAGGCCGGCGAGGTGATCCACGCCGTGGACAACGGCCTGCTTCCGCGGGACTCGTTGGTGGAACTGGGAAAGGCGCTTCAGGAGCCTCCGGTGGCCGGCGGGCGGACGGTGTTCAAGTCCGTCGGGGTCGCGGTGCAGGACTGGGCGATCGCGCGGTTGCTCGGCGAAAAAAGGGCACACCGACCCTGACTCACTGAGCGTGCCCGTTACCGAGCGGAGAGCAATAACAGCGGCCAAACGGCGCAATCTGGGCCTTGAAGCGTTTGACGGGCCACCCCATCCGGGAATTTCGGCGGCATGTCTCCTTGGCGAACCACCACTCGACGGAACACGGCCGTGCGGGTCATCACGGCGATCGGCGCGATCTTCGCGGGGATCGAAGTTCTCTACATGATCATGGTGCTCGCCGGCGCGAATGCCGGTAACTCCTTCTTCGTCTTCATCAAGTCATTGGCGGTTCCTCTCGCGTTGTTCTGGCCCGGCCTGTTCCCGGTGAGCAACCCCAGCCTCGCCGTGATCCTGGACTTCGGCTTGGCCGCGGTGTTCTGGCTGGTCGTCACGGGCATCATCGCCCGCTTCGCCGGCCGGTAATGGTCGGCCGCCGCCCGCCGACACCCCTGAACGGCCACCTGCCGTCACCGCCCCCTCCGGTGACGGCAGGTGGCACCCCACTCGGGTGACCACCTGACGGTGAACGGCGGTAGGTCGGCTGATGGTGCGAGTGGCCAGATCGGGTGATCTGGCTTCACTTCACGACTTTCTTACCGCTGCAAACAGCAAGTCCTTCGGTGCTCAGCGCCGACGGTGCATCGTTTGCACGACGAACGGCCGCGGTGCGCGGTCCACGAAGCACGAGTTCGGCGGACAGCAGTTCTCCCACCGCACTGGTGGCTGACGAAAGCCCGCCTGAGCGTTCGGGCTGGTCACCAAGGCCCTTCGCTTCGAGGACCCCCTCTCACTCGTTCGTGCCGCGACCCGGCTTCAGCGGCCGGTGGGCGTTTCGGCGACACTGGACGGATGAGTGACGGCAGATGGTTCGACGGCTGGGCTCCCTGGCCTGAGCTGGCCGGGCTGGCCGCGGCCGGGCGTTCGCTGCTGCCGAACGTTCCCGTCACCCCCGCCGCCGTGCTGCGGAGCGTCACCGAGCAGCTCGTCAGCCGGCGGCTGACCACCAAGGTGGACGGCCGTGAAGTCGGCCTCACGCTCACCGAACTCCACTACCCGGCCGACACCCTTCGACTGGCCACCGGACGCGTCGGCGACGTGCGCATCGTCGCCGAGGACGTCGACTGGCCCGAGCCCGCGGACGAGACCGGTGAGCAGAGCAGCATCCTCCTCAAGCGGGTCACCGTGCTCGCCGAGGACGTCCGCCTCCGCTCGCTGCCCACGCCGGCCGCCATTCCCGCTCGGGTCGAGCTGCGGATCGCCGTGTCCGCGGACGTGCTGCGCGAACGGGTGGCGGCAGTCCGCCCCGGGATCGTCGCCGCGCCGGCCGAAAGCGGGCTGCTCCAGATCCACTGGGCCAAGCGCCCGCAGTGGGGCCACCTGACCCTGGAGGCCCGGGTGGAGGACGACGCCGTTGTGCTCGTGCCGCGCACCCTCCACATCGGACGCCGGCAGCTGAAACCACCGGCACGCTTCCGCCCCATCGTGCTTCCGCTGCCGGAACTCCCGCCCGGGATAAAGCTGACGAAGGTGGAGCCGCGGCAGGACGAACTCGTGCTCCACACCGTGGCGGAGGAATGGCCGGAACGGCTTTCCCGCATTCCCCTGACCGATCTGCTGAGCTGGCTGACCACCGCGGCGATGACCCTGACCCTGCCGAAACTCGGTACGCGCTCATAGCTTTCCCTTCGCCGGAGTTGACCTGCTCCCCCGAAGCTACTCGAACGCCCGTTCGAACACATCACTCACACGGGTACAACCAGGAAACCCTGACACAGCAAGGAATCAGGCGTCACGATCCCGCAAATAGCGCGTGTGGTCCGCCTGCCGGTCGACGTCCGCCGAGTAGAACCGCTCGGCGATCCGGTGCGCCTCCGCCTCGAGCAAACCCAGCTGCGCCACCAGCTCTTCCGACGCCCCGGCCCGCCGGGACGCGAACCACCACGGCAGGTTCAGGAAAGTCTCCACCGACAGCGGCAGGTCGGTCCGCACCAGCCGGACCACGGAGTGCCGGAGGTCCGGATCGGCCGACAGCCGCGCGGGCTGCGCGAGCAGGTCGTGCAGCACTTCCGCGATCCGCCGCACGGTGTCCACAGTGGACGTGGGCATGCGCGACGCCTGGGTGGACACCGACGAAACCAGCGTTTCCAACGAGGCGCGCAGCTCCCCCGAGGTGTCGGGCAGCAGCCGGACCTTCTCCGGCGGCGCGAGCAGCGCACCCACCGCGTACAGCGCGATCACGACCACCGGCCAGATCGCACCGACCACGCCGGTCAGGTACAGCCCCAGGCCGACGAGCCCGCCGACGCAGCCGGCGAGGTTCTTGGTCGAGCCCAGATAACGCAGCATCATTGGTACCCGCGGATCTCCTGGAAGACGTCGGGAAGCTGGACCTTTCGCGCGTCGAAAACCTTGCCGCCGGTCATGGTCGCGACCTGCGTCAGCTCGTCGCTCGAACCCTCGCCGAACAGGACCGTGAACACCGGCACCCCCTTCATCGCGGGCGGCAGCGAGCCGAACGACGCCTGGAAGTCCGGCAGTGACGAGCCGTTCGCGTTCTCCCCGTCGGTCATCAGGACGATCGAGGTGAACCGGTCGGGATCGCGCGCCGCCAACGGCTCGAGCACGCGGTAGGCCTGGGACAGCGAATCGTAGATCGCCGTGCCCCCGCGGGCCTTCAGGCCTTCGGCGAACGCCTTGATCCGGGCCAGCTCGGCCGCGGGATCCTGCTCCGGCACGGTGAACGTCCGCGGCGCCTGCGGCCCGGTGTTGAACGGCAGCATCGTCACCTCCTCCCGGCTCCGGAACCGCCGGTACCGCCCGGTGAGCGAGTTGTCCGCGCCCGTCAGCCCGGCCAGCGCGGTGCGCAGCGCGTCGATCCGGTCACCCTCCATCGAACCCGACGTGTCGAGCACGTACAAGGTCCGCGACGGACGGCGGATCTTGTCGAAGTAGGCCTGGAGCAGGGCGTCCACCGCCTGCTGCGTCGCCGGGAACGGCAGTTCGACGAGGTCGCGCCGCGCGAACTGCGACCCCAGCGCGACGCCGGGCACCACCGGCCGCCGCTGCGTCGTGTCCATGATCTTCTTCTGGACGTCCGGGGTGCGCAGGTAGTCCGCGAGTCGTTGATGCGCCGACCGGGCGTCATCCCCTGCGGAGGCCAGCAGCGTCAGCGGGTAATCCGCGGTGATGACACCGTCGCTCGGGTAGATCACCTTGAGCGGCTCCGGCAGCTTCCCGGACGCGTTCGCCGACAGCAGCACGGACTCGTAGTTGATCAGCCCGTCGACCTTCTGGCCGGGGTCCTGGCCGGTCGCGCGCCGCGTGTACGCGTCTGACAGCCAGCCCGACGACCCGGCCGAAAGGGCCTGTGCGCTGAAGAACTGCGTCAGCTGCGGGGTGACCGCGGCGATCTGCCGGGCGTCGATCGCGTTGCCCGCGCCCGCCAGCGCCGACGCGACGCCGACCAGCGCCGAGAACCCGGAGTTCGACGCCGACGGGTCGGTCATCCCGTACGTGAACGCCTTCTTGCCGGCCTGCGCGGCGATCTCGCCCCAGCCGACCGGCTTCCCCGTCCAGCCGAGCCGTTGCGCGGACGACGCCGACAGCCCCAGCACCACCGGCGAGCTCATGATCTTGACCTGGTTCCCCAGCCGCTTCGCCGCTTCGGGAATCCCCGCCGGGTAACGGTTCGACGAAAACCAGACGGCGTCGTACTTGCCGTCGACACTGCCGTTCGCCAGCGACTCGGCGCCCTCCAGCGTCCCGGTGAAGGTGAACTTGACCTTGACGCCGGTGGCCTTCTCGGCCTCGTCGAGCACCGGTTGCATGTCCGCCAGCTCGCTGCCCGCGAGAATCCTGAGCGTGCCCGGCTCGGGATCCCCCAGCGGCGCCGATGAAGAAGAGTCGGAACACCCCGCCAGCAACACCGCGCTCAGCGCCACCAGAAAGAGCTTCTTCATACTTCCCCCTCGTGCGAGCGGCGCAGGTGGTCCTCGGCCCGGCGGATCTCGCCGGACAGGGACTCGACCGTGGTCGCCATGGTGCGGACGGCGTCGGCGCGGAACCCGTCGATCGCGTCGATCGAGGCGTAGATCCGGTCGAAGGACGCGCGGATCGTCTCGGTCGCGACCGCCGGGTCGCTGCTCGCCTTGCGGATCTCCGCGGACTGCAGCTCCAGCAGCTCGGAGTTGGCGCGGATGAGCCCGTCGGTCGTCGCCTGGAGCGCCGCGACCTCGTCCAGGACGTCGCGCTGGCTCGCCAACGCCCCGCTGACCAGCAGCGCGACGCGCAGCGCGGACACGGTCGTCGACACCGCCCGCTCGACGCCGCGGATCAGCTCGTCGTTGTTCTTGCGCACCAGGTCCAGCGCGAGGTAGCCCTGCGCGCTGACCGCGAGCTGGGTCAGCAGGTCCTGGTGCCGTTGCCGGATCGGGTACAGCACGTCACCACGCAACGCGTTGGCGCGCGCGGGATCGGTGAAGTCGTAGACCCCGGCCTGGGTCTCGATCGCGCTGTCGACGGCCTCGGCGAAGGCGGCCGCCTCGGCGAGCTTCCCCAGCACCTTCCACAGCCGCTGGCGCTCGCCCTTGATCGCGGCGTTGTCGCGGCGCAGGACGTCCTGACGGCCGCGGAGGTCGACGACCAGCGCGTTGACCGGCTCGTTCGCCGCGCGGTAGCGGTCCAGCGCGCGCTTGGCGCCCGCCGCGACCGGGAACATCCCGAGCAGCTTGCGCCCGGTGAGCGGCAGCTTCGCCGGGTCCAGCTCGGCGACCGTGCGGCGCAGGCTCGTCAGGCTGGTCGTCACGTGTTCCTGGGGTGACGCCGTGAGCGCGCGGCTGGTGCGGTCCAGCATCGCCCCCGCGACGCCGGCCGCGGCCCGCATGTCGGCCTCGCCGACGGCCAGCAGCTCGTCGAGCAGGTCGGTGAACTCCGGCGACTTGACGTCCAGCGCCTCGAGCCGTTCGGCGAACTTCCCGGCGCGAACGGTGATTTCCGACCGCGTGTCCTCGCCGAGGGTGATGAGCCCGGCGGCCCGCTCGGCCGGGATCGCCGTCACCGGCTCCGGCGGCGTCAGGGTGAATTCGTCCATGTCAGTACTGCTTGCCGACGGCGTCGAGCAGACGCTCCAGGGTCTCGAACGACGTTGGCTCGACGGCGTCCACCAGATCGGCGGGCGCGTGCGCCTGGGCACCGACGTCGGCGAAGAGCTTCGGGTCGGTGGTGCGGAACCCGAACGTCGCGGCGAGCTTGCCCAGCTCCGGGTCGGTCGCGAGCAGCTGTCCGACCTTGTCGCCGTCGCCGGACAGGGGCACCAGCGTGTGCTTCGAATAGACCGTCGGCGCCGGGTAGATCATCCGCATGTCCGGCCGGATCGAGCCGTCGCCGCGGACGACGCGGTCGACGTACTGCGACTCGTAGATCAGCGCGAGCGGTGTCTTGCCCATGCCCGCGGACAGGTAGTCCTCGAACGGCCCCTCGGTGCTGTTCTGGGTGTACCCCTGGTCCAGGAACAGCTTCGACACCGACGGCAGCACCTTCGCCTCCTGGTCCGGCGTGCTGACGACGGTGTTGCCGTTGGCCACGAACGAGACGATCGACAGGTACATCGCCGCGGAGTTCGACTCGCGCGGATCGGTGGTCGTGACCAGGACGTTCTTGCGGGCCGGGTACGCGGTGTTGCCGGGCAGCTGGTCCCAGCGCGTGCCCGCCTTCGCGACGTCCAGGTACTTCGCGACGTCGAGGACGTCGTAGTCGCCGGCGCCCCTGTGCACCACGCCGTTCGCCTTCAGCAGCGCGACGATCGGCTCGAAGGTGGCGATCGCCATCGGCGACTGGAACGGCGTGTAGACCGTGGTCACCTTGCGGTCACGCTGGATCTTCTGCGCCGCGGGCGAGGACGACGGGAACGCGAACGCGTACTTCCCGAGGTCGACGGTCGTTGCGATCTGGCGCGACCCGGCCGTGTCGACCTCGACCTTCAGGCCGTGCCGGGCAAAGGCGTCGACAACGCGCTGGTCGGTGAAGAAGGCCTGCTTCTCGGAGCCGATCACGCCCCGCACGGTGGCCAGGTCGCCACCCTGCGCGCTGTCGTCCCCGCGCCCCCAGACGATCACCGCCACGACCGCGAGCAGCAGCACCACGGCCAGTCCGATCGATACCCGGCGTTTCACGAGCCACCCCCCTCGACGGCCCGATCCTTCAGGGCCTTCGACTCGTTTGACGCGCGAGGGGACCAGTTCGAAGTGAACGAAAGATGAACAGTGTCAGGTGACGGGGAACCAGGTGCCCGACGCCCATTCCGTGTCGCCCCAAGCCTTTCGCTCTTCGGCACGTGGATCGAGCACCAGGTCCGTGTCTTCCCGGAAAACCATCACCGGACGCAGTTCCGGGCCGTAGCGCGGCCAGTCGGGGCCGTCGGCGGACGCGACGCCGTCGTGCACGAACCGCACCCAGCACCGGTGAACGAGCAACGCCGCGCGCTCGCGGGCCGGGTTCACGTCGGACGCCTGCGCGAACAGCGGCAGCGGGGCCTTCCACGCCATCGTCGTCTCGGTGCCGTGGCCGCCGTCGAGCTGTTCGGGCACCCCGGGGGCCGCGATGTCGATGCGGTAGCGGTAAACGGGGGCGTGCGCGGACTGCGCGTCGGCGAGGCGCTGCGTCGGGACGCCGTAGCGTTCGTCGCCCATCGCGGCGATCTTCGCGGACTTGAGGTCGGGGACGCGGCGGAGGTAGGTCTCCAGGAGCTGCGAAGCTCCTTCCGCGCCAAGGATTTCGGTGAGGACGTCCTCCGCGGGCGCCGTCGCGATCTCGTCGCCCAGCATCATCGCGTACGTGCTGCCCTCGTTGCTGTTGCAGCCGACCAGCAGCGGGACGCCGGCCGCGCTGCCACGGCGGATCGGCTCGACCGGCACCTCGGGCAGCACGCGCGGGTGCAGCGTCGGGCGCCACAGCCACAGCGCCTGGAACCCGGTCAGGATCCGTTCCTGCGCCTCGACGAACTCCTTGGCGGGCAACGCTCGCAGCGCTTCGACGTCGTGGCAGCCGACCTCGTCGAGCAGCCGCCGGGCCAGCGCGGTGCCCGTTTCCGGCGTCGCCACGTGGTCCGCGCCGCCGCTGCTGCTGATCGCCTGCGCGAACAGCCCCGCGCCGAGCGGGCTGCCCATCAGGTTCCCGATGCTCTTCGCGCCCGCCGAGACGCCGTAGACGGTGATCCGCGCCGGGTCCCCGCCGAACGCGGAAATGTTGCGGCGCACCCACTTCAAGGCGGCGATCTGGTCGAGCAGGCCGCCCACGCCGGCGTCCGCTTCGGACTCGCCGAAGATCCCGGCGAGGTGCAGGAACCCGAGCGAGCCGAGGCGGTAGTTGATCGTGACGACCACGATCCCGGCCCGCGCGAACTCTTCGCCGTCACCGAGCTGTTCACCGTGACCGACGCGGTAGCCGCCGCCGTGCAGCCAGAACAACACCGGGTAGCCACCCTCGGGCGCGGGCTCCTCCGGCGTGCAGACGTTGAGGTACAGGCAGTCCTCGTCGCAGACCGCCTGCGGGTTCATCGGGTCCGGCGACTGCATCGCGTGCGGCCCGTACTCCACCGCGACGTGCACGCCACCCGAGAGCGAAGGCGGCTGCGGCGCCTTCCACCGCAGCTCGCCGACCGGCGGCCGGGCGTACGGGATCCCGCGCCACCGCCGGACGCCCTCACCCGCCAGCCCCACCAGCGCCCCGAGCTCGGTCGTGACCGTCGGGACGGTGGCCATCAGAGCGAAGCCTGCTCTTCGGTCGGGAGGCACACCTCGAACCGTGTGTTCCCCGGCTCGGACTCGACTCGCAGGTCGCCCTGGTGCCGCTCGACGACGATCTTCCACGAGATGTCCAGGCCCAGCCCGGTGCCCTCGCCGACCGCCTTGGTCGTGAAGAACGGCTCGAAAATCCGTCCCTTGATGTCGTCGGAGATACCCGGCCCGGTGTCGCCGATCTCGACGCGCACCTGGTCGTTGACACCCCACGTGCGCAGCGTGAGCGTGCCTTCGCCGCCCATCGCGCCCAGCGCGTTGTCGATGATGTTCGTCCAGACCTGGTTGAGTTCGGCCGCGTACGCCGGGATCTTCGGCAGGCTCCGGTCGTACTCCTTGACGACGCGGACGCCGTCGCCGATCTTGCCGGCGAGCATCACGAGCGTGGAGTCGAGGCCGTCGTGGACGTCGACCCACTGGTGCGGCGAGCGGTCCATCTGCGAGTACTGCTTGGCCTTGCCGACCAGCGCCGAGATCCGGGTGGTCGAGTCCTCGATCTCACCCATCAGCATCTCGGTCTCGAGCGCGTACGCGAGCCAGCGGGCGGCCCCGTCCATGAAGGTGTCGCCGACCTGCTCCAGGACCTGGTCCAGGTCGGCCGTGGTCAGCCCGGCGCGGACGTAGATGTCGGCGAGGTCCCAGCCGCCGTCGATGCCGTGCTCGTCGAACCAGTCGCCGATCTCGTCCTCGCGGTCGGACTGCTGCATCGCGGTCAGCTTCTCCGCCTGCGCGACCTGCTTGACCAGCGTCTCCTGGACGTCGATCAGCTGGTAGAGCAGCTCGGGATCGATGTCCCTCTTCGCCAGGAAGGCCAGCTTGTGCCGCATCCCGGCGACGCGTTCGCGCAGCGCGGACGTCGCCCGCACGGCGGCCGCGGCCGGGTTGTTCAGCTCGTGCGTCAGGCCGGCCGACAGCTCGCCCAGCGCCAGCAGCCGGCGACGCGAGCCGATCACGGTGTCGCTGTTGCGCCAGCCGAGGTACATGCCCTCCAGCAGATGCGTCGCCATCGGGAACCACCGGCGGAACTCGAAGGAGAACTCCCGCGACGGCAGCGTCAGGAACGTGACGTCGGACAGCGCGCGCACCGTCGCGTTGTAGCGGTGCTCGCTCTCCTGGTGCACGAAGAACTGCGTCGCGCCGAAGTAGGCTCCGCGCTGGTCGGACCGGTTGGTCTCCACCTCGGTGCCGCTGACCATCCTCGTCATCCGGATCGCGCCGCTCAGCAGGACGTAGAAGCAGGTCGCTTCGTCACCCTCGTGGATGACGACGGTGTCGCCCTCGTACTCCTCGAGCACGGCGTTGTCGGCGATCCAGTCGAGCTGGTCCTCGGAAAGGTGTTCGAACAGGAAGAGGCCGCGAAGCTCTTCCCGCGGCAGTGCGCTCATTGTTCCTCCAGGTACCGGTGTACCAGCGTCACGGCCATCGCGCCTTCGCCGACCGCGGAGGCCACCCGCTTGACCGACTGGGACCGCACGTCGCCCGCTACGAAGACGCCCGGGATCGAGGACTCGAGGTAATGCGGGTCACGGTCCAGCGTCCACCCGCGCGGGCGCTGGCCACCGGCCAGGAGGTCCGGGCCGGTGCAGACGAAGCCGTGCTCGTCGCGGTGGAGGTCGTCGCCCAGCCACTCCGTGCGCGGGGCCGCGCCGATGAAGATGAACAGGTGGCCGGTGTCGACCTCCTCGGTGACGCCGTTCTCGCAGAGCGTGAGCCGCTCCAGGTGCTCGTCGCCGTGGGCCTGCTTGACGGTGGTGCGGGTGCGGACGTGGATGTTCCCGATGCCGGCGATCTGCTCGATCAGGTAGTGCGACATCGACGACTCGAGCGACTCGCCGCGCACCAGGATGCTGACGTCGCTGGCGTGCTTGGAGAAGAACACCGCGGCCTGCCCGGCGGAGTTCGCGCCGCCGACGATGTAGACGTGCTCGCCCTTGCACTCGGGCGCCTCGGTGGCGGCCGAGCCGTAGAAGACGCCGCGGCCGGACAGCTCCTCGATGCCCTCGGCGTCCAGCGCGCGGTAGGTGACGCCGCTGGCGAGGATCACCGAGTGCGCGGCGATCTCGCTGCCGTCGCCGAAGGTGATGACCCGGGACGAGCCGCGGGCCTCCAGGCCGACGACGTCGCGGGCGGTCAGCACCTCGGCGCCGAACTTCTGCGCCTGGCGCCGCGCCCGGTCGGTCAGCTGCGCGCCGGAGACGCCGTCGGGGAAGCCGAGGTAGTTCTCGATGCGCGAACTCGTGCCGGCCTGGCCGCCAGTGGCCTTCTTCTCGACGAGCACGGTCCGCAAGCCCTCGGACGCCCCGTACACCGCGGCGCCCAGCCCGGCCGGGCCGCCGCCGATGACGACGAGGTCGTAGAACTCCTGCGCCGGCCGGGTCGACAAACCGACCGCGTCCGCGATCTCGCTGGTGGAGGGGCGCTTGAGCACGGTGCCTTCGGGGGTGACGATCACCGGGATGTCGGCTTCGGTGGCGTCGGCGGCCTTGAGCAAGCGCTTGCCCTCGTCCTCCTCGACCGAGTACCAGCGGTAGGGCACGGCGTTGCGCGCGAGGAAGTCGCGCATGTGGAACGACGGCGACGAGTACCGGTGCCCGAGGAGCTTGACCTCGTCGACCGGCTTGTCGCCGACGGCCTTCCAGGTCTCGACGAGCGCGTCGATCACCGGGTAGAGCTTCTCCTCCGGCGGGTCCCACGGCTTGAGCAGGTAGTGGTCGACGTCGACGACGTTGATCGCCTGGATCGCGGCGTCGGTGTCGGCGTAGGCGGTCAGCAGGGCACGGCGGGCGTGCGGGAACAGGTCCATCGCCTTCTCGAGGAAGGCGATGCCGTCCATCTGCGGCATCCGGTAGTCGGCGAGGATCGCCGCGACGGCGTCGCCGCGCAGCTTGATCTCGCGCAGCGCGTCGAGGGCGTCGGCGCCCGAGTCGGCGCGGATGACGCGGTAGTCCTTGCCGTAGCGCCGCCGCAGGTCGCGGGCGACCGAGCGGGACACGGCGGGATCGTCGTCGACGGTCATCAGGATCGGCTGGCTCACGTCCTGCAGCCTACGGCGCGAGGTGGCCCGCTGGGGAGGACCGGCGTTTCGGCACCTGGACCCGCTCCAGGTCTCGGGCCACCACGATCTCACCGTCGAATTCGGCCCGTGCTTCGTCGAAGAACCGCTGCGGCTCGGGGTAACGCTGGGAAAAGTGGGTCAGCACGAGCTGCCGGACGCCGGACTCGGCGGCCACCCGCGCCGCCTGCCGCGCGGTCAGGTGGCCGAAGTCACGGGCCAGCCGGGAGTCCTCGGCCAGGAAGGTCGACTCGATCACGAGCATGTCCGCGTCCTCGGCGAGGGCGTAGACGCCGTCGCAGAGCCGGGTGTCCATGACGAACGCGAACCGCTGGCCGCGCCGGGGCACGCTGACGTCGTCCAGGCTCACCGTCCCCAGCTGTCCGTCCCGCTGGAGCTTGCCGACGTCGGGGCCGTTGATGCCGTGTTCGCGCAGCCGCTCGGGCAGCATGGTCCGGCCGTCCGGCTCGATCAGGCGGTACCCGAACGCCTCGACCGGGTGACTGAGGAGCCGCGCTTCGAGGACGCCGAACTTGCCCGACGCGATCGGGCCGTCGGTCTCGACCGGCTGCTCCCGCAGGTCGGCGGTCTCGTGGAACGACGTCGCGTGCCGCAGCCGTGCGAAGTAGTGCGCGCCGGACGCCGGGAAGTGGGCGTGCACGGTGTGCCGCACCTTGTCGAGCGACAGCCGCTGGATCACGCCGGACAGGCCGAGGCTGTGGTCGCCGTGGAAGTGCGTGACGCAGATCCGCGTGACGTCCGTGGCCGCGACGCCGGCGTGCACCATCTGCCGCTGGGTGCCTTCGCCGGGGTCGAAGAGGATGCCCTCGCCGTCCCAGCGGAGCAGGTAGCCGTTCTGGTTGCGGTGGCGCGTGGGCACCTGGCTCGCGGTGCCCAGCACCACCAGTTCGCGGGTCACATCCCCGCACGGTACTCAGGGCGTGGCGGGCGTGTTCGCGATCTTGCGCAGCCGGAAGGCCAGCACGAGCAGCACGATCCCGTAGATCAGCGCGTAGATGCCGACCAGCAGTGCGACGCCGTACGCGCCCGCGATCGGGTTGATCACGATGAGGATGCCCGCGAGCACGGAGATCGCGCCGGCCAGGATGAGGAACGCCTCACCCTGGATCTGCTTGCGCAGGCGGATGGCCGCGGCGATCTCGGCGACGCCGGTGACGATCGCCCACAGGCCGACCAGCAGCGCCAGCAGCAGCACCGTGATGCCCGGCCACACCAGTACCAGGATCCCGGCGAGGATGCCGAGCACCCCCAGCACGCCGTACGCGGCGCGGTGGGCGCCGTCGCCCGGCCGGAACGCCTGCATCAGCCCGCCGATGCCGTCCACGATCGCGTAGACGCCGTAGAGGATCGCGAGCACCAGCACGGTCGCGCCCGGCCAGACGAGCGCGAAGATCCCGAACAGCACGGCGACCACACCGCGCACGGCGGTGAGCGGCCAGGCCTGGCGAGGTTCGACGACGATTCCGAAGGCGGTCATGTCCCGCTCCTTTGCACTCCGGGACGACCAGTATCGCGGCAGTTCGGGCGCGTGGCGCGGTTCACCACCCGTTCGGGCCACGGGTCCACAGTGGCCCGTCGGCTCACGCGTCCGCGGCCGGCTGCCGCCGTTGTGCCCGGGAGCAGCTCCGCGGCCGTCACGCTGGGCAGGTCCGCGAGCACCGTCGTGCCGTCCGCTCCCCCGGTTCGGCCGGCTTCAGCGGCACGCCGACGACGTCGGAGCCCTCGACGAGCACCTCACCCGCCTCGACCTGCTCCAGAGGCGCTGAACAGCGACACCGCGACCGGCAGCCGGCCTCGGACTGTCCGGTTTGGACCGTCCACACGGGAAAGGCGTCCATCGGCGGGATGCCGGCCCGGAGGATTCACGAAGCATGAGGACCGGCGTGCGCCGCGGCCGCCACCACGGCGCACGCCGGTTGATCAGGGGTAACTGACCAGGTTGACCGGCTTGGTCCCCTGCGGGGTGGTGTCACCGGTCGTGTTGATCACGTGGGTGATCGTCCCCTGGTAGTTGAGGGAGACGGTCACCATGTCGTGGAACCTGACACCGGGCGTGTTCGGCGCCTCGAAGGCGTGCGCGCTGGCGACCGAGGGGTTGGTGCTGAAGAAGCAGTAGCTGCCCAGCCCCCACGCCTCGTGACTGGTCACGTTCGGGCCCACCTTGTAGGCGGAGTAGCCCTTCGTGGACCCGTTCATCCAGCCCGCCTGGTTCGGCACGTCGTACGGCATCTCGTTCTGGAAGAAGTACGTCCGGCCGCCGTTGCCGTTCCAGACGACCTGCGTCTTCTGGTAGTGCTCGACGAACAGGCCGTACATCGTCACGTTGTTGCCGTTGACGGTGAGCCCGGTGTCCGCGGTGTTGGTGGTCCAGCCGACGTTGTTGCCGTTGTCGGCGTGGTCGGCGCGCCAGATCCACATGTGGTCGCCGATCACGTTGTTGCTGTTCACCACCAGGCTGTTGGTCGCCTTGCCGACGGCCGGACCGCCGATGCGGAAGAACACGTCGTGCAGCGACGTCGGGTCGGCCGAGTGGTCGGCGGTCGAGCCGGCCGCGCCGACCTGCATGAGCGTGTTCGAGTTGGTCGTGCCCGCGTCGATCAGCAGGCCGGCCACCTTCACGCCGTCGACGTCGTCGACGTTCATCGCGGTGACGCCGCCGTCCGGCACCAGGGTGGCGATGCCGAGGCCGAGCACGACGGTGTCGGGCCGGGTCACGTGCAGCGCCTGGTTGAGGTGGTAGACCCCCGGCGTGACCAGCAGGTTCTTGCCCGCCGCCAGCGCGGCGTTCATGTCCGCGGCGGACGCGCCGGGCTTGGCGACGTAGAACTGGTCGATCGGGATCGAGCTGCCGGGCGCCGTGCCGTTCGCCCAGCTCGTGCCGGACGCGTTGGTCTTCACACCCGGGACGAACACCTGGTAGTTCCCGGCGTTGTCGATGTAGAGGAACGGCTTCTCGCGCGTGACCGGCGTCTGGGCGACCGTGGTGTACGGCGGCGACGGGAAGGTGTTCGAGGGCGCACCCTGGACGCCGGCGAAGACCATGTTCCAGTTCGAGCCGTTCCAGCTGCCGAACTGCGAGTTGCGCGAGATCCACTGCTGCTGCGAGCCGGAGCGGACCTGGCCGTCGATCTTCGAGTCGGAGATCCAGCCACCACTGGCCCAGCCGCCGTCGTCGAGCTGCAGGTCGCCGCGGACGTGCATGCGGCGGTACGGCGCGGCCTGGCTGACGGCCCAGCGGTCGGCGCCGCCGGTCGGGTTCACCGAGAGGTTCTCGGCGCCACGCCAGAAGTTCTGCGTCGCGTTCTGCGGCGGGAACCAGTCGGCCTCGACGTGCACGGCGCCGTTGATCGTCACGGCGTCCGGGCTGAGCCCGAGGCCGAGCACCTGCGTGTAGAAGCCGACGTTCACGTCGTTGGAGTACGTGCCCGGCTTGAACATCACGGCGTAGCGCTGGCTGCCGAACTGGTTGCGTTCCTGCTGGCTGAAGATGCTGTTGAGCCGGCTCTGGATGCTGGCGCTCGACATCGACGGGTCGAAGATCACCACGTTCGGGCCGAGGTCCGGCTGCCCGGAGGTCGGAGGAGTCGTGCCACCCACGGGGGTAAGTGTGAAGGACTGCGCGGTGGTGCTGTTGCACGAGTACTGCTGAAGCTGGACGGAGTCCGCGGTGGACGCGCTCGGGACGTCGAGGCACTTCCCGCTGTTGCGGTTCACGAAGTGGTACCGCCCGCTCCCCTCGTCGACGGCCTGCCACTGCTGGTTGAGGCCGCTCGAGTAGGTCCAGAGCTGCACGAGCCCGCCGTCGGCGGTCGAGACGTCGGTGACGTCCCAGGCCGCGGCCGGGTTGTTGCGGGTGTTGACCCGGAAGTAGCCGTCACCGGTCGACTGGAACTGCCACTCCTGAGAGGCGCTCTGGTTGCAGCTGTACTGCTGCACGACGGTGCCGTTCGCGCTGGCCGCGGCCCGCGCGTCGACACACTTCCCACTGTTCACCGCGGCGACCGTGTACCACCCGTCCGGGGTGATCGCGGCCTGAGCCGCCGGCGCCGCCACCGCGATCACGCTCCCGACCAGGACGAACGCCGCGGAAAGCAGCGTCATCACCCGCCGTCTCGTCTTCATGCGAAACCTCCTCCGCCGCACACGCGGCAACCTTCGAGCAGGAAACGGCAGAGGCGTGCCCGGTCTAGGGGTAGACGCGGCGTAACGGGCGGGGACCTCGGCGTCACAACCGCCGAAAATGTAACGGCGGACACACCGGGAGTCAATACACGCCTAAAAATAAGTCCTAAAACTGCAGGTCACAAGGCTGGGCTCTAGTTGGTGACCTTGCGGGCACCCCCGCGTCAGGGGCGTCGGAGCGGCGTGTACTGTATGGCCATACGAGATGCGGAGTTCACCTTCGCCTCGGGGCTATGGCGCAGCTGGTAGCGCACCTCACTGGCAGTGAGGGGGTCAGGGGTTCGAGTCCCCTTAGCTCCACAGTGACGAAACACCGCCCACCGGATCTAAAGATCCAGGTAGGGCGGTTTTTTCGTTGTACCGGATCTTGAGTTTCGTCAAGAAGAAGTTCAGCTACCGGCTAGTAGTTGGGGCACAACTGGGGCACCGGCCCGAGGGCGGCGAAATGGGGTCACGAAAAGTGCCCCAGTAGCGTCCCCCGGACAGGTGGACGCCAAAGGTTCTTTGCGCGCACCTTCGTGCCATCGGCGGCAAGCTCAGCTCTCTCGCCGAGCGTCGTCACGAAGCGGTTCGCCGCGCATCACCGCAGTCCTGTCTCCTCCGATGCGGCTGGACGGAGTTAGCAGCGACCACGACCCGTCGCTCACTGCGAGGCAGCCATGCAAACTGACGATGAAGCCCTGCGGCGATCCGACCCCATAGCACTCGAGCCACCGAGCCACTCCCAGCCCGCCAACTCCTACACCGCCGAAGCGGGCGAGCTTCTCTACACGCCGGCAGCCGCGGCTGAGCGGCTGACCGTCGGCGAGTCCTGGCTCCGCCGCAAAGCCGGCCAGCGTCTCATCCCGTGCACTTTCGTCGGCAAGCATCTGCGCTTCACCGAAGACGACCTCCGCGCGATCATCGCCGCAGGCCACCGCGGACCGCGCAACCGCGACCAGACCGGCCGCCCCGGACGCCGACGCCGCACCCGTCGCTGACACCCGTTCCGGTACCACGACGAGGTTCTTCGCCGAATCAGCTTCCTCTCTGTCGCCTATGGAGCGGTCCTGGACACGCACCACCACGCGACCCCCTCACCACAGCGCAGGAGTTCACCGTGCCCTGGACCGAACCCGCCGGCGACGACACCTGGCGAGTCCGCTATCGCCGCACCGACGGCACCAAAGGCGCCATCTCCGGCTTCCCCACCCCAGACGCCGCTGACGACCACATCAGCACGATGCTCCACGAACAACGCGCCGGAACCTGGATCGCCCCTGAAGACGGCCGCACTACCATCGCCGAGTTCGCCCCCGCCTGGCTCGACTCCCTCGACATCGACCAGCGCACCGAAGAGAACTACCGCAGCTTCCTCAAAGTCCACGTCCTCCCCCGCTGGGGCAACACCGCCTTCGCCGAGCTCACCAACCTCGGCATCCGCACCTGGGAGAAGAAACTCCGCGCCTCCGGCTTGGCCAAGACCACCGTCGACAGCATCATCAAATGCCTCTCACTCCTGCTCTCCGACGCCGTCCCCGAGAAGCTGATCGCCGCTAACCCTCTCGTTGCCCGCCGCCGCGGGCGCCGTCGCCGAGCCCAGCGCACCCCACGCAAGATCTGGGGCGAACCCGCCGAAGTCCTCCATGTCGCCGACCAAGCCGCCCTCAAGTACGGGCCCTGCGGCGCCGTCCTCATCGTCACCGGCGGCTGGACCGGAGCCCGCTGGGGCGAACTCACCGGCCTCGACCGCGACAACGTCCACCTCTACGACGACGACACCGGCAACATCTACCTTGACCCCGACATCGGCGCTCTCCACGAACCCTGCAGCGGGCCGCTCTACCTCGGCCACCTCAAAACCGACGAATCCGAACGCACCATCAGCCTGCCCCCGTTCCTCGTCCGCCTCCTGCGCTGGCACCTGACCTCCCACAACCACCGCCAGGTCTTCGTCACCCCCAACCTCGAATGGCACCGACGTAGCAACTTCTCCCGCCGAGCCTTCCGCCCCGCCGCCGACGGCAACCTCCACATCGCCAACCCGGCCATCCGCCTCCATCCGGCCAAGCCCGGCCTCACCTTCCACGGCCTCCGCCACAGCCACAAAACCTGGATGATCGACGACGGCATCCCCGAAATTGCCCAAGCCCTCCGCCTCGGCCACGTCCTCCAAGACAAAGTCCAAGAGACCTACTCCCACGTCGCCGCCGCCGTCGAACAACGCCTCCTCGAAAGCCTGCAAGCCAGGTGGGACAAGGCAGTCGCGGACTCCAAGACCACAGCTGCACAGGCGCTGTGGCGCGCGTGCGCATGAGATAGGACGCCGCCAGGCGCGGCCTACCACCACACCGAGATGGCTTTTCGGTCGGTCAACCGGCGCGCCCAAGCCCGCTGCCCAGGGCCCCGTTGACCGCTCGGAGCGAGCGGTACAGCTGGTGATGCTCTCGTATGCGAGCACCGTGACGGCAGCCGCCGACGGGTCGGCCCCCAAGTCCCACGAGATCGTCGTGGAGGGCCGTGGCGCTGGCCGACGTGTCGTCGACGGACCTGTCCCGCAACCAACTCCGCGCAAGTACCTTCTTCAAGGGTTGCTTTTCATCACCCAGGTGGGCGAGCCCGCAACCGGGCGATCTCGGCTATGACGTCTAACTGGCACTACGGAGACGGACGAGCGTCGCTGACCGCACCGCAGCCGCAGCCTCCGACGACTGGGAACGCGACTGCACCGCGCTCTCCCGCGTCGTCACCGCAGAGATCTTGCATCAGCCGACCGGGGAGAACGCTAGGCCCCGGCACGGACATCCGTGGACGATGCCGGCGGAGGCCGCCGAACCCGTCGAAGTCCGCGATGCACAGCACCCACGGCCGGGACCACCGCCCTTCATCGGCATCCGCCACTGGCACTTTCGCCGCAGGCGAATGGCATCTCCTCGAAGTCCACCTTCACGATGGCCTTGCCTGTCCTTCGTCGTAGGTTTGGCGGTCGGCCAGGTTCCTTCAGACCAGGTTAGCAGTGATGTTCACGCAGGGTAGTCAACTAGCGCCGCACCCGGCGTGTACATGCCGCACACTCTCGAAATAAGGTGACAAGCAGGACCGCCACGGCCTGCCGGCCGCCACTCTTTCACGACGAAGGACAGACCGACTGATGGCAGTGACTCAGCAGGAGATCGAGAACAGGTTGTGGGACGCCGCCGACGAGCTGCGCGCGGTGATGCCCGAAGCGCAATACTCCTCGGTCGTCTTCCCGCTGATGTTCTGGAAGTACCTATCGGACACCTGGGAACACCAACACCAGGAGTTCCTGGCCGACAACGAGGGCCTGGACGACCTCTCCGCCGAGGAAGCCCACGAGATCGAGTACCGAGACTACCAGTCGTTCGAGATCCCCTTCATTCATCGCGGCACGGTCAGTGAACGTCGCGCATCCTGGTCGTCCATCCTCGCCACCGTCGCCATGCCAGGCCTCGGCATGAGGGTTCGCGCCTCCCTTCAGGCCATCGAAACGGCGAACCCTGACAAGTTCTCCCGCCTATTCGGATCGATGAACTGGACCTCCGAGGCGGTGCTATCAGGGGATGTCTTGGCGGCAGTCATGCAGGCGATGAACCGTACTCCGAAGATGCACGAGGGCAACATGTCCCACGACGTGCTCGGTGGGGCGTACGAATACCTCCTGAAACGGTTCTCCGATGGGTCCGGCACCCGCGCCGGCCAGTTCTTCACCCCGCGCGAGGTCGTCGAGCTGATCGTCGAGATCTTGGATCCCAAGAACTTCGAGTCGGTGTATGACCCGACCTGCGGGTCAGGCGGCATGCTCATTGCCTCCGCGAACCTTCTGAAGGCCAGCGGCGGGCGTGGCTACACGCTCAAGCTGCACGGACAAGAGGCCGTTCCGGACACTGCGGGTGTGGCGCGTATGAACCTGTTCATGCACAACCTCACCGAGTTTCAAATCGAGGTCGGGGACACCCTGAAGGACCCGCGATTCAAAAAGCCCGACGGGTCCGTCGCCCAGTTCGACGTGATCGTCGCCAATCCGCCCTTCAGTCTGAAGTGGAAGCCCTGGACCGACGACCCGCGCGCCATCGGCGGCGTCGCCCCGCAGTCGTCCGCTGACTGGGCGTTCGTACAACACATGATCGCCAGCATGAACCCCGAGAAAGGCCGCGCTGGCGTCGTCCTCCCCCACGGCGTCCTCTTCCGCGGCGGCCAGGAAGCAGCCATCCGTCAGCGCGTCCTGGACGACGACCTCCTGGAAGCCGTGATCGGTCTGCCGGTGAACCTCTTCTATTCGACTTCCATTCCGACCTGCATCCTCGTGTTTCGCGCGCCCGGCACCAAGAAGAAGGAGCGCCGGAACGGGGTGCTGTTCATCGACGCCTCCAAGCGGTTCACTAAGGCCAAGAACCGCAACGTCCTGACTGAAGTGGACATTGCCGATGTGGTAACCGCTTACCACTCGAGCTTCGATTCTGAAGGCAACCCGGCCGACCCTGACGGCGACGGTGGACTCGCCGCGCGATTCGTCTCCGCAACGGAGATCTCAGCGAACGGGTACAACCTCGACATCGGGAAGTACATCAAACAGGCCGCCGCCGAGCAGCAAGATCTCGGCACTCTCATCGACATCTACAACGTTGCCCGAGCTGAGCGCCAGAAGTCCGAGCAACGCATGCACGCCGTCCTTGCGGCTGCCGGAATCGAGGGCTTCGATGAGTGACTGGAAGCAGATCACCCTCGGTGACCTGCTGGCTCGAGTGCGCCGCAAGGTGGTGGTACAGGATGGCGTTAGCTACCCGGCAGTCAGTGTCCAGATGTATGGGCGCGGCCTCGGCGAGAAGGAACCATTCGTCGGTGGTGTCTCGAAATACACAACCCTGAACATGGTGCGCGCGAACGATGTCGTTCTCCGCACGATTACAGCGTTCGAAGCCCCGGCAGGCGTCGCACGGGTGGAACATGATGGAACCCACGTCTCTGGTGCCTTCATCACCTACGAGGTAGACCAGAGTGCTCTCCCTGAGTTCCTGGGGCTGTACTTCCAGACACCGGTGTTCTGGGATGAGATGCGAGACCGCGCCTCGGGAACGGTTCTGCGCCGCAAGACGATCTCCGACGCATCGTTCCGTGCCATCCCGTTCGCCTTGCCTCCGCTGCCCACACAAGAGCGAATCGTCGAGGTGATCGCCGCAGTCGACGACCAGATCACCGCACTCGAAGCCGAAGCGGGGGCAGTACACATGGTGCTGCGACAGCTTCGTGCCGAACTGGTCAACAACCAAGACACTCCGGCAATCCGTGCTGACGAGGCGTTCGAGATCACGATGGGACGACAGAGGGCACCCAAGTATGCGACGGGGCCCTACATGACGCCGTACCTGCGTTCCGCCAACGTAGGGTACGGAACGCTCGACTTGACCGATGTGTTGGAGATGAACTTCGACCTGAAGGAACGCAAGGTATTCGGTCTCGTACCCGGCGATGTACTCGTGTCTGAAGGCAGCGCAAGCCAGTCCGCAGTCGGCATGCCGGCGGTGTGGCGCGGAGAGCTACCAGAGCCAATCTGCTTTCAGAAGACGCTCATGCGATATCGAGCCATTGAGGGCGTCAGCGTCTCGGGCTTCGTGAACCATTGGTGCTTGTGGGCCTATGAGTCGGGCACGTTCCTCGATATCGCGGGAGGCACCAATATCAAGCACATTACCGCCATGCGTGCAGTTCGAATGCCGGTACGCCTTCCACCCGTCGCAGACCAGAAGCGGATAGCTCTCCAGCTCGACTCTATGAGCGAAGTCGTCGCCACCACCCGAGCGGAGGCGAACCGCCTCCGTTCCGTGCGGGCGAGACTGCTGGCAGGGTTGCTGGACCACACCATCGACATCGAGTCTGTCGAGCAGGGGGGCTGAGCACGTGGCGAAAGGCGTTCGGGAGCGCGAGTTTCAGAACTTGATGATCCAGTGGTCCCTCCCGATGGGCTGGAGCTTCACTGCGGGTAGGTCGCTGCCGCGTGAAACGACGCAGACGGTGCTCGTCGGCGAACTGCGAAACGCCCTCGTCGAGCTCAACCCGGGGGTGATCGACGGGTTCGATGTGGACGCGGTGGTGGCGGAAATCGTCGCCACGGTCAACGCCGTAGATGGTGGTCTCGTGCGGGCCAACGAGCAGGTGCTGCACCTACTACGGGGGCTCAAGGAGTTCCGCGATGCCGACGGCGTGTGGCACGCGCTCAAGATTCTCGACCTCGAGGACCCAACCGCCAACACCCTGGTCGTGTCGGACGAGGTGACCATCACGGTCCCGGGCAAGACCTCTCGCCGGTTCGACCTGGTGTACTGGGTCAACGGCATGCCCTTGGTCGTGGTCGAAGTGAAGTCGCCGACCGCGAAGTCCGGGTGGACAGACGCTGCCCGCGAGATCAATGACGTGTACGCCACCGAGTACCCGTGGTTCTTCACGCCCAACGTCTTCGCTGTCGCCTCCGACGGGCTGAAGTTGCGGTTCGGTGCCGCCGGTGCGCCCACGAACCTGTGGCAGCCATTCCGGTCCACCGCCGACGACGAGAACCTGGCCGGGCAAGCCGACGTGCGACGCTCCGTTGAACTGTTGCTCAACCCAGCGACCGTCCTGGACATGCTCGCCAACTTCGCCTTGTTCGACACCTCCGGTGGTGGAGCAGACCAGAAGTACCTGCCGCGCTACCCGCAGATGGAAGCCGCCCACCTGATCCACCAACGAGTCTTGGCCGGCGGCCAGAAGGGTCTGATCTGGCATCACCAAGGCAGCGGAAAGACGCTGCTTATGGTGTTCGCCGCCTCGCTGCTTCTGGCCGACACCCGTACCGACTCGCCCACGATCATCTTGCTCTCCGATCGGACCCAGCTCGTCCGGCAGACCTCAGGGGTGTTCACCTCTGCGATGGGCGACGCCTATTTCCACCAGCCGGCTAGCAGCGCCGAGCTGCGGGCGTTGCTGGCCGACGATGTGCGCGGCGTCATATCGACGACCGTCCACAAGTTCGGCGAGGCTGGCAAGAACCTCTCGACCCGCGACAACATCATCGTGATGGTCGACGAGGCACACCGCACCCAGTCCGCCAGGACGGCGTCCCTGGCCGGGCAGATGCGCGCGGCGTTGCCGCACGCGAAGTTCTTCGGCATGACCGGTACCCCTGTCCGCAACCTCGCCACCGACACGTTCGCCCTCTTCGGCGAGAAGACCGACCCCGGCAGGGTGCTGCACCGGTACTCGGTGTCTCGGTCGTTGCTGGACGAAGCGACCGTCCCGGTCATGCTGGACCCGCGCCCGGTGGCCTTCGAGATGAACGACGAAGAGCTGCAGGCCGAGTTCGACGAGTTCGCCGACGAGTTCGACCTCGACGATCCCGACCGTGATGCTCTCTCGCGCAAGTTCGGGCGTCTCACCTCGGTGTTCGCCAACCCCGACCGCGTCGACGCGGTCTGCCAGGACATCGTCGACCACTACCTGGCCGGTGCCTACCGCAACGGTCTGAAGGCCCAGGTCGTCGCCTACAACCGCGAGCTGGCTGTCGCCTACACCGACAAGATCAACGAACTGCTGGCCGGCTTCGAGGCGACACAGGTACTCGCTGAGGTTGGAAAGCATGGCCGGATCTCCGCCGAGGTGAACATCTCCGTCTCCGATGCCAAGGACGAAAACCCCGCCATGCGGCCGTTCCGGCTCTCGGAGGCTGCAGAGGAGGAGCAGAAGCGGAGGTTCCTCACCCCGGATGACCCGCTGTGCTTCCTGGTGGTGACCGCGAAGCTGATGACCGGGTTCGACGCACCCAACGAGGGCGTCCTCTACCTGGACAAGCCGCTGAAGGCACACAACCTGTTCCAGACGATCACCCGCCCGAACCGCACCTGGGTTGCCCCGACCGGGTTCGTGAAGACATCCGGCGTGGTCGTGGACTACATCGGCCTGGCCGAAGAAGTGCAGAAGGCCGTCGTCGAGCCTGCCTCTGCCACCGCCGGCAAGGGTGGCGGATTCGTCACCGACCTATCCGAGCTGGTCGCCGAGTTCCGTACCACCTTCGCTCGTATCGAAGATCTCCTCGTCGACGTGGACGACCTGGACCTCACCGTCCACGGATACGAGTCAGTTCGAGCCATCAACGCCTTCCTCGACGCCAATCCGGGCGCCGCCGAGGTGTTCACCAAGGACTACCGCCTCTTGGCCCGCCTGTACCCGCTGATCAACACCGACAAGCGGGTTACCAAGTACCAAGACGGCTTCGGACTCTTCGGGTCCGTTTACACGACCCTGTTCAAGAAGGCTTCCGACGAGGAAAGAAGGGAACGGCTCAGCGAGCTGGGGCCGATGGTTCTGGAGATCATCAATGCCCACGTCCACTCATTCTCCGTGGCGGCCGCTCGGGAGGAGGCCCTCGTCCTGGACGCCCAGGGCATCGCCGTACTCAAGGAACTGCTCGCCCTTTTTCGTCCCAAGCCTGGCAAGGATGACAGCGAGGACGAGACGCCGCCGTCCGCTGCGGAGATCCTGGACCGCATCAAAGCCGCGCTCGAGGAGGGTGTCGAACCCGGGTCCGCGAAGTTCACCGCCCTCGCAGAGCGGATCAGGCAGCTTCGTGACCGGATCATCCAGAACGCCCAGGACGCCCTGGATTTCCTGGAGGAAGCACTCCGGGTCGCCCGCGCCATCGTGGACGCCGAGAAGCGCCCTGACGAAGCCGTCATCGTGTTGGACGAGGACCGTGTGGGTGTCCTGTCGCGAATCATCCACGATCATGCCCCGCCCGGTCTTACGGTGACGGAGCGGAACCTGGCCGAGGAGATCGATCAAGTAGTCACCCGCACCCTTGCCCGATCATGGGACAACGCCGACGCCCGCAACCGCGGCGTCCGCCGCGCCACCGCCGCTGTCTTCCGCCGATACGCGTTGAAGCCAGTCGGGGAGCCGTATGACTCCACCGTTGCATACATCGAAGCCCACTACCTGGTCGACTGAGGACCGTTCTGAGCAGGTCACCTGGTCGTGAACTACCGCCCGAGTTAGACGAGCGGTCCCCGCCGCGCAGAGCTGGCGAAATCGGCATGGTGGACGAACCGGCCCATACCGATCTCGAAGCCGACGACGGCAAGCCCGTCCCGACGCGCGACGTCGTCTACTTCCGCCACGACAGTGAAGGCCGGCTGGATGAGGATTTGACGACTTGGCTGCGTGCCCAGGTCGCCGCAGGCGATCCCCGTGCAGCGCACGGCACCGAGCTGGTCCTGGACCACTACGAGCAGAAATGCCGCGAGGCTTCGACCAATCCCGCCGTCGAGATGGAGTGCCGGCTCATCTGGTCGGTGATTCAACGTCTCGCGCTGCCGTATGCGGACCGATCGGGCTACCGCGACGAGTGGCGGCCGTGATCAGCGCCAACTTGTCACAGTCGAACATGCGTTCTACATTCGGGTGAGCGTCGGGCAGGTAGGGGAAGTACCTGCCCGACGCCACCCAAGGAGAACGCCATGGTCACGAAGTACGAACGCGAGTTGCAGCGTGCGGAGGTCGCGAAGCGTATGCGGGCACACGCGGACGCCGTGCACGCCGTCGCCTCGCGGGTGCCGTTCTGGCGGCTTGACGATACCGGCGACGAGATCATAATCCGCGACCTCGACGGCCCGCCGCTGGCCACATTCCACGGCGTTCATGCTGCCGAGATGGCCCACTGGTTCGAGATGATCGGACGCCGCACTGCCGGCATGGCACTCGCCAAGCTCATCAGTGCCTCCGCTGGGACCGCCGAGCACGCCCCTGGCCGAGAAGCTGCACTGCAGCTGCTCAAGGAGATGAAGCTCGAAGAGAAGCCCAGCCGCTACCGCCGCCGCTAGAACAGCCGATGGACGCCCCCGACCTCGCCAACGCCACCACGTACGTCGTCACTGACCAGCCCAACGCCGTTGACCGCTGGCATGTCCTGCCCGACATGACCGTGATTTACGAGCGCAGACCGGGCGAGTTCGAGGAAGCTCGCGTACTCACCGCCAGCACCCTGCAAAACCACCCCGCATGGACAGAAGTGGCTCCCGAAGCTTCCAGTAGGGAGTCCTGACTGTTGCAGCCCCGACGGACCTGGGGTGCTGCGGACCCGGTCGCCCGCGGCACCCCAGTCTGTGCTCAGGCGCTCGGCACGTCCTTGTCGCCGAAGACCTGCATCAGGCTCGCTGGCAGCTTGGCGCGGTCCGATCGACGGTCGAACGGGGAGGCCCCCGGACGTGGCTCGTCGGCGAGGTAGCGCTCGGCGTGTGCGATCTCTGCCTGAGTCAGGTCGTCTGCTGCCATCTCGGCGAGCATGGCGCGCATGCTGGCCAGCACTGTCGCCGCGTCGTACTCCACCTGCGGACCACGACGTCGCCCCACCGGCGCGTCGAGGTATTGCGGCTCAAAGAAGGCGCGGCGGAGTTCAAAGCGGGCGGGCTCCGGTCGCCTCTTCCCCTGCCAAATCTCGTAACGCCGCCACACTTGGTCGCGCCACTCCGACCTGACACTGAAGTGCCTCTGGCGACTGTCACGCGCCGCGTTAAGCAGGCTGACGAACGCGCTGTCGGCACCTTCGGTTACTGCAGTCAGTAGGCGACGACCGAAGACGGTCTGGATCGCGGTGTCGTTGACCCACGGCGGCAGCAGGTCAAGCCGCACCTGCCCCAGGAGCACGTCAGTCTTGTCCGGTACGTCAGCCAGGCACAGGACGTGGTCGAAGACGACCTCACCCGCCAGGCTTTCCGCGTGGAGGATGATCTTGTCGTTGTCGGCGCCGAGCAGTGCGAGCATCAGGGTCGCCGGGTCACCCAGCACGTCTCGTGCCCAGACGGCACTGACCGCACGACCACGGGCGCGCCCGCCTCGTTTCACCCGCTCGACAGCAGCGTCGAAGTGCGTCTCGCAGTAACGCTGGCCGTCACGAGCCATACGGAACGGTTCGTCGGAGGCAATGTCGCAGGTTCCACAGGTACGAATGCGTTGGAGCGCGCGGGCCTGCCGAGGTGTCTCCGCCGGGATCGGGACAGCATCAGCCACAGCGTAGAGCGGACTGTGCCGGCCCGAGTTTGCTCGCAGCGTGGCGACCGGCGCCTGCGTCCGGGCGGGAATCAGTCGCCGACGACGCAGCGCCGGAAGCGGAAGGAGGATGTCGGCCGGCAACGTCAGCTCCGTGTAGACGGGACGTCCCGCCGTGCAGCGCGTACGTCGAGGAGTCGATGCGTCCGCCTGCGGCACGTTGGAATCGAACTGCCACCGCCGGGCATCCAGGAACACAACGTCGCCAGGCTCCCGTCCACGGACAGGTGCGGTCAGCACGGCACGCAGCCGATGAGCTGGTTGGCCCGGCACTGGGGGCAGCAGGACACCGGTCAGCGACTGTGTGACGTCTGCGGTTCGGCGTTCACAGCGAGTGTGGAGACCGTGCATCTCCGACCAGTCGTAGGTGCTGGCGTGCAGGATGGGGAACGCGGCGTCCGCGGGCAGGAGGCCGCGCTCGCGCAGCAGGTCGTCTTTCGCCGATCGCACGGATTGGCCGGTTGCCGCTGTGTGAGCGCGTGCGGCTTGGTGGAAGTCTTCGACGACGCGCCGGGCTTGGCCAGCGGGTTCAGGGCCGCGGTCGCCTGCGAGGCGTTTCACCGCCTCGCTGTGCGGTATGTCGACAAGTAGGCCGAGCAGCTTCGCGTCCTGACGTCGCGCGGAGTGGCTGTCTTTGGGCATGTCTTCGCCTGTTCCGCAGGGTTTACCACGCACACCCTGCCGTGACGAGACCTACCGACAACGGGCTTGACTGCTGCTACGCGGGACCGCAGGGACCTTTGGTCGACATCGTCACCAGCCGGCGTGGACGGCAGCGACAGCGACGGAGAACGTACGCGCCTTGACTCGGCACGCATTGTAGCCGACTGCTCACCAGCTACCGCACTGGGCGTGAGCTATCGCCTTGCGAGGCGTCGGGCGTCATTACGTCACGATCACTGATCTGGGCCACCGCGGCCACGCCCCCGCGGACACGTTTCGGGCGCGCAAGCACGCCGGAGGCCTCTTGGCGTCAATTCGTCGCCTGGAGGCCCAGGCACTGGCCCTCGCATCAGCACCTCCCGAAGCACTGAACAGCAAAGATCACACAGAGTAAGTAGGCCAACTGGGTGATCTTGTGACAATCTTGGGCCTGAATCCGATACTGGAGGCGTGGTGACCAGAGTCGACGTGGAGGCAGACGTGATCGCGTGGGCACGCGATCGCTCCGGCTTGCCCGCAGCCGACCTTGAGCGCCGCTTCCCCAGGCTCCCCAGCTGGATAAGTGGGTCTATCGCGCCAACCATCAACCAGCTTGAGGAATTCGCCGAGGCCACGCATACGCCCGTTGGGTTCTTCTTCTTGACTGAGCCGCCCGCCGAGGACGTGCCCTTGCCGGACTTCCGCACCAGGCGAGACGCCGGCGTAACTCAGCCGAGCCCAGACCTGCTGGACACCATCTACATGGTGCAGCAACGCCAAGAGTGGTATCGCAACCACGCGATCTCTTTGGGTCAGGATCCAGTTGGAATTGTCGGCTCAGTCACGACACGCACCCCTGCTGCAACCGCCGCGCAGCTCATTCGTGACGCCCTCCGCCCCGGCGGAGGGGAAAGCTTCAGCCCGAAGGACCCCGCTGACGCGTTCCGCCTGATTTCGGAGGCCGCCGAGGAGGTCGGCGTCCTAGTGATGGCGAACGGCATCGTCGGCAGCAACACCCATCGCCGCCTCGACCCGAACGAGTTCCGGGGATTCGCGTTAGCCGACGCCTACGCTCCGATCGTCTTTGTCAACGCCGCCGACACGAAGCCCGCGCAAAACTTTACACTTATTCACGAGCTGGCACATATTTGGCTGGGAGAAACAGCCCTGAGCGGCATCGACCCACACTCGACAGGAGACGAGAACACCTCCGAGAAGTGGTGCAACGCAGTAGCCGCCGAAGTGCTCGCGCCATTGAACGTAGTTCGATCAATCTTTCAACGCGATTCAGATATTCAAGGCGAGACTCAAAGGCTCGCATCCCTCTTCAAAGTGAGCACTCTTGTGATCTTGAGTCGACTACACGAGGCAGGACTGCTCGACTGGGCAACCTACCGCTCAGCATACGCGCAGGAGGAAGCGCGTCTGCAGGCCTTGCTAGCCAATCGACGAGAGTCGCCAGGCGGAAATTTTTACAACACACACGTCGTTCGCACCAGTCGCAGCTTCGCGCGCGCAGTTCTGACAAGCGCCGCCGAGGGCAGAACTCTTCAACGCGAAGCGATGCAACTACTGGGACTGAAAACTAGGGAGACGTTCGAAAAGCTGGCGAAACACCTGGGGGTTTCCTAGCCGTGTACCTTCTCGACTCGAACGTCTTCATAGAGGCCAAGAACTCGTACTACGGATTCGAGTTCTGTCCCGCATTCTGGGATTGGATCGTCAAGGCTGGACAGAGTGGCCTGGTTTGGAGCGTCGAAAAGGTGCGCGACGAGTTGATCGACGCGCAGGACGACCTGTCCAAGTGGGCACAGCAACTGCATGCGAACTTTTTTATCAAGGTGAGCGAAAAGACGGTTCCCAACCTGGCCAAGGTAAGCACGTGGGCGACAACCAGGGGGTTCGATGCAGCGGCAGTGTCGGACTTTCTCCGGAAGGCGGACTACTACCTCGTAGCCGAGGCGCTCACATACAACTTCACCGTTGTCACTCGGGAAAAATACGACCCCAATTGCAAGAAGAGAATCAAGATACCTAACGCGTGCAAGGAGTTGGGCGTTCCTTGTATCACCTCGCATGAACTACTCAGGCTTGAAAAACCCCAGTTTGTGTTGGGTTCGTGACCGTGCGAACCGCGGCGCAGCTCTACGAGCCCTTCGCGAACAAGCCGGGGTAGCCGGCCCCGTCCCGGACGAGTTCCCGGTCCGAAACCCCGCTACGTCGACGGCTCGATGGTCCAGCCCGACCTCATCGACCCGCATGTCCGGCCGCTTCTGGGCCTGCGTCAGCTACCTTCGCAGCGGAGCCCGGACCTTGCACCACGGCCCTGTAGCGCCCAGCTGAACGCACCATCGCTGGTCCTCGGAAGCCGACCCCGCCGCTCTGACCAGCGACAACCGACGTAGCAGACGTCCTGGGCACGACTTTGCAGCCGGAGATCACGGAGAACCTGTCAGTACGGCGTCGTACGCTTGTCACCATGACAGCCGAGCTCACCACCCCGTCGCCGTTTCAGCGACTCAGCGTATTGCACGCTCCGCCGCGACTGGCGGTGTTCGACTGCTCGGTGCTGACCTCCGACGTCATCGCGGCAACCCGTCGGATCCCGCCCTCCTCATTCGTCGCCGCGATGCAGAACGGCACCGTTCGCGGGTTCATCACGCGACGGGTCTGGGCCGAAGTGCCCCGTGTGCTGGAAGATCGGTGGCGCGAAGACGGCGGCGCGTTCGACCTTGGCACAGCGCTACGGATTTGGTGGCGCACCTATGTTCCCCTGCTCTACACGGTAGACACCGACCGCCTGCCCTACACCACCCAAGCTCAGCAACTGGCCAAGGAAGATCCGAGCGACGTCGGGATGTTGCAACTGCACGGGGTGCTCGGCCCTGCCGCGCTCGTCTCACACGACCGCGACCTTCAGCGCAGCGGCCTCGCACACGAGAACTGGATTCAACTCAGGTCGGCGGTCGGCCAGGTCGGCAAAGCCGAGGGCGAAGCCCGCGCCGCCCTGCAGGTTGCAACGCTCGCCGTCGAGGGCACCGCCCGAACGGTCGTGGCCACCGCTCGCGCCGCGTGGAAACGCCCGATGACGGCCGTGATGATCGCTGCAGCAATCGCCGCTGGCGGGTTCTTGACCTACCGGCGTTCGCGCTCATTGGCGGCCGTCAAGATCAGGCCGTTCCTGCGGGAGGTCGGACAGGCCGTGGTTACCCATGCCGCCGAGGTGCACGAACGCTACGAAAGAGGCACGACGGTCTGGGCCGACGCCGAGCGGGGCTCGATCGGGGAGGCTCTGCTGCACCAGGTAGCCCGGGTATTGGCCTGCTCACCCGAGCCAATGACACGCACCGAGATCCTGCAGGCGGTGCCAGGGTTTCCCGGTCACACCCACATCCAACGGATGTACAACCTGTATGCACTGCTGCGCACCTACCCGATGTTCTGTGAACTGCAAAACCACCGGTGGCAAGTCGGTCGCGCCGATGTCGGCGCCGGACTGGCCTAACAGCTCCCGAGTTCGCCCGCCGCCCGGCCCCAACAAGCAGCTGGCCTACGCCGTGACGCAGAACGCGTGTGACAGCGCACAGATGTCCCCCGTGGTGGTATGCCCGTTTCAACCGGTACGCCTTGACGCCGGCTGGTTTCCGGTCCTCCGGCAATCTAGTTGGTTCCGCCGCTCACCGCTGGCCAGGAGTTGGGCACGCCTTGCCCCGTCAGAGCACAGTGAAGTCACGATCGAGGTCCCACAGCTGCAAATCGTTAACGAACGCTCCGGGCGGCAACGATCTGGTGAGCATCACCTACGGAGGGCATCAATATGAGCGATCGCGCTGTCAGTGACGCAGATCGGACTACGACCGGCCAGGAGGTCGTGCGGGCGGCGGACCCACGTGCTCAGGTCGAAGCGGCAGGTAAGGACCTGCAGGCGTTCGAAGACCTCATGCTCACCCTGATCGAGCAGTGGGGCTTGCCGACCGAGGATATCATCATCAACGTCCGAGAACGGGAGAAGCTGCTCCGGAACACACCTGACGCTCTTGAAGGACTCGACAACACCCAACGAGCACGCGCCTCGTACGTCGCGAAAATGATCCTCGCCGCATCGGTGGGCCTGTTCGACGCCGCGTTGAACTACCTCTGGAACGAGACGATCAACGAGCTGCGGGCCCGAGTCGCCTCGTTCGACGTCGCATACTTCTTCGAGATCGCCGAACCCGACCCAGCCCGCCGCAGCACCCTCCGCACCCCAGATGACTTGGCCAAGATCGACGACGCCAAGCTGATGGAGGCGGCCAACCGCATCAAGCTGATCAGCGACGTCGGCTACAAGCAACTCGACCACATCCGCTATATGCGCAACAACGCGAGTGCCGCGCATCCCAACCAGGTCGCACTCACGGGCCTGAAGCTGGCGGAATGGCTGGAGACCTGCATCCGCGAGGTCATCACCCTTCCCCGAGACAACGTCGTCGCCGAGATCGGCCGCCTCCTGAGCAACGTCAGGAAACAGCGCCTCACCGAGACCGAGTTGACGAACGCCGCGGCATTCTTCGACAACCTCCCGCCCGACCAGGCCGACAACCTCGCAGCAGGCCTCTTCGGCATCTTCAACCCGCCTGACGCCACCCCGGATACGCTGGATAACGTCCGCAAGCTCTGGCCGGAGCTCTGGCCCTACGTCGGCGAAGAGCAGCGCAACGAGTGCGGCATCAAGCTCGCACGGTTCCGGGCCAACGGCGACACCGACCGGGCACAACGCGCCCGGGACCTGCTCGATCTCGTCGACGGAACCGCCTACCTGCCCGAAACCGACCGCGAAGCCGAGCTCACCCAGGCCATCGAGGAGCTCACCAACGCCCACGAAGGCTGGAACAACTTCTACGAGGAACCCCCCGTTGCTAAACGACTGTTGAACCTCGTGGGGAAATACGGTCAGGTCCCGGCAGGCATCGGCCCGACCTATGTTCGCCAGCTCATCTACGTCTTCCTCACCAACGGCAACGGAATCGCCTGGAGCGCTGATCCAATCTACAAGGAGCTGATCGGCAAGTTCGATACCAGTCAGGCCAGGATCGCGCTCCGCGTCTTCGCCGATAGTAAGATCGCCAGCCGGCTCCAACACGAACTGCCGCGCACCAAGTGGGCTGAACTCCTCGACCTCATCACACCGAAACTCACCGGCCGCCGCGATCGGACGTTGCTCGATGCCATCCGCGCTTTCAACGGCACCCCCGACCAGCTCAAACTCGACAGCGGCATCAAGCAACAGCTGAACCTCGGCGGCCCACGCCGACGATCAAAGAAGCCAGCTGGTCGGCCGTGAGTGACGAGCTTCCGCGCAATTTGGATTCGATTCGGCATCCAGTGTCAATTCCCAAGGGAGGCGAACGCCTCTTCGACAAGGTGACCGCGCTCCAAAAGGCGACGCGAATTACCTGAACCGGCTGCACTAAAATGGAGTCGAGATGGCAATAATGAAACCCGATGCCGCCATGCCAACGGCCCAACACCTCAATAAGCCCGGCAAATGGTGGGCTATCCTCCTCGCAACAATCGTCCCCATACTAGCCCTGACCGCACTCGCAATCAGCGTGTTGCTGGCGACCATCAATGTCACCGAGCCCCGAGACCTCATCGAGTTGGTCAAAGCCGGACTAGGAGTCGGCGCTGGCACCGGAGGAGCGGTCGCCCTCGTTCTCACTGGCCGCCGCCAGTGGTCGGTCGAACATGCAAACCGCGCGACGGAGTACGACGCGTCTGAACGACGCGCCACCGAGCTCTATGCCAAGGCTGCTGAACAACTCGGCTCCGATAAGGCACCTATCCGCATGGCCGGACTCTACGCGCTGGAGCGCCTCGCCGCCTTCCACCCCTCCCAGAGACAAACCGTAGCGAACTTGCTGTGCGGCTACCTCCGTATGCCATTTGACCATAGTGGCAAGCATCAATCGGCCAACGGCATGGCCGACGAGCACCAGAACACCACTGACCATCGACAAGAACGCGAAGTCCGACTCGCCGCCCAGGCCATATTCAAGACCCACCTACAGCTAGAGCACGGCGAGAAGGGCCCGGATCACTGGGGACGAATCACAATCGACCTCACCGGCGCCACCTTGATCGACTTTGATCTCTACTGGTGCACAGTTGGCTATGCAAAGTTCATCGACGCCACCTTTGTCGGCAGAACTGAGTTTTGTTCAACGTACTTTGAGGAAATGGCAGTATTTGACGGTGCAACTTTCGTTGGCCATGCCTCCTTCTACGGGACAGCATTTCAAGGTACAGCATCGTTTCGTAGGACCTCCTTTGAAGACGTCGCATACTTTGACAAGGCGAGCTTCGGCGATAAAACAGAGTTCGAGCAGACCAACTTCGCCCAGGACGCATCCTTTTTTAAAGCAGAATTTGTTCCCTGGATCACATTTGCTCCGGCTGGCGTTGAGTTTACCAATGCTCGCTTTGCGAGAAACGCAGATTTTAGCGAGATAGTCTCCAAGACTTGCGTCGGGTTCACTGCCACAACGTTCAACCAGGCAACTTTTGACGGGTCGAGTTTCGACGAAGGCGTCTACGGCCTGATACCGAAGGGGGATCCGAGCAAGTTCACAGCCCGGGGCGCCACAAGCAAGCAACACCCACTGAGCCTTCCCACTCAAGCCGAGCCCGACGACTACTTCAAACGGACTGACATCAACGATCCGAAAAGCTCCGAGGGCCAACAAGAGTAGCGAATCCTGCTCTCCGGTACATCGCAAGCAGAAGAATCTATCGCAGGCGTCCGCGTCATCGACCGAGAACTGGCGGACGGTGATCCTCGGGGTGATTCAGTAGCTTGCCACGCCGCATGCCGATCATCCGACGACTGTGAGGATAGGCACCCAGTGACACGAAAGCGCCTAAGCATCACGAACATCAGGAAATCCACCTGGGCCATCTTTGCCACAATCGCGTTCATCAGTCTCGCGACTTACGCACTCCGGAAGTGGCTGAGCTCGGGTGACTGGGCCGGTCTCGGCCAGTGGTTTGGAGGTCTCGGTGCGCTGATCGCCGCGTGGGTGGCGCTCCGGATCGCCAGCGACGAGAGACGCCGCGAAGGCCGCCGAGACGCGGAGCGGCTTCGCGTGCAGGCCTACTACATCGTCGGCGGAGTGGTGGCCTCCGACGGCAGCAGAGGCGTGCAGGTATTCGTGCGGAACACCGGTCCCGAGCCGGTCGTGAACGTAGACATCGTTGCGTTGCACGTTGACGGCCGTAGCGATAATCTCATCGTCGAATGTGCCCCCACAGCCGCGCGACGCCACGTGCTGCTACCTGGCGAGGAATGGCAGACGTGGGTGAAGCCGACAAAGGAAGATCTCACATCCGATCTGCTTTTGAAAGTCATGGACGTCGGCCCCGTTCCAGAGTTCACCTTCGACGACCTCGCCGAGACCCGTTGGCACCGCATCGGCGACAGCGCACCGCAGACGTAACGGAGCCACCAGCGCGTCGAGCACCACTGCCACATACCGACCCGACATCCCGATCCACACCGTCTGTCAGCTGCAGACCAGGTCGTCAGCGGACTTCCGATGCGCCCGGGATGGCACCCGATCTCGTGTCTCGCTCTCAGGTCAGGTGCCAATCGCCGCATGCGCTGCTATGCCTTTCGCATGATCAGTGCGGTGGGCAACCTCGGCGGCGGGATGAGCGGCAAGTACGTCGGCGGAGCCATCACGGCCGCCGGCGCCCGCACCGGCATCACCATCCACTACACCGGCCACGCTGTCCCGCTGGCCTGACCGTTGCTCCATCAGTTACGCCTCGTCATCATCTATCCGGACGACGCGGGTTGGGTCCGCGTCGAGCCCAGCACCGGCTGCATTCCCAGCCGTCATTCGCCAGACCTATCCCCACCGCCGCGGACACGCAGCGTCGCGCCATGAATGCCAGATACCCGGAACACGATGGGGGGCTACCGGATGATCGTGATAGCGATCGTCTTCTGCGTCCTGGCCGGGCTGCTGTGCTGGGTGATTCTCCGCCTCGACGCCAACGCGAAGCTGCGCTCGGCGCTGGTCGACGCCCGGATCTGGAAAGCGGTCAACATCAAGCTCCAGATCTGGGTTCCACGCGGGGTAACACCGGCGTGAAGGGCCGGCGCATCGGCGCCACCGGTGTTGTGAGGTTTGAGCAGCGACACTCCTCGACGACACCGGGCGACCGGAGAGCAAATTCCGGGACATGCCACCGACGCGAGCAGGGCTGTGACCAGGGAGTTCATAGAATTCCAAGTAACCCCCTGGGAAGCTATCAGTTGGATGCGTGTTGCACTAAAGTTGTCAGTATCGGGGTACAGAACCTCACAACATCCGGCAGCGCCAGGCGACGCCGGGAGGGCGAGGCGACGGGCCCCGAGCAAGAAGATGGGGCGGGAGCCGCGGCCGGTGCAACGGCCGTGTGCGGACATCCCGCCCCGATGGGTTACACCAGGTAACAGGCGACCAAGAACAGCAACGCCAGTACCAGGGTCGAGGCTCCGGTCACCAACTTCCAGGTGACCGGGCCACTCACCTTCACCGTGACGGCGAAGTGCGCGCGGCGCCCTTTATTCCCCATTCCCCACCTCCTTCCTTCGTGAGGACAGCTGCTCCGCACGACGGGTTCTCGGTGAGAGCGCCCAGCCTACTGCGCCGCCTCGACAGAGATCGGTACCCTCACGCTCTCACGTGCCGTGCCGGGCGTGTGCCTCCTCGCGCGGGTTCAAGCGGCGCCGTATGGGAAGCCAATTCCGCAGCGTATGCCCCACCTGCCCTCCCCATTCCCTTTCTTGGTCCCCAGGTTGCCTTCGTTAAGCGTTGTCCCCGAGGCGACGGCATCTCAGTCGTCAACCAGGGCGGCGAGCAGACCGTCTCGATGTGACGGGTCTGCCGGTGGCGCGCGCCACCGGCAGACCGGCCCCCGTCAGGTGGAGGTGTGCCGTGCCCCTGACCATCGTTTTGATGACAGTCAGGGCCCGGTCGCTGTTCCGCCAGGCGATTTCGCTGTCGGCGCCGAGCGTCTCGCCGAAGCCTGTGTTCAGCTGGCCCCGCTGGCCGTTGACGCTCGAGATGGTGAACTCCTGGGCGTAGGGGACGTCGGCGTACTTCTCGTACTCGCCGCCGTCGATTTCGTGCTCGAACAGCTCGTCGACCTCGCGGAACAGCGCGGTGATCGACACTGACATCGGGATCCGGCGGGTCGAGACGCCCACGATGTCGCGGTAGTGCCACTCGGTGATCTGCTCGTGCCGGTGGACCTGCTCGTGTTGGTCGATATGACCTCGAGTACGCCGCATTCCGGCTGAATGGGTGAAGACGTGCCGGCTTCGGCGTGGAGGCACGCGGGCACGATCGGCGGCTGGCATGGTCGGTGCGTGGACATGGGCGACGATGTCGCAGTCCGGGACGGGCTGCGCGCGCAGCTGCGAGCCTTGGTGGCGCAACGGGAAGCGGACGAGAAGGCCGCGGCCGCGCTCGGCCGTGTGCGGGCCGAGATTGCCGCAACCCGCCGCGATCGGGACGCGGAGATGTCGGCGGAGATGGACGCGGCGCGCCGGGAGATCGACCTGGCCTGTATCGACGCGGAGGAACTCGCGACGCGGGTGGGCCGCTTGTGGACCCGCGTGCAGGTGGCCGGGCTCGGGGAGAACGACCCGCGGATGCACGCAGCTCGCCGGGTTGTCGAGGAAGATTTCCGGGCCGCGATGGAGGCCTTCGCCGAGGCTGTCAACAGCGACGACGAGGCCGAGGGCGAGGCTGGCTCGTGACGCGCGGCAAACGCGCCAGGGCACGGCAAGGACGAGCCGAGCGCGCCCTGCGGGAGGAGATTGCCTGGCTGCGCGAGGAGATCGACCTAGAAACCAGGCGGGCCGCACAGGCCCGTGCGGCCGCCGAGCAGGTTGCCGAGGCGCGGGAGCAGCTGGCACAGGAGCGGAGGCTGACCGCGCGCCGGCTCGCGCCCTACGCCGCCGAGGCCCGCCGCCGTGCCGAAGGCGCGATCCGGACCCGGGAGCAGCTCAAGGCGGTGGCCCGCAAGGTCCGCGCGGTCGACGAGGAGCTGACCGGCGCGGTGGGCGATTCGGACAGCATCAGCGAGATCCAGCAGGCCGGGGTGCCGGTGTCGTTTCCGGGCCTGCATTCCTCGGCCAGCGACCGCTACCGGCAGGTCTGGCTGAACAAGCGGATCGGCACGCCCATGCCGCAGCGGCAGCTTTCGCTGCGGGGATGGATTCCCGACGACGTCGAGGAGAACCCGGACGAGTTCGCCGGCTACGCCTACACCTACCCGGTGGACGTCACCCCGCAGGCCTGCTGGGCGTGGGCGATCCCGCCCTGGATGCGCATCCCCACCGACGAGAGCGACGCACCCGAGTTGCGGACGCAGTTCGGCGCAATCGGCGCCGGCGCGCCGCAGCGGACGATCCCGGACTTCCCGATCGGCGTGCCGGCGCTGCGCCGAGACATGCTGATGATGGCGCCGTGGCGGCACCTGCCGCTGATCTCCCATCCCGGCGACGCGCTGGACCTGGGCTACTGGTATCGACGCAGCACCTGGGCCCAGGACTGGCATCGCGACGCCGAGCCGGTCCCGATGTGGCTGCCCGCTGAGCACTCCAGCAGCTTCCCCGCCGCCCGGGCGCTGCCGGACGAGGTCGACCTGCGGCTGCCGTTCCCGGCAGTGTTCGCGGTGCTGTCCACCCCGTGGCGCATCGACCCCCACCCCGACGCCGGCACGCACCCGCTGCTGAGCCAGCACCCGCTGTTCATGCACGCCCGCGGCCGGCTCGGGGACGACCTCATGCCGCCCACCCTCGAGGAAGTCCTCGGCCGGCTGCAGGCCACCGGCCTCACCGACCGCGGCGACCTCCCGTCGCCACTGGAGTTCCTCGACCGCTACGGCGGGTACGTCGAAGGTGTGCTGCTCACCGCCGACGAGCACGGCGTCCCCGGCGACGACATCGCCTGGTGCGTAGTGATCTACCACCCGATGGGGATGCCGCTCGGCCGGATCACGATCCCCGCCTCCCGGCGCCACGCCACCTGGCGACAGCAGGTCGACAACCTCATCGCCGGGATCGCACTCAGCTGCTGGCACGAAACCACCACCCTCCCGGCCCGGCTCACCGGAAAACCCCGCATCGGCGCGGCCACCACCGACCCCGGTGCCCTGCATGTCATCGACATCGACGCCACCTCACCTCACCGTGCTCACCCCGACGGCGAGGAGAACGGCGCCGCCGTCCGGCCGCACCTGCGCCGCGGCCACTGGCGCCACCAACGGATCGGGCACGAACGCCGCGAACGCAGGTGGACCTGGGTCCGCGCTACCGCCGTGCACGGCGGTAGCGCCGGGCGCGGCCAGGTCTACATCCTGCGCGCCTAACTGAGGGCCGTCTCGTAACCCGGTGACAGGTGTGTCCAGGTGATCGTTCGTCATGGTGGGATGCCGGTGATCACGGCATCGCGGTCGGAGTTGATCGCACCGTTCACCGGCCTACAGCCTGGCCAGTTCCGCAAGCTCGTGCGCGTCGTGGCCCAGCGTGGCGGGACGAGATCGCCGACGGCTGCCCCGGCCGGCAATGGCGGCTGGACCTAGCGGCGATGCTGGCGTGGCTGCAGTTGTGTCAGCCAGTGGCTCGGCTCAGCTCGATGTGTCGCTGGCCGAGCCCAGTCGCTATCCGGGTCGGGATTTCGGGGTGCCCAGGAGCGGGGAGGACCTAGCGCGAGTACCTCGCGGACCGCTGCGATCATCGCCGGGGACGATGACCGGGTCACTTGGTTGAGCAACAGCGGAAATCCGTCGGAATCGAGCATCGGGTTCCAGGTCCGGCTGGTGACCTGACAGAAATCGTGGATTTCGAAGACCACGTTGGCGAGTGCGCCAGTGCCGCCTTGGTCCGACAGCCAACTTAGCCGGTCGCCAGCCATGAGCCGCTCCCGACCGATCAGTATTCCGTTGGGTGCGGTGTTGTCCCGGTCGAAGAAAGGCACCGGGTCCTCGCATCCGCCGGGGTCACCGTCGCTCATGCCGCTGACCCGCCCGGGATCGTCGGTGACAAGCAGCTCAATGATGTCCCCGTCGCCATGTGCTTGCCAGATGTCGACGACGGTCGCGCTGGACGACATCAGGCCGTCCGTGTAGGCGGTAGTGGCGAAAATCTGGTCGGCCTTCAGCGGCAACGTGACCCGGTCACCTGAGCGTAGCCGATGCAGGACCGGAAACGGCTCCCAGCAACCTATTCCGGTCACCAGCTCCTGGCAGTACCGGATCGCTTCCTCGGCGGTCTTTTGGTCAACGTAAAAGAATTCCCGGTTGGCGGAAACTCGGTGGGCTGCCAGTAGCCGGTGGACGGCTTGCTCCACCTCCTGTGCACGTGGCGTAGCGGTCCGGAAGAGGACCTCGAACGGGAATGGAACCGAGGTCCGTGAAAGATCGTCGGCTCGGTCTTCCGAAAGCTGCTGTGTCTGGCCGATCTTGAGCATATGCGGGAAGGCTGGGTTTCGCTGGATGTATACAAACCCGTTTTTATGGCGAGTGCGCGCTGGCTGCTCCATGGCGGGTACGTGCCTAACTGGCCGTTGGACCCGGGTGAAGGCTGCCACGGTCGTCGGAGGGTCCGCGGTATCGAAGGTGATCCCTCCCGGTGTGCTGGCGGGCTCGGCGATCACCAGCTCGCGCGCGGACAGCCAAGAGTCGAACTGATAGCCGCTGACCGGCCATGACCCCGCGCCACTCCCGACAATTCCGATGCTGGCGTCATCTGGCTCCCAGCTACCCGGTGGGCGTGCTTTCAGAGCCTTCGAGGCGACGTCGGTCAGAAATTCCGTCAGCTCACGGCCAGCCGTGACGCGCAGGGTGCCTAGATGGACCGGGTGCGCATTCTCGTCCTGTTCGTAGTCAGGTTCCCTGAGTACGTCGACGCAGATTTTCCCTCGCCGAGCGATCAGCAGCAGCTCGCTGGCGTGGACCGGGTTGGTCAGATCGAACGTGAGGTGGGCACGCAGGCCCGGTGATTGCGTTCGAGGCTTACGGCAGACCAGGTCCAGGCGATCCGGTTGGGTTTGATCACGTTCGAAACCGAGAGGCAGAGTCCCCTCTTCGAGGGCACCGACTGCGGCGTGTTCCTGACCGTCGTCGCGTACGGTGATAGCCGCCCAAGGCAGCGGACCCCACATACCGTGAGCGATGACCGAGCCGGCCTGTGAGGGACGTGCCGCGGCGGCGCACGACCAGTTCAACAACGCAGCCAAGCATCCGTCCCGGAGGCGTTCGTCGTCACTACGTTCGCGCAACAGGTCACGTTCGAGAGTGCTTAGCCCTTGAGTTGCCGCGCGTACCTGATCAAGATGGTGATCGATGATCTCCAGGGCGCGGGCCGCCAGCGGCTCAGAGATCACGTCCGGAGGGTTGCGCAGGAACCGCTGAGCCTCGGTACCGCGGATCAGGTCGCCACCGACCTCGAACAGGTGCCCGAGATTCGAGGGGCTGAACGGCAAGCGGTCTGCCCACCACTGCCAGGCCCGCGCCGTCGCAGGATTGCTGCCGAGGCTAAACGCCGCAATATTGGCAACCCGAGCGTCGGGCTCATTCTTCAGAGTTTCCCATATGTTCGGGTGGTACTGCAACGGATCCGGCGGGCGTGACAAACAAGTGCCAAGCCAGTCGCGATCTTGAACACCCCAGCATAGCGCCAATTCTCTGCGGACCTGGGTTTTTCGGATCGAATTGAGGCGCCGCGACGACCAGACCTCCAGCAGGAGCCGATAGGTACTCTCCGGGCTCCACGCACGCAGGCCGTAACCAAACAACTCGACTGAGTTAGCAATGCCGCCGCTTCCCAACTGCTGGTGGACCTTGTCAACCACGTTGGCCAGTTGCGAGAGGTGTGGTTCTTGCTCGACGATGGCTGGACTGGACGACAGCAAGCCGACGATGTCATCCCTCGTATGGCCATCGGCAGCGAGAGCAGCGGCACGCGCGACCAGCAGGGCACGCACCAGACCAGACTCGCCAAGACCGGGAGCGATCCTCACCGGGTCGAGCGCCGGGTGCCCGTCCAGCCCCCCAACTACCCCCGCGCAGACCGCCGAAACCCATCGTTCCCGTTGTTCGGCGTGATGCTCCCTCGACGACACGGAGCAAGTGTCCTCCAGCCAGGTTGGCGGGGTAACCAGGGGTTGGGGTGATGACCATTCCACAGCGTTGGATATCGCGCATTCAGGCTCTCCACCTTAGAGCTTGTCTCATGTGGTGAGTTTGCGGAGTTTCTTGTGGCAGGTGAGGGCGGCGCCGAGGAGGAGGAAGGCGAGGAAGTGTTCGGCTTTGCGTTCGTAGCGCAGGGTGAGGCGGCGGTAGCCGGTGAACCAGGCCATGGTGCGCTCGATGACCCAGCGGTGCCTGCCGAGTTTCTTGCTGGTCTCGATGCCTTTGCGGGCGATGCGGACCTTGATGCCGCGGTCGCAGACCCAGCGCCGCAGGTCGGGTTGGTCGTAGGCCTTGTCGGCGTGCAGCTTGGCGGGTTTGCGCCGGCGTGGGCCGCGCCGGGACTTGATCGCCGGGATTGCCATGACCAGGGGTTTGAGGGCATGGATGTCGTGGGTGTTGGCCGCGGAGACGGCCACGACCAGCGGCAGCCCCGCACGGTCGGACAAGGCATGGATCTTCGAGCCGGGCTTGCCTCGATCGACGGGGCTCGGGCCGGTCAGGGATCCCCTTTTTTGGCCCGTACGCATGCACTGTCCACGATCGCGCGGCTCCAGTCGATGAGGCCCTGGCTGCCGAGTTCGTCGAGGACCGCGTGGTGCAGTCGGCGCCAGAGCCCATCTTGGGTCCACTGGCTGAAGCGGCGGTGCGCGGTCTGGAACGGCACCCCGAACGACGGCGGCAGATCCCGCCACGCGCAGCCGCTGGTCAGCACGTACACGATCGCCGTGAACACCGCACGAGCCTCCACCGGAGCCGTGCCGCCTCCTTGCGGACGCGGCCGGAACTTCGGGATCAGCGGCTCGGCCAGTGCCCACAACTCGTCCGGCACCAACCGCAGCGACAACCGATCAACCACGAGCAAGATCATGGCTCACGAAGCATCGATCACCACGTAAGGCACGCTCTTAGTCAGCCCAGCAATCGCCCTTCTGCGGTGCAGGTTCGAGCGCTCCGGGCAGTGCGCCGTCGATTTTGGCGTGGTCGCACAGAGCCGCCATCTCGAGCTCACCGATGATGTCCCGGCCTTGGAGAGGGCCGTCAGGTCGGTTGCCGAGTTCCGCAGGTCGCACAGGTGATCGCGCTCAGCGTGCAGTCGTGGCCGCAGGAGCCCCAGTCGCGACAGCGGTGGCATTCGGCGGCCTCGTGCTCCAGGCGGGCTGGCGCCCAGCAGAAATTGCAGCGCCACAGGCCATCGGCCTCGCGCAGAGCGACGGCCTGGTCGTTCCAGACGAAGTGGAAAGCACCGTGTCGGCGGTAGCCGCCGCGACGCATGCGAATGGTGTCGCCGTCGGCACCGTGCAGCTGGTGTGCGTCATAGTCGGCGGTGACCTGCAGAAGCCCGTCTTGGCCGGCGCGATGTTCGAGCAGCGCCTGGTCGAGGTCGGCGACCGCGACCGTCCAGCGGCCGTTCACCTTCCGCGCCGGCACACTGGCCGGACCCACGAAGATCACGCCGTACCGCTGCGCGCTCGAGCGGTACCACTGCAGAGTGTTCGCCGGGGATCCCGGCTCGCGCCGGTAGCGGGCGACGGCGTCGGCGAGGGAGATCCGGTCGGTCGTCATCGGCTCGTGTCCTCATCTGCACTGCACAAAGGTGGGTGCCCGCCGGGTGGCGGCGCAGCGACGCCACGGGCGGGGTGTGCGCATCGAACCACAATTCGGCTTCGGCGACAGGCGTCTGACCGGCGCACGCGGTGGCGTGCAGGCACCAGCGGCCGACGGCGGTCATCCTTGCCCGCCGAGATAACTGCGGCGAGCTGCGTCAGATCGGGTTGTCCTTGCTGCTGGCGCCGGCCCTGCGAACCGAGGTCGATGAACGATTCAGGCCCACGGGGCAGCCTGCGGTCCAGGTCTCGACGCGCGTGTTCAGTCGCGCACCGAGCACCTGCCCATGCACCGCGTTTGTTCGATATGCCCGAGTCTGTCGACGTCCGTGATTCGATCAAGCTGAGCTTTTCCGGCTTGGGGAAGAACCCGGAGAGCAGCTCCCACGGTGGGTTCGGTGGCCCAGCGGTATGTGCGGCGTCCCACGCGCCCTGGAGGAGTTGGATCACACCTGACCGTCGACGCCCGCGGAGTCGCTGAACCCAACCCACACGGGGTTCGCTAGAGTAGCGGCGGAGTCACAGCGCGAGACTCCTGCCGCCGTCGTCGCCTTCCCCTCCGCCATATGGAGCACACAGCCCGACCCGAGCGGTCTAGCAAAGCCAACGGTGCTGCTATCGCTTTGCTACACCGTGACGTATACGTGCTTCGGGGGGCCGCTCCCAAATCGTTAGTAAGGCGACGCCGACTCGAGGTGCCGAGCAGCATAGGGCGTCGCCGCGGGCCGTAACGGCCCCGCCCTGGTGCCGGTGACCGCCTGGTGCCGCGGCAAACGCGGCACCAGCCGGATCGGCTACCCAACCACATGACCGAGCGTGTCTCGAGCGCAGCGATCATCCCGCAACCGCTGTGCCACGCCTAAAACGGTGGTTCGTCCGGCCAGGTGGACGGCGCGACCGCGGTCGGCAGGGCAGCGGCGGGCAGGGGGAGGTTGGTCACGACGAACAGGTCAAGGATGTCGTTGCGGTCCATGAAGATGACCGACCGTCGCTGCGTGGCGTCAAGCTTGTTGCCAAGCCAGGCACGGGCCTGCTTGGTGATCTCGCCGCCAGCGACGATGAAGGCGTGGTCGACCAGGACCCGCTTGCCGAACTCGGGGTCGAAGATCTCGTGACCGAGCATCATGAGCACCTGGTTGTAGATCTCGGCGATGTTGGCGTTGCTCGTCCGGGTGGCGCCGGCGGCGTCCAGCTTGCCTTTCTTCGCCTGAAGTCCGAAGTACAGGACGTGCTGGGTGGGTAGGGTGAACTTCATCCAGACGTCCTTGCCGTACTCGAGCGCCTTGTCCTTGTGTCCGGCCGCGGTGACACGGTGGAACCCGAGCTGGCGGTACAGCGGCAGCAGGATCTCCTCGATTAGGTCGTCCTCGCTGGCGGTGTCGAGGTACGCGGCCAGCTGCGCGCGACGTTCGACTTCCGCCGCCGAGAACGGCCGGTGTGGGTTGAGGTCGAAGGCCGTCGTGGTGTTGGTCGCGATGTGGCGCAGGTAGCAGCGGCGGTCCGAGGCGTAGTAGGCCTCGAAGCCGTCCCGGGCCAGTGCGGCGTTGAGCATCTGCAGTGCGCCCGAGCGGTCCTTGTCGTCGTTGAAGGCGTCAGCGGGATCCATCAGCACCTGAATCACCCGCGCGAAGCTCGCCGGCACGGTACCGGCACCGGTATGAGGCTCGGCGAGGATCTTCTCCAGGGTGTCAGCCACCCACCACTGCCGGGTCGAGCCGTCGTGCTCATAGTCGGTGTCGGCGTCGGCGAAGAACTCGGTGAGGAACGAGCTGCTCCGGTACCGGAAGTACGACGTCTCAGCTGGGAAGTTCCCGCAGATCAGGTCGGCGATCTGCATCAGGGTTCGTCGCTTGAACCGCATTCCGGCTCCTGCTTGTCGTCGAGTCTTCGGCCTCCCTCACGCTACTTCCGGGCCAACGACGACCGCCCGTTCGGCACGCCAGTGAAATCGGAGACGCAACGGAGCCCCCAGCAGCCATTCACAAGAGCAAACACTACTCAAAGGTGACGAAACTGCAGGTCAGACGCATGATCGGTGGTGGGCCGCCTGGAGCTCGAACCCAGAACCTACGGATTAAGCCCGCAGGTTGCGCGAAGTCGCGCCGGCGTACTCGCCGGGCAGCAGGGTCTCAAGCTGGCGGGCGTCGCCGCAGACGACCTGGCCGTCGTGGTCGTGGCCGCGCTTACGCCCGAGGCGGAGGTTCGCGCAGGCGATGTCGGCCCAGCGGTCAGAACTCGACGCCGACCGCGCTCCGGCCGAGGCCGATCGCCTCGACCAGCGTGGTGCCGATCCCGCATCGGTATAACACCAGCTCCCCCCGGCTTCGTGTAGTGCTCGATGGCGTGCGCTGCGACGCGGGCAGTATTTTGGCCGGGTGCACGCGGAGGGAAGCTTAAGCAGCGCAGGTAGACCTTGGGCGCATCAGGACTAGATCGAGCTCGCGGTGCGTAGGTTACCGGTGCTGGCGGCGCTGAGCCGCGAGAACGCCGGAGCGTACATGCTCTGGCAGCTCGGCGACGGACACCTCGATGCGCTGGTCGTGTAACGCCGCGGTCTGGCGAGCTCGGCGACTTCCAGCCGATAGTGCGCTTCCCGAACCCGCCCTTTCCGCGATAGCTCAGGCCAGCGAACTGCACACGACGATCGACGTCAGCAGCGACCTTAGGTCCAGGGCTCACCTCGCCGACTGCCCAGACATGACCCAAAGGACTACGTGACTTCAGAGAAGCTCGGTCCAGGTGTGCCGACTCTCGGCCGCCAAGGTTTGCTGGCTTGCAGCCTGCGAAATGATGACGGCTGTCAGCGTCGCCGTGTTGGGATCGAACTGGAGGGCAAGTCCGAGCGCGCGGTACACGTCGGCCGTCCTCGCGGTGTCCTCGCGTTGGCATGTAACTGGTAAGCCAGCCAACTGTTTCGTCGCGATCCACGGATCAACCCGTTTCAAGACGGCATCCTCACGGAGGTAGACCGAGGCCGGGTGGTCAGCCAGGCTCGCTCCGGTCGGCAGCTTCCGAGCCAGGCAACGGTAGTAGATGCGACCGCCGTTGACGGAACCCTCCATTTTGCGGCCACAGAGTGCGCAGCGGATCATCCCGTGGAAGCGATACTGGTGCGCCGTACGGCGCGCGGTGCGTTCGATCATGCTTCCGCCACGAGCCTTGGCTCGGCGTAGCAGTTGAACTTGGGTGAAGTCGGCCACCGAGACGATGCCCGGGTGTGCAGGTCGCTCCGAGCGCACAACGTCGCCTGGATCGGCTCGACGGAACCGAACGGCATGGCCGGCGGCCACGTCGTCGGGGTCAAGTAGGACATCGTGCTTCGTCCAGCGGCCGAACACGGCGTAGCCCGTGTAGCGCGGGTTCTCAAGGATTGCGCGAACGGTGCTGGCCTGCCAGCCGTCACCCCGTCGGTGGCGGTTCTGTGCCGGACGTCGCGCAGATGGGCACGAGATCCCGTCGCGGTTCAGGGCTGCCGCGATCTCGCGGTCGGTGTGACTATCCAGGTAACTTGCGAAGATTCGCACCACGACCGCCGCCGCGTCGGGGTCGAGCTGCAGCACCCGGAGGTGAAGGCCTTCGGCTGCTTTGCGCGGATGCGGGTGCAGGCCGCCGTCGACCACGACGTAGCCGTAGGGAGCCCGGCCGCCCTGGTGTCGGCCCTCGTTGCGAACCTGTGCGTCCATCGCCGCGCGTACCCGCAGCTGGACGTGCCGACGTTCGGACTCGCTCATCCCGCCGAGCAGGCTCATCAGCATCGCGTGCGACGGGTTCCGCGTCTCGTACCGCCCGCCCAGCTCGGGCACCCACAGGTCAACGCCGTACGCCGCCAGTCTTGGCGCGGTCAGAGAGAACTGGTTGCCGAACCAGCACCGTGTCCCTTCGCCGACCACCAGGGCGCCCCACCCGCGGTTCCGGTCTTTCAGGTCGAACAAGAGTCGCGCGGCAGCCGGCCGCAGGTGCCACGGCACCGAGCGGGACTCGCCGACGTCGAAGTACTCAGCAACGATCCTTCCGCCCTGCGGCTCGATGAACCGCCGGGCGTTGCCCAGCTGCCAGCCTCGCGAGGTCTGCGGATCCTGGTTGTCTTCCGTGGAGCATCGGCCGTAAAACGCAGTGGCATCCACGGTCACATCAACTGGCTTCGCCGCTCCCCTGCTCCACAACGCGTCCAGGGCAGCCCACGGATCATGCTCAACGCTGCTGGTCACGGCCGCCTCCGATCCGCGCGGAAGTCCGACTCGCGCTCGCCGCCAGCCTCAGATGATCAGTGTCGCCCCCGCGGGAACGACGCAGACGCGATGTTCACTCCGACGAGTGACCGTCACGCGGAGGGCACCTCTGCGAACGGTCGTGGCCGCCCAGGTGCGAAACTGGGCGAAACGTGACGAATCAAGGAGCGCGGCGTGGTCTCTGACGCCCTCGAAGGACCGGTCCCGGCGTCGGGCGGACGAGGCCAGGCGATCCTCGGCCTGCTGGACAAGGCCATCGGCGCGCAGGCACCGCTGGTCGGCAAGAACATCGTGCGGGCGCGCCAGCGCAACCCAGAGGCGACACCGGCGGAGGTCGTCCGCACCTTGGAGAAGATGTACGTCAGCGCCCTGGCATCAACGGGGGCCGCAGTCGGGACCACCGCGGCCGCGCCCGCTGTCGGCACCGGGATCGCACCGGCGCTGTCAGCGGGCGAATTCTTCTCCTCGCTCGAACTTCCTCTGGCACATCGGACGCATCGACACGTTCCGCTGGTGAGCGGGCCAGAATCGCACAGGCGCGCAGTCCGGCCCAGCACAACTTTGGATCAGCGGCTCGCGCTGAAGATCGTTGCGCGCACAAGGGTCGGAGAGAACGTCGTCACGAGCGCGGCCGCGCGTTCGGCCAAGCCGTCGTCGTGGTCGCCGGACTGGTCCTCCGACCGCAGGCTCGCGGCGATGCTCAGGGTCACCAACCCGGTGTCCATCAGGCCGGAGATGTCCAGGCTGCGCGTCGGACCCGCCGGACGCCGCAAGGCACCGCGCGGAGTCGCGGTGGCGATCTCGCGCCCGGTCATGGGACCCTTCCCGGATCGTCGGAGTCGGACACCCGGATCCACGCTCAGCCCTGGGTCGGGGATCCCTTGGGGATACCCCCGTCGGAACGGCGCAGCTGCTCGAGATCCGCGATGATCTTCACCAGGAGTTCGTCCCGCTGTGCATCGGATGCCTGTACTGCGAGGGCGAACCGGTCGTGGATCGACTGGTACCCGTCACGCAGCCGAAGGTGGTAACGCCAGCGCTCACCGAAGTTCAGCGCACGCTCGGCCCCGATCAGGAAGGCCGCGAGGCCGGTGAGCACCCGGGACAGCCACGAGATGTCGTTCGGCCAGGTCACCGTGGCGGCGACGATGGTCGCCGCCAGAGCCAGGAGCGTTCCGCCGTTGAAGAGGAACGAATCCAACTTGGGGTTGTGCTGGGAGATCGACCGGGTGATCGAGGCTTCGATCACCCCGTAGTTCGCGTCCGGCACCATGTTCACTCCACCTCTCTCACAGCTGGCGTACGCTCGGCCGCCACGTTCGTCGCCGGGACCCTCCCGGAGACGGAGTGATCCATCGCCCAGGCCACCGCTTGAGCGGTCGCGGGCACCTCCCAGTGGGTGTGGTGGTCGAACTTGCAGTCACGGTGCTGCCAGCCACGAGACCACGGCTGACCGCTCAAGCCGACGGCTTCGACCAGCGGGGCGTAAGGGTCGGCGAGCTTCTGGCCGATCTTGAAGACGCTCCGGAGTACTTTGTCATCCGGGCTGTACTCGACCGCTTCACGGAGAGCAAGCTGCGGGCGGCTGAACTGACCGCCACCGACCATTTCGTTGACGTCCACCGCGGCCCCCAGCAGGACCAGGCCACGCAGTGTGCCGGCCCCTTGGAGCCGGTCCGCGGCCGCAAGTGCCACCGCCGAGCCCAGTGAATGGCCGACAAGTACGACCTCGCTGCCATTTCTTCCGGTCAGGTAGTTGCCAAGCTGCCTGCCGGCGCGCTCGGCGCGACCCACCATCGCCGGGTAGGTGATTTTCGACAGAATTCGCCAACGAAACCCAACACTCGGCCACAGGTAGACACCTTTCTGCACCCGGTCCATGAGTGCCCCCTTGAACAGATTCCCCCACAGGGTGTCCGCCTGGAAAATTGCCCGTTCCCGGTCGACGTTGAAACCATGGATGAAAACCACCCGGACGTATCCGCCGAGCGGCCGGCCTTCTTCGACGACGAAGCTGTCCCGGAGACCACCACGTGACTCGCCACAGAGAGTCAGGATGAAGTCGTTCACCGACGAGCTCCCCGCTCCACCAGGCGGACCAGGTCCCGCACCGTCCACGAAACCGGACCGCCGACGACGAGGCCCAGCACCAGCCCCACCGCGATCCCCGAGAACGAAGCACCGGTCGCCCACACACCCAGCGCCGAGAGCACACCGGCCGCCACAGCCGACGTCGCACGCAAGAGCGTGTACCACCGCGTGGTGGCGTCGATCTGGAATGCATCGACTTGCCGTTCGATGTACTCGAAGATCGCCGAAGGCTCTACTCCACCCTCTGAAGTACGTTCAACCTCACGAATGACGACGGACCAGAACAGACCTACTCTTTTTCCCGTGAGCCGGTCACGGGCGTCATGTCGCGAATCGTCCTGAAGCAGCACCCGAACCTGTTCGCGCAGCGATTGAGCGACCTGAGATGCGACCTGCCGGATACTACCCCGGTACGAGATGATCATCGGCACCCCGACGCCGAGATCGACGGACTCCCCGTCAAACCAGAGATTCACCCGAGAACGATTGAACCTCGCCGACAAAGCGGAAAGCTTCTTGACGAACTCGAGCACAGCGCAGGCAACCAGCCCGGAGGTGGCCGCCACCACGACGAGATGCCCGAAATCAGGCTTCACACCCTCCGACGCGACCGGCGGGATCCACCGACCCGCACCGCCCGCCAAGAGAAGCACCGCCGCGACGACAACAGAGATACCCAGCAGGAGCAGAGCTACGAAGCCGCCCCGGGTTACCCCGCGAGACAGCAATCTGCTGACCAACCTGTTCATCTTCACCCCTTCCGGCCAACTGGACCGCGGGCAGCGAGGGGCCACCGCATGCGAAATGACGACTCCGGTAGAGCGTCGCCAAGGGTCGCAGCGGGCCTTTCGGCGACATTCAGTGCAGTGGAAGGTCGCGTCGGCCACTCTGCGTGTTACGTCGCCGGGAACGCAGTCACCGGACTGTGATCAACCTCGGCTCACATCGGCGAACTCTCCACTACCGTACGGACCGAATTGAAGAGGGTACGGACCAGGCCGTTGGTCTCCCCCGGAACCGGTGCGCTGGCTGGCTGCGCGACATGGACGCCATCGGCTTCGGCTTCGGCTTCGGCTTCGACACCTGAACCAGATCGCAATGCCACGGATCCCGATCTGGGCGGCTCCGGTGGCGCCAAGCGGATGCAGCCACCGTGACGGGTCGAGGCTTCGCGGCCGCGAAACGTCTCATGCGGTCCAGGGCCCTGGTCCGATCGCGCCGTATTCGTGGCGTGCGTCAACCCCGCGGAGCGCGCCTCCGATTCGCGAGAAAGTCGCTGTTCCCGGGCGCCCTGAGGACGATGACGTCCTCGTGAGCGATCAGGTGCAGCAGCAAACCGGCCTCGCGTTGTTTGCGGATGAAATCGCGCTGGAAGAAGCTGCCCCGCGCGACCAGCTCGTTCTCGGCGACGCGGGCGAGCAGGGCGACACACCGCTCGACTGGCACCAGCCCCGCTGCGGCACCACAGGCGATGACCTGGGACGGGAGGTCAATCAGCTCGGCGTGCTCGCGCCACGGCCGGACCGTGATCGCCACGTGGCCGCCTGGGTGCAGGACACGGGCGCACGCGGTGAGAATGCGGGTGAAGCCGGCCAGCAGGCGGTGGTGACCGATGTTCGACAGGTTGCCGCGGTCCAGCGCGCTGCCATAGCGGTAGTGCCGCTTGCTGACCTTGCCGTTCTCGGTTTCTTTACCCATTCGCACCAGCCCGTGCACCGACGGCCCGTACGGCGGCGACGTCACCACCAACGCCACCTGCCCGACATACTCCGGCGGCAGCAGCGTCTCGAGCTGGCGGGCGTCACCGCGCACGACCTGGCCGTCGTGGTCGCGACCGCGCTCGCGCGCGAACCGCAGGTTCGCGCGGGCGATGTCAACCCAGTGCGGCTCGTACTCGACGCCGACCGCGCGGCGCTCGAGCTCGATCGCTTCGACCAGTGTCGTGCCGATTCCGCACATCGGGTCCAGGACGACGTCGCCTGGCCTCGTGTAGTGCTTGATGGCGTGCGCGGCGACGGCGGGCAGCATCTTCGCTGGGTGCGCGGTCGACTCTGGCACGTACCGGCCCTTGCGCTGCGCGGCCGGGGACGTCTGCGCGGTCGCCCACAACGACACCGGCAGCTTGTCTTCGGCGGCCTGCGTACCGGCGGGTGGGGCGGTGTCGAGGGCGTCGATGAATGCGCGGGACAGCGGCATGGTCGGCTCGTCGACCGACGGGTTCGGAGTGCTCGGCGGCGTTGCGGCCATGGCGGGATGCCTGCCTTTCGCGTGGTCGGTCATCGGAGGTCTTCGCGCTTCGTGGCGTCGGCGTGCGCCTGGGCGAAAATGAGCACGTCGCCGTGCGCGCGGACGTGCGAGGTCGACGTGCCGGACGTGTGCGTGCGAGCGCCGTCGTCGGGTACCGGTGATCGCGGAGCCTGCAGCTGCCCGTTGCGGATCGGGGTGAGCAGGATGACGACGTGCTGGAGGTAGAGCAGGTCCGCGTTCTGCGCGGCGGCGATCATCGCGCCGGACGGGTCGGTCAGCCGTCCCGTTGACCAGTCGCTGTGCGTGTAGACCGCGAGGATGCCGCCGAAGGTGAGTGCCTGGGCCGCGGCGAGCGCGACCGTTTCGACGGAGCCGTCGGCTCCGCAGTTCGCGGGCAGGGTCGTGATGATCAGCTCGGCTTGAGGGTCGCCGACTGCCGGTGACTGGTCATTGGTGCGGTCGGTGCTCTCGCTTGGCTGCGCGGAGTCGCGGGAGTCGGTGACGAACCCGGCCCAGAATGGCCTCGAGAGCGACGACGTCTCCGCGGCTCGGCCGAGCGGAACGACGTCGACCTCCCGCCCCAACGCGAGCACGGCGTCTCGCGCAGCCGCCAGCTCGGCGGCGCCAGTCTGGTGCTCGGCGTCGTTCGGCCACGGGGCGAGCAGGACCCGGGCGCCGGCTGCGGAGAAGCTCGTGGTGATCGTTTCGATGATCGGCACCGGCCAGATGTCCGCCGGGTCGATCGGTTCCGGCCCGGTCGTCCACACCGTTGGCGGGATGACGTCCTTCTTGTCCGCGCGAGGCGCCTTGTTCGTCGTCGTTCGGCGGGGGCGGCCGCTTGTGGTGGCGGGGTCGGGTGCGCCCGGGTACGGGACGCCGTTGACGCGGCGGGTCCGGGGTGGACGGGTGGAGTCGTCTCGGTTGGACGGTCGGTCGGCCGCGGGCGGCGGGCGGTGAGTCACGAGCTGACCTCCGGTGGCGAGTACCGCCGGGGTCGACCTCGGCGGCGTGTGCGCTGTCGTCGGCTAACTCCGGAAACGAGGTCGGCAAGAGACACCGTCATCCCCAGGCGATTTGCCGGATCGCCGTCGCGAGGTCACGCACCGAATTTCGGGCGCCGTGAGCTGGGCTGAAACGCCGTTGAAACGGTTGCGAGGCGCTTCTGACCTGGGCGTGAAGCGGTTTTGAGGCGGTCCGGCTGACTTCCTGGCGACGTCACATTCCGCCGTCCAGGAGTGCCGTCATGAACTCGAAGAACCCCTGCGCCGAGCCCGGCGTCTTCGACGTCGCCCGCACCGCGTTCGCGTGGCTCGTCACCGGACCCCACCCGGTCAGCCTCGACGGCCGCCACGTTCGCGGTCTGCCTCCGCGGCTTGTGCCGCTGGACGAGGTCGGCGCGCTGCTTCGCGCCAAGGGCTGTCCACAGGAGACCCGGGATGCGGTGTGGACGGAGTTGGTGAAGCGCTCGCGCGCCGAGGGTGGCACGTGGACCGTCGGCTGTGTCGGGCTCGCTCTGCCGGTGCTGATTCCGGTCGCGGCGAGGTTGACGAACCGGTTCCGTGGCGAGGTCCACGACATCCACGCCGCGGTGATGACCGGCTTCCTCGAAGCGCTGCCCGACGTCGACCTCACCCGGCCGGCGATCCTCGTGCGGCTGCGGTGGGCTGGGTTCCGTGCGGGACACCGCGCGCTGCGCGATGCCCTCGACGCCGCCGCACCGGTCGCCGATCTCGGCGTGCGCGTAACCACCGAGGAACACGTCGGCGGGCATCCCGACTTCGTTCTGCTCGCCGCGGTCGACGCCGGCGTCCTCACCGCGGCCGAAGCTGCGCTGATCGGGGACACGAGGTTCGGCGAGCTGTCGCTGGCCGACGCCGCGAACGCGCGGGGCCAGGCGTACAAGGCGACGCAGCAAGCTCGCCACCGCGCCGAGGCGAGGCTCGCCACCTACCTCGAAACCGTCGGCGAAGACGGCGCGTCGTTGCCGCGGGACCGCTGCGGCGAGCCACGCAACGGGACGCGGCGCAGCGCGCGGCGGGCGGAGAAGTCGCGGCGTCCGATGTCTCCCCGGCCGCCGAAATCCGGAGTTGGTGAACGCGGGGCCCGACTGCCCGCCTGCCCTCACCCGACCCGGTCCGAACTGGAACCGGGCGCCGTTCAGGAGGCATCCACATGCGACTGACCCCGACCCGCCCCAGCCACGGCCACCCCCTGCGAGCCCTCGATCGACGCCCACCGAACCGCCGCTCGTTCCGCCTGACCTACCGGCAGCCAGCTCGCGTCACCAGTTGCCCGCGCACCGCGGTTGTGCCGGAAGCTCTGACCTCTGCTCCACGGCGCTCACGTCGCTGGGTCCTGCTGGCCGGCGTGCTGGTCGCCTCGGCGCTGCTGCTCGGCGGGTCCGCGGCGCACGCCGAGACCGTCCAGTACGTCGCGCTCGCACAGTCGGTCGACCAGGTCCTGTCCAACATCCGCGCCTGGATCATGGGGATCCTCGCCGGCGTCGCGCTGGTCTTCCTCACCATCGGCGGGCTGCGCTACCTCATGGCGTCCGGTGACCCGGGCGAGATCGAGAAGGCGAAAGGCTCGTTCAAGGCCTCCGGCGTCGGGTTCGGCCTGGCGGCGCTCGCGCCGATCGTCGTCGAGATCCTCAAGACGATCGTCGGCGGGGTGTAGACGATGTCGCGCCGCATGATCGCGCCGGACTGCTCGGACGAAACCCGTCGACCGTCTCGTGGTGGACGCCGCACTCGCTGGCTTGTCGTTTTGGCGGTGCTGCTGGTGACCGCGGTCGGTGGGGTCGCCTCCAGCTCGGCCGCGACCGGTCCGCGGCACGCAGCCACGCTCGATCACGCCCAACCACCGCTGCCGCTGCCGCCCAACCCAAGTTGCGCACCCGATTCAGCGGAACCGGCGTGTCACCTGCCGAGCGCAAGCGCGATTCCGCCGATTCCGACAGTCCCGTTGCCGCCGATCACCGCGCTGCCGGTTCCACCGTCGTGCTTCCCCGGCTCCCTGGCACCCGACTGCGCGGCCCCAGCCGACAGCACCGCACCGTGTCGGGGCCCGAACTGCATCCCACAGCCCTCCGCGCTCGTCCCGAGCACCGTGCCGCCGGCGCCGGTACCCGACGGTGCCGGCGGCGACGCCGCGGAATGCGGGCTGACGAGCCTCACCGGGTGCATGATCGTCGCCGCGAGCGCGTTGTTCGCCGCGGTCGTCGCGGCCGGGTTGAACCCTTTGCTGGACCTGCTCGGCAAGACGCTGCTGACTACCCCAGAGCCGGACCAGCTGCCCGGGCTCGGCGCCGCCTGGACCGGCTCGTGGCACATCCTGCTCACCGCCTACGTGATCTTGGTGCTGCTGGCCGGGTTGATCATCATGGGATACCAGACGCTGCAGGCCCGCTACACAGTCAAGGAACTCGCACCCCGGCTCATGGTCGGATTTCTCGCCGGGACGCTGTCGTTATTTCTGGCGACCAAGGGCATCCAGATTGCCAACGCCCTCTCCGCCGCGGTGCTGGGCGAGGGCACCGATCCGGCCGCGATGACCCGCAGCTTGATCACCATGGTGCAGGGCTCGCTGCACGGCGGCGGCCTGTTCCTCGGCGTCCTCGGGCTTGGCCTGGTGGCGATGCTGCTGGTGCTGCTTGTGGTGTTCGTCGTGCGGGTGATCGTGACGATCCTGCTGATCGCCGGCGCGCCGATCGCGTTGATGTGCCACGCCCTCCCCCACATCGAAGGCATCGCCTACCTCTGGTGGAAAGGCGTCGGCGGGGTACTGGCGATCCAGGTCGGGCAGTCCTTGACGCTGGTGGTCACGGTGAAGGTCTTCTTCGCCCCCGGCGGGTTCACGATCTTCGGGCCGTCGATCTCGGCGCTGGTGAACCTGCTGCTGTGCATCGCGCTGATGTACGTGCTGATCAAGATCCCGTTCTGGTTCCTCGCCCCGCTGCGTTCCGGCCGCGGCTCGATGCTCGGTCGCCTCGCTCGTGGCGTGATCGCGTACAAGACGATGGGCCTGCTGGCCGGCGCCGGCGCGGCCAGCAAAGGCAACGGACGACCTCGCGCCGGCGCACTCGGGCCGCCGGCGGATCCGCCCGCGACGCGGTCGGGGCAGTTCATGCTGCCGATGCGGACGCGTCGCGTCGCGAGGCCGTTCCCGACTCCGCGACGCGGCTGGGACGAACCTGCGCGGGCAGACGCGCTCGACGGGCGCGGCCCGGGGCTGGGGCAGCTGTCGCTGTTCACGCCGAGCGTCCGCGACGGCGAGGCGGGCGTGCGCGCCAACCCCCGTGCGTTGCCGCTGACAGATCTGCCGAACGCGTTGCCGGCCGATCAGCTCGGGCTGCCGATGACCGTGCGCCGCGACCCGGACCGGGTACCGCGACGCACCCTCGCCGACGACCTCGCCGCTCCCCCGGCGGCCGGCGTGCCGCGCCGGCAACCCGGCCTGCTGACCTCGGACGGACGGATCAACCGCAACGCTCGCCCGCTGGCGACGCTGCCGAACGCGCTGATCGCCCCGAGCGCCGGGATGCTGCCGATCCACCTGCCCCCGCAACCGCCGCGCCCCGCGCGGCGAAGCCTCGCCGACGACCTCGGCGACCCCGCCCGGACCAACCGCGCGCCACAGACCGGGCCGGGTCTGCTCACGCCGTCGGGGCAGCTCAACCGTAGCGCCCGCGCGCACCGACGTCCGGCTCCCGACGCCTTCAGCGGCAACCGGCCGCTCGCATCCGGGCAGTACCCGCTCCCCCTCGGCCTCCGCCGCCAACCGAAACCCGCGCCAGCACCAGAGCCTGAGCCCACGCCGCCGCGCAAACCGGCCGGGACGCAATTACCGCTGCCACTGGACCTGCCGCCCCGGCGGCGCCGCCGGAAGTCGAAGTGAGGTACCGCCGTCATGTCCCGTCCCGTGCGCATTCCCGCCGACGTCGACCGCCCCGACCGAGTGCTCGGCCCGCTGACCGCGCGGCAGCTGACGATCCTCGGCGTCGCCGGGCTGCTGCTCTACGCCCTCTACGGCGCCACCCGCAGCGTCCTGCCGCTGCCGCTGTTCCTGCTCGTCGCGATACCGGTCGGGCTGGCCGTCACGGTGATCGCGCTCGGCCGCCGCGACGGCGTGGCGCTGGACCGGCTCCTGCTGGCCGCGATCCGGCAGCGCCGCACACCTGGTCACCAAGTCTCCGCGCCCGAGGGCGTCCAGCCGGCGCCGGAATGGCTCACCGCCGCCACCGCGCACGGGCGGCGGTCGCGCGAGGACGTCGCGCCGACGCCGCTGCAGCTGCCTGCTCGCGGCGTCACGAACGGGAGCACCGCCGGCGTCGTAGATCTGGGGCCGGACGGGCTGGCGGTGATCGCCGCGTGCTCGACGGTCAACTTCTCCCTGCGCACGCCCGGCGAGCAGGAAGCGCTCGTCGCGTCGTTCGGGCGGTACCTGCACTCGCTGACCGCGCCGGTGCAGTTCCTCGTCCGCGCCGAACGCCTCGACCTCGCACCGCAGATCGCCGACCTCCACGACCGGGCCGGCGGGCTGCCGCACCCGGCGTTGGAAGCCGCCGCACGGGACCACGCGGACTACCTCGCCCAGCTCACCCAGCACGCCGATCTGCTGCGCCGCCAGGTGCTCCTGGTGCTGCGCGAACCGACCCGCCCCACGGTCGCCGCGAGCACGAGTTCGGTGCTGTCGCACCTCCGACGCGATGCCCCGGCGCGCGAAGTCGATCCCGCGGCGCGCCACGCCGCCGAACAGCGGCTCACGCGGCTGCTCAACGAAGCCATCGAGCTGCTCACCCCCGCCGGCATCACCGTCACCGCCCTCGACGCCACGACCGCGACCCGCGTTCTAGCTGCCGCCTGCAACCCCGACACGTTCCTGCCGCCCTCGGCCGCACTCGCCGGTGCCGACGACATCGTCACCGCGACCGCCGGCACCGACGACGACCTCGACGACTACGAGACCGAAGGTAGGTGACTCGATGTCCCGCACCCAACCCAGTGGTCCGTCAGCTGGAGCATTCACTCCGGACGCGCTGTCGGTCGGCACCCGACACCTCGAGGTCGGCAACGAATGGGTCGCCTCGTTCGGCGTCACCGGCTACCCGCAGGAGGTCTACCCCGGCTGGCTTGCACCGTTGTTGACTTACCCTGCCCGGCTCGACGTCTCCGTCCACGTCCAACCGGTCGACCCGGCGACCGCGGCCAGCGGCCTGAAGAAACAACGGGCCCGTCTCGAGTCCTCTCGCCGCCACCACGCTCGTCACGACCACCTCGACGATCCGGATCTCGACGCGGCGGCCGAGGACGCCGCCGACCTCTCGCGGCGGATCGCCCGCGGCGAAGGCAGGCTGTTCAAGTTCGGGCTCTACCTGACCCTTCACGCACCCGACGAGGAGACGCTCGCCGAGGAAGTCTCGGCGCTGCGGTCGCTGTGCGCGTCGCTGCTGCTGGACGCCAAGCCGGCGACGTACCGGTCGTTGCAGGGCTGGGTCACCACGCTGCCTCTCGGCCTTGACTCCCTGGGTCTGAAGAGGACGTTCGACACCGCGGCCGTGTCAGCGGCGTTCCCGTTCACCTCCCCGGACCTGCCGCCGGTGGATCCGACGTCGACCGCGCCGAGTGGGGTGCTCTACGGCTACAACGTCGGCTCCCAAGGGCTCGTGCACTGGGACCGGTTCGCGTGCGACAACCACAACTCCGTCGTCTTGGGCCGTTCCGGGTCGGGAAAGTCCTATCTGGTCAAGCTCGAGACGCTGCGCAGCCTCTACCGCGACGTCCAGGCGTTCGTCATCGATCCTGAAGACGAGTACGCCCGGCTCGCCGCGCAGGTCGGCGGCGCCTACGTTCACCTCGGAGCGGGCGGCGTCCGGCTCAACCCCTTCGACCTGCCGATCCACGTCACGGCGTCCGGCCGGCGGACCGCACCGAGCGACGCGCTGACCCGGCGCGCGCTGTTCCTGCAGACGGTGCTCGCCGTGTGCCTCGGCACCGAGCTGACCGCCGGTGAACGCGCGGTCCTCGACACTGCCATCATCGCGACCTACGCCAGTGTCGGCATCACCACCGACTCGCGCACGTGGACGCGGCCCGCGCCATTGATGCGGGACCTGCGCGACACCCTCGCCGCCGGTGGAGACGATGTGGCCGCGGACCTCGCCGCCCGGCTGCACCCGTTCGTCGACGGTGCGTTCGCGGACCTCTTTTCCGGTCCCACGACCACGGCGCCCGACGGTCACTTCGTCGTGCTCTCCCTGCGGGACCTGCCCGACGAGCTCAAGGCAATCGGGACGCTGCTGACCCTCGACGCGATCTGGCGGCGGGTCTCCAACCCGGCCGACCGCCGGCGCCGGCTGGTGGTCGTCGACGAGGCGTGGCTGCTGATGCAGTCGCCCGAAGGCGCGAAGTTCCTCTTCCGGATGTCGAAGACCTTCCGCAAGCACTGGGCCGGACTCACGGTCGCGACCCAGGACATCGAGGACGTGCTGGGCAGCGACCTCGGCCGCGCAATCGTGGCCAACGCCGCCACCACTGTGCTGCTGCGCCAGTCCCCGCAGGCGATCGACGGCATCGCGGCGACCTTCAACCTGTCCGAAGGGCAGCGCCAGTTCCTGCTCACCGCCGACCGCGGCCAGGGCCTGCTCGGTTCCGGCACCGAATGGGTCGCTTTCCAGGCCCTCGCCTCACCGGCCGAGGACGTCCTGGTCACCACCGACCCCGAGTTCCTGGCAGGCCTGCAGGACTCGGGATCGAACCCGGATTGGGTCGAGCTATGACAAACCTGCGCGGTGATTCAGCGGTCGGACTCGTCGATCCACTCGATCGTCGCGACCACGTCGGCCTTGAGCGCCGCGCCGGCGGCGATGGTGACGGCTCGGCGATGAGCATCGTCGACCAACGCGGACCAGGGCTGCGCGAGGTCGAGCTCCGGTTCGATGTCCGGAACCGACATCCCGCGCCTCGGGTCGGATGCGACCTGCCAGAGCTGGAAGTAAAGCGTCGCCTGGTCGTGGGCGGCGAGGTCGTCGAGCACGTCGAGCAGCCGGGTCGACGGCCACGCCTCGGCGCCGTCGGACGTGGTGATCCGGAGCTCCGCCGTCAAGGGCGGGACGACGGGTTTCCGCGCGCCGAGAGCGGTCAGCGCGAAGCGCATGCCGGTCGGTTCGCTCCAATCCGGACGGACGCCGCGGCTCCGGCAGGCTTGATAGGCCTGCCGCAAAGCCGGAACGGCTTCAGGCACGGGGAAATCGGTGAGGGCGAGCGCGGCCCACTCCCGCACGGTGTCGTGCTCACTGGTCAGCAGGCTGATCAAGGGCTGTGCGGCGCGGGGGTCGCCGAGTTCTTCGATGATCTCGATGGCGCACAACTGCCCGTACCGGCTCAACGTCGGCAGGCATCGCAGCAGCGGCGCGATCACATCGGTCTCACGATGACCGCGGTAGATCAGCTCCGCCTGCGCATCCATCGCGTCCTCGGCACTGCTCGCGTCCAGTCGACGCACCACGCGCTCAAGATCTTCATCGTCGCCGGCGCGGGTCACGCTGCACGTCCTTCCAGCCATCGTCTGCGTCCTCGGATTCTCCGACGCGACGGCGTCGGAAGACAGCGAATTTCGTCAGCATCCGGCCAGCTGCGGAGGTCCACATGGTCATGATCAATCTCCATCAGGGCTGGATCGGAAGCTACCTGACCGACCCCTGGACAGCCCTCCACCAGGTCACCGCCGCCGCGATCGGGTGGGCGCTGAGCTGGGGGCCGGTTGTCGTGCCAGTACTCGCCGTCCTCGGCGCGGCGCAGGCGCTCGGTCGGCGCTGGTGGCGGCACCGCTGCCACGCCGCGCTGGTCGCCGACGCGCGATGCGTCACCGTCCTCGCCCCGCCGACCGTCGACCCCGCCGGGGGCGCGCTGCTGTGGTCCAACCTCGTCGGCCTGCTGCGGCCGAGCTGGCGGCGCTGGTTCGCCGGCCAGCCCCACCTCGTGTGGGAGTACCGCTTCTCCGAACACGGCGTCACCCTGCAGCTGTGGGTTCCCGGCGTGATCCCGCCCGGCCTCGTCGAGCGCGCCATCGAAGCCGCCTGGCCCGGCTGTCACACCCGAACCGTCGCCGCCGGGCCGCCGCTGCCCGAGCCCGGCGCCGACCGACGGCCTGTCACGGTCGGCGGCCAGCTGCGGCTTGCGCGCTCCGAAGCCCTTCCGATCCGGACCGGCTTCGACGCCGACCCGATCCGCGGACTGCTCGGCGCACCGGTCGGCCTCGGCCGCGACGAGTACGCCAGCGTGCAGGTCCTCACCCGGCCGGTCACCGGCCGGCGGGTCGGTCAGGCTCGCCGGGCTGCCCGGCGCGTGCACGCCGGCACGTCCGGCCGGCTCGGCGGACGCATCCTCGACCTGCTCACGCCCGGCACCTCGGCGACCCGCTCCGGGCGGCC